>JBAXXU010000014.1:0-55319 GCA_037127735.1 Bacteroidota bacterium
GCGGCAATATGCGAGGAAATACTTATTTTTGGGGAACGAAGTCAGGAGTTCTGAGTTTGGAGATTTACATTTAATTGCCGTTGGCTTCAGCCACTATTTTTGAGATTTACATTTAATTGCCGTTGGCTTCAGCCAATAGTTTGGAGATTTACATTTAATTGCCGTTGGCTTCAGCCATATTTTGGAGATTTCATTTAATTGCCGTTGGCTTCAGCCAACGGTTTGGAAAGCCAACCTATACCAGGGCTTTAGCCCAAAAGATCAAGCCCCTTGAGATCTTATTACCAGATCAATAATTATGAAGATGGCAAAAAGGATGCTGGCAATTCCATTCGTTGTACCGAAAGCAAGTGTTACTTTACTGATATCATCATGTTTGACTATGAGGTGCTGATAAATCAATAATATTGTAAACAATATGGCTCCCGACCAGAAAAGCAAACCTCCCTTTCCAACATAACCTGCCAGAAGAACCAGAATAAATGTAATGAAATGTACAAGAACAGAGATGGCAAGGGCTCTTTTTCTTCCTTTGACTGAGGGCAATGAGTGCAATTTGTTCGACTTATCAAACTCGTCATCCTGAAGAGCATATATTATGTCAAAACCACTTACCCACGTCAGCACTATTAATGAATAGATAACCGGAGTGATGCTGAATCTTCCTGTTACCGAGATATATGCGCCAATAGGAGCGAGGCTCAGACCCAAACCGAGTATAAAATGACAGAGTGAAGTTATCCTCTTGGTCAGACTATACCCGAGGATGACGAGCAGTGCAACAGGTGAAAGAGAAAAAGTAAGCCGGTTAATGAACGCGGTTGTTATAATGAAAAGAATGACATTGATGACAATAAATGCTGTTGCAGCCCCGGTAGCAATTATACCCCGTGGTATCTCCCTGTTATTTGTTCTTGGGTTAAGAGCATCAAACCTTCTGTCGGCCAGTCTGTTAAAACTCATAGCGGCATTCCGGGCGAAGATCATGCAAAGTATTATCAGAAGAAGCAGTCTGATGCTGAAATCATTTTCATCCCTGGATACTGCAAGCGAAAAACCAATCATGGCAAAAGGCATCGCGAAGACAGTATGACTGAACTTTACAAGAGAGAAATAGTTTTTAACTGATCTGAAAAGTGCAATCATTTCTCCAGAAGCTTCCGGTATGTTTCGTAATTATCATCGGCAAATGTAACAAAGATTACCTTTTCGGGATAGTCGTCATTATCGAGGAACCTCTTGGTTTCATTAACAGCAATCAGCGCAGCCAGATCTTTCGGGAACCCGTATGCGCCTGTTGAAATATTCGGGAAAGCAATTGTTTTAATCTTTTTTTCTTTCGCCAGCATCAGGCTGGTCTGGTAGCAGGATGCAAGTAACATGGTTTCATCGCTGTTGCCTCCTCTCCAAACAGGGCCCACTGTATGAATAATATACTTTGCTTTAAGGCGATGGCCCCCTGTAATTTTTGACTGGCCTGTTTCACAGCGGTTAAGACTTTTGCACTCGGTAAGAAGACCGGGCCCCGCGGCATGGTGGATGGCGCCGTCAACACCACCACCGCCAAGAAGTGAGCTATTGGCAGCATTCACAATTGCATCCACATCAAGAAAGGTAATATCTCCTTTTATCAGTTCAACCCGTTGTTTTTTCATTATCTTATCTGTGCATTAAGCTCTTTCACAAAAGCCCGGATGAGATTATTCATAACCTTGTCGATATTCTTGTCAGTCATAGTTTTAAGATCATCGCGCAAAATAAAACTTACAGCATACGACTTTTTATTCACACCAAGAGTATCGCTCTCATAAACATCGAAAAGATTAATGTCATGAAGAATATTTTTTTCTGTCCTTAAAGCAATCTCCCTGATTTGCTCAAATTTAACTGCTCCGTCGAGCAGCAAAGCCAGATCGCGCCTCACCGAAGGATATTTTGGAAGCTCATGGAAAGAAATTGCATGTGACTTTATCAGTTTCAGAAGAAAATCCCACTCAATATGGCCATAATAAACATCCTGTCCAATATCAAATTTCATCAGATAACTTTTCGATATACGTCCTGCTTCTGCAATAATTTTATTGTTAAAAGAATATGTCAAAGACTCGGCAAAATATTTTTTGTCGCTTTCCCCTGTTACCAGGTTTTCCGGGTTAACGCCCAACCTTGAAAGAATCATTTCAACTGAAGACTTTATGTTGAAAAAGTCGGTAGGATTGGTTTTACAGTTCCAGCTCTGACGTTTGATATTCCCGGTAACAAAAAGATCGAGAGCAGATTTTTCAATATAATTATCAGCTTTCGGGTATGATTGTCCCGATTTTTGATAAAAGTAGCAGTGTCCGAATTCGTAAAATTTCAGATCGGGGTTTTGCCTGTTAATGTTCCAAATTACAGAGCTGAGGCCTCCAAAAAGCAGGGATTGCCTCATAGCGTTCAGGTCGGAACTCAATGGATTAGCAAGAATAACCAGTTGCTCTTTGCCGAAATCGCTGCTCTGCTCGTACCATGCCGAGGGATTGAGGGAATTGCACATTATTTCCGCGAAGCCATTGCCTGAAAGAAGATCAGATATTATGTTGACAATCTTTTCCTTGTCAGGCTTTTCCGCGTATGAGATAGTGGAATTTACATGGTTACTTATTCCGACATTGTTGTAACCGTAGATCCTGAGTATCTCTTCAATAACATCAGCTTCCACCTTTACGTCAACCCGGTATGAAGGAATATCAAGGGTCAGGTTATCTTCGTTCTCTTCCTTTATGGCTATATCTAAAAGAGAAAGAATTTTTTTAACAACAGACCTTTCGATACTTTTACCTATGAGCCTGTTAATATTATTATAGTTAACTTCAACCGTTGCATTTTTGATTTCTTTTGGATAGACATCAATAATACCTGAAGAGATTTCTCCACCTGCAATTTCTTTGATGAGCATTGCAGCTCTCTTGAGCGCCCATGTTGTTATATCAGGATCTGCACCTCGCTCAAACCTGAATGAGGCATCAGTTTTCAGTCCATGTCTTTTTGATGTCTTGCGTATTGCAACCGGGTTGAAATAAGCACTTTCGAGGAAGATATTTTTCGTTGATGGTGTAACACCCGATTTTATTCCCCCGAAAACTCCTGCTATGCACATCCCTTCAACAGGGTTGCAGATCATGAGGTCTTTTGAGGAGAGGCTCCTTTCAACTCCATCGAGAGTAATAAACTTGCTTTTATCAGGAAGGTTTTTTATTATGATTTTTTTCCCTTCAATTTTGTCAGCATCAAAAGCATGCAATGGCTGGCCAATTTCATGTTGCACAAAATTGGTTATATCAACTACATTATTAATAGGGTTCAGTCCTACAGCCCTGAGTTTATTCTTCAGCCACTCAGGCGATTCTCCTATTGTTATACTGCTGATTGTGATACCGGAATACCGCGGGCAATCAGTAGTGTTTTCTATAATTACTTCATAAGTGTTATCGTGATTATCTGGTTTAAAATCTGTTACAGATGGTCGTACAGCTTTTTCCTTTAATCCGGTATTTTGATTAAGGTATGCAGCAAGGTCTCGTGCAACTCCGAAATGCGATCCGCTGTCAATCCTGTTGGGGGTAAGCCCTATCTCAAAAACAAAATCTCTCGCAACTTTAAAATAGCTTCCGGCAGCGGTTCCCGGTATAGCATCTTTGTCAAGAACCATTATGCCATCGTGAGAATTACCGAGGCCAAGTTCATCTTCAGCACAAATCATTCCTTCAGATAATTCACCCCGTATCTTCGTTTTTTTTATCTCTAAACTCTCATCTCCCTTGAAAACAACAGTACCAACAGTTGCCACTGTAACTTTTTGGCCTGCTGCAACATTAGGAGCTCCGCAAACGATCTGAAGAGGTTGTTCTGCACCAATATCAACAGTTGTAACTGAGAGCTTATCGGCATCAGGATGCTTTTTGCAGGTAAGAACTTCGCCGATGACTACACCTTCAAGGCCTCCCTTTACAGATACCCATTCATCCATTCCTTCAATCTCGAGCCCGATACCTGTCAATATCTCAGCCACTTTTAAAGGCTCAAGATCAATTTTTAAATAATCTTTTATCCAGTTATATGAAATCTTCATTTCCTGCTTTAGCTTTAGATAAATTCAGTAATAGTGCAAAAGTAAGAATTTTTAAAATATGGCTATAAGAGTATTCTGATAAAACTGAGTTCATGAGATTAAAGGATGTCGAGGTCAGAAATTTTTTTACATTTGTTGAAGATCAAAATTGAAATAAAGTAAATGTTCTTAGAGAATCAGCCTTAAAAGTAAGTTAAATTTCAGTATTTTAGGCGCTCAAAACTCAAGGAACTAATTAGTTACTGATATACGAAATAAAAAGATGCTGTGCAATAGAATTTCGGGGGTCATACTGGCAGGAGGCGTTAGCAAACGTTTTCAAAACACGACTAAAGCAAACATTGTTATCGGCGGGAAGACAATTATGTCGAGGATTACAGAAACATTACAGGACATTTTTGAAGAGATAGTAATTGTAACCAACACTCCGGAAGAGTTTAAAAAATTTGATAATTACACAATTGTAACCGATCAGTTTATTAATGCAGGGCCACTCGGGGGGATTCATGCCGCATTAAAAGCATCTTCAAAAGAAGCGCTGTTCGTTTTTGCCGGTGACATGCCACTTCTTGATAAGAAATATATTATCAGGCAGATAGATTATTATAACAGTCATAAATGTGATATTCTGGTCCCGCGGATTAAATCATATATCGAACCTTTACATGCTATCTATAATTTATCGCTAATAAAAGTTTTAGAAGAGTATCTGACAAGAGATCATGATAATGCAGTGAGAGCTTTTTTCAAAGTAGTGAATGTCAGGTATATGCAATTGGAAGACACGGAAGAAACTAAAAATGCCTTCATGAATGTTAATTCGCCGGACGAGATCTCTATCATCGAAAAAATCCTGTTGCTGATTATTCGATGATATCTCTTATTCTTTTATCAAGCATTGCCTGATCGGCAGTAAAGGATGCCAGGCCTGCTAAGTTAAGTAAGGTATCGGGAGCAATTATTCCTTCACTTATTTTTTTCTCCCATCGCCGGTGTACCGGTATTTTCCCATCAGAAGCTATAAAGCCTTTCTCCTCTTTTGTCAATGAAGGGAACATATCTCCGCATCCTTCATTATGAGCAATGCGAATCAGTTCAGTACCGGTGGAAGGTATTTTAGAGGCAAGCCTTTCAGCAAGATTAAGAATTTTTTCATCAACTTCCCAGAACTTTTCAATGCGGGCCTCTTTTGCTGAATCATAAAGACTTATATCATAGTTTTCGTGAGTACGTGATGAGAATTTCCCGCTTAACTCTTTTCGTCCGGCGGCTGCAACCTTCGGAGGCATGGTATAAACATCTGTTCCCGCTAAAAGTTCCAGCTGGTTAAAATTTCTCAGACTTGCTGCAATCAGTTTTGTCTGCCATGGATTTTTTGCAGAGAGGCCCGTGACCCAGTTCTGTGAAGCGATAACGGCCATCTCTCCTGCCCCGGAGCCATCGCCAAGATTATTATTAATCATATAGGCGCCAATTCTGCCAAGGAAAACATTAAGGTAGTCAGGCCTCGCTACTCTTGTTACAAGTACATTTTCGCGTGCACTGAACCCGAGTGTGAAATTGATTTTAACTCCTGAATCCTTAAGAAGCCTTGCCGCGATCAAACCTTCGGCTGTATATGGTATTTTAACAATAAACTGTTCAGGGCAAATTTCGTGAAATCTTTTCCCGTAATGCTGTATGGCCTTGATATCATGAGCAGTATCCGTGTGAAGTTCAACACTTACATATCCTCCAAACTTTGAAGCAAGCCTCAGTCCATGACGCGCATTTAAAATAAAAGCTATCTCTTTAACTCTCTCCTCCTGAGGAAGATCTCTTACAATGCTTTTTGCTTCAGATATAAAAACATCATAAATACCCTTTTGTATCTCATTGTTAAGGAGAGTATTGTTGGTAGTCAGGGCGCTCATTTCTGCCGACCAGTTGGCTTCAGCTTCATCCATATCGCCGGTATCGAGCCAAAGTTCTGTCCCTGTATTCCGCAGTGACTCCCAGAAAGGGTCTTTTTTCCCAATAACATGTTTTTCACTAAGATTCTTCCAAAGAAAATCGCTAATTCTGGTATTAAGGTCAGCCATGGTTTAAATTTTTAATGTCTTGTTCAAATAATTCAGTTTTTTGATAATGATCGCAGATCGTCACCTGAAGGTTGTTGAAAAACTTTAAGCCCGAACTCATTCATTATCGATAGCATGTGTTCAAATATTTCGGATTGGATATTCTCAAAAGGGGTAAACTGATTATTTCTTGTAAATGCATACACCTGTAATGGCAATCCATTTCCTTCAGGAGCCATGTGCCTTACTATTATTGTCTGATCGGCATCAATCGCCGGATGCCGCCTGAGGTAAGCTTCAGCATAAAACCTGAAAATACCAAGATTTGTTAATTGTGATGAATTGAAAAAAGGAACGGGGTCATCTGACCCATTCATTGTTATCTTTTCCCGTTTTTCATTCAATTCAATATAATCGTTCAGAACATGTATCCCTGAAAGTTTATGCTTCAACTCACTGTCAAGAAACCTTATGCTCTTCATGTCGATGAATAAAGATCTCTTTATCTGCCTGACACCCGTTTCTTCCATCCCTCTCCAGTTCTTAAAAGATTCATTTACAAGGGAATAAGTAGGTACTGTAATTATTGTCTTGTCAAAATTCTGAACCTTGACTGTATTAAGTGTAATATCCGTTACCAATCCATCAACTTCACGACCCGGAATGGTGATCCAGTCGCCTACTTTCAACATATTATCTGCTGAAAGCTGAATACTGGCAACCAATCCGAGAAGAGTATCTCTGAAAACAAGTATCAGGATTGCAGCCATAGCGCCAAGTCCTGCAACAATAGAACCGATATCTTTTTTGAAAATAACAGACACTATTACGAGGAGAGCAATCAGAACCACGAAAATCTTTAAAAGCTGTACATATCCTTTAATGTGCCTGTGCCGGGAAATAGGAAGTGTATTATAAATTTTATGCCAGGCCTCAATAAATGAGTTTACAACAACCGTTCCTACGATTATGAGATAAATATATGTCAGTTTGTGGACAAAAATCAGCCATGTTGGATATGCCTTAAGGGCCCAACCGGACAAAAACCATATCACAAGGACAGGAGCAAGATGTGATAAACGGCTGAAGACTTTTTGTTCAAGGAAAATATCATCCCACGTTGTGGTTGTTTTTCTAACAATTCGGGTTACAATCTTAAGGATGATCGCTTTTGTAATAATATTTGACGCCCAGCTTAAAAACAGAACAATCAGCACAAGTGCAATCGTGCTGAGGAAGGAAGAGAAGCTATAACTTAACCCTGCCTCGATAAATAACTCCTTAAACCATACCGCGGGATCATTAATTAACGGCATAACATGTCACTAAAATATTTAGTGGCAAAAGTATAAAAATTATCGAATTGTTCTAATGCTGAGAGAGGCAAATATGTAGCCTGTCAAGTCGAAATCCATTCAAAAAGAAACCGCGTTGTCGGGATGGGGAAGGCATTTTGTGCATTTTTCAATCAATAGTTAAATTTTTCGCGTAATAATCTATCAAAGATTGAATTATCAAATCAAATTCTTTTTTGCTAAAATTATTTTTATAATACCTTTTTAATAAAGCAATTTTTAATTCAATTTCTGAAATTTCAGGATTTGTTTTTCTTATATTACTAACTACAAGCGCTCTACCAAAATTAATTGTTTCCGCTCCTATATTGAATCGTTCTTTCATTGTTTTCTGAAAAATAATTTCACGCTGAATACTTTGTATTTCAATAGATGTATCTATCATATTAAATTAATTCATAAGTGTTTAAATTAAGCTTTTTGCACCAGTAAATAATATAGCCCATGTCTAAATCAGCCATTGCCATCAGATTCCTGATATCACTTATCTGTTTGTCGCTTTGATATTCCTGTATCCAATCAATTTTTGAAATTATCAAATCTTCCGGTGAAACTATCCAAACATCAAAATCTGCTATTGGTTCTCTCCTGCGTCTTGAAAACTCATTATTTCTATATTCTGTTTCCTTTTTTAAAATGAAATCAACTTTAAATCCTGTTTTGAGGTCGATTACATTAAACATTCCATGTTGTTGGATTTCTTCTTTTACTGTTTTTCTGTTAATGTAATAATTATCGTTAAAAATTTCAAAAAAACCGATCAAATCTTCTTCATTTAGTTCAATCACAATATCAATATCTAAAGACATTCTTGGTACAGTATAGGCATTTAAGGCTAAACTACCTGAAAGCATATAAGGAATTTCCTTTTCTTCAAGCGATTGAGTTACTCTCTTTAATAAATCTGTTATCATGTTCAAATATACAAATATTCGTCAAAAAACGAACGTGTCATATATAGTAAAATGTTTGACAAAGAGATAAAAGGTGCAGCAGCAAACAATAAAATATTATGCCAAAAGAAACATAATTTTGAAGGATAAGGTATTTAAATATCTTATATGTTGTTAAATTTGCTGCTGTTAAAAAATTAACAGCATGGTTGATTTATCGTGTAAATACCTGGGATTACAGTTGAAGAATCCCATTATTGTTGGCAGCTCGGGATTGACCTCTTCAATCGGTAATCTAAAGACTATAGCTCAGATGGGAGCAGGCGCCGTAGTTCTGAAATCTATTTTTGAAGAACAAATTAAATTCGAAGCTGACAAATTTCTCAATTCCGATAATCCGGAAATGAAATCATGGCAGGAAGCATTTCAGGGTATTGTAAGCAAAACTGAGTTCTATTATGAAGAGGCTTTCGACTACCTGACAAGTTACGCTAAAGAGCATACATTAAATCAGTATTTATTCCTAATCTCTGAAGCCAAAAAAGTAATTGACATTCCTGTTATTGCAAGCATAAATTGCAGTACACAATATAACTGGCAATACTTCGCTAAGCGTATCCAAGAGGCTGGCGCCGATGCACTCGAGCTCAATGTTTATCTTTTACCCTCCGATTTTGAGAAAAGCGGAAGTGAGAATGAAAAGGTATATTTCGATATAATACAGGAAGTTAAAAAATTTGTAACAATCCCTGTTTCCTTGAAAATAGGATATTATTTTTCAAGCCTGGCCGAAACTGCCCTCAGATTGTCAGAAACAGGTATTGCCGGGCTAACACTTTTTAACAGGCCTTATAATCCTGATATTGATATTAAAGACCTTCAAATCAGTGCATCAAATATGTTCAGCAGCGATTCGGAATATTCACACACTCTGCGTTGGGTTGCTTTAATGTCGGGGCGGCTTAAATGCGACATTGCAGCTTCAACAGGTATTCATAATCACGAAACCGTTATCAAACAGTTGCTTGCAGGAGCCGATGCAGTTCAATTGGTGTCGGTATTTTATAAAAATCATTTGCATCATTTTGATATCCTGCCGGAAATAATTAAAGGTGTGGAAAACTGGATGAAAGTGCATAATTTTAATAGTATTTCAGATTTTAAAGGGTTATTGAGCAGAAAAAATGTCCATAATCCTGCATCTTATGAACGCGTACAGTTTCTACGTCTTTTCTCAAGTATTGAATAAACCTACTTTAAAGAAGAAAAATGTCTCATTCAGAACATCATACAGAAAGAAATTCACTGGCATACAGCATTGAAAAGAATGTTGAAGTTCTTGCCCAAAAATGTTATCAGTGCGGTAAATGTACCGCCGGCTGCCCTGTTGCAGACGAGATGGACCTGTCGCCCAGTATGGTTATGCGTTTGCTACAGACAGAGGAGGCTAAAAATGATGAGAAGATCCTCCGGTCACATTCAATATGGCTTTGCGTAACCTGCGAAATGTGTCTGAGCCGGTGCCCTATGGAGATTGATATCCCATCGCTGATGGATTGGCTGAGGCAAAAATCGCGTAGCGAAAAGAAGGTTAATAAAAAAGCAAAGAACATTATTGCTTTTCATAAATCATTCCTGAATTCCATCAGATTTACCGGTCGGTTATTTGAGCTGGGGCTCATACTCGATTATAAACGACAGTCGCTCAACATGACACAGGATATTTCGCTTGCCCCGAAAATGATATCGAGAGGCAAGTTGCATTTCATCCCAACCATGATAAAAGGGACTGCGCATATCGCGAGAATATTTAAGAAAACAAGCAATTAAGGAGGCATATATGAAATTTGGCATTTATCCCGGATGCTCACTCACCGGATCTGCACGCGACTATAATGAATCCGTTTTTGCACTGGCAGAAGCATTTGGTTTAGAGTTTACTCAGATCCCCGACTGGAACTGTTGCGGGGCCACTGCAGCCCATAACCTGAATAAGGAGTTATCTTTAGCGCTGCCCGCCCGCATACTGGCGCTTGCCGAAAAAAACGGGCTTGAAGAAATAATTGTCCCGTGTGCCGCCTGCTACAGCCGTCTAGTGGTTACCCAACACGAACTGAAAAAAAATCCGGAACTTAAAAACCGGATATGCGACGTTCTGGAAATGGATTACCGGGGTACATCGAGGATACTTAATGTTATTGAATGGATTGATAAATACATCATCCCAAAACTGGAAGAGAAAATAGTTAAGCCCTTCAATTATAAAGTTGCATGTTATTACGGCTGCCTTCTTGTAAGGCCCGACAAAGTCCTTAATTATGACCGCGCTGAGGACCCGCAAACATTAGACCTGGTAATGAGCAGGATTGGGGCCACCCCAATAGATTATCCGTATAAAACAGAGTGCTGTGGCGCCGGATTATCAATTTCACGCACCGATATTGTAGCAAAACTCTCGGGTAAAATTATTGAAGATGCAGAACACCGTGGCGCTGATGCAATTATTGTTGCCTGCCCTATGTGCCATTCAAATTTAGACATGCGCCGGCCCGATATAAATAAATACTGGAAGACAAAATATGAGATACCTGTTATTTTTGTAACACAGGCTATCGGTTTAGCAATAGGATTGCCAGCTGAGAAAATTGGATTGAAACGGCATTTTGTAGAGGTTAAAATCAGTTAAAGAGGAAAAAATAATTTAGCATGGCCAGAATAGGTGTATTTATTTGTCATTGTGGTGAAAATATCAGTGCTACTGTCGATTGCGGGAAAGTTGCGGAAGCAATCGGCAAGCTGAAACATGTAGCTTTAAGTACCGAGTATAAATATATGTGCTCCGATCCCGGACAGACTCTGATAAAGGAAGCCATTAAGGAGCATAATCTTACAGGTGTAGTGGTTTCAGCATGTTCACCACGTATGCATGAACCTACTTTCAGAAAAGCCTGCGCTGAAGGCGGGCTAAACCCGTTCTTATGCGAAATGGCAAACCTTCGCGAACATTGTTCGTGGGTTCATGAGAAAAATGAACTTACAACTGAAAAAGCTATTGATATTGTCAGGACGCAGGTAGAAAAGGTTAAACTTAATTCCGCACTTCAGCCTATCAAAGTTCCTGTTACTAAAACTGCTATGGTGATCGGTGGTGGTATTGCAGGAATTCAGTCAGCCCTTGATATTGCAAATACCGGGCATAAAGTCATAATGATCGAACGCTCCCCTTCAATCGGAGGGCACATGTCGCAGTTATCCGAAACATTCCCAACACTCGATTGCTCGCAGTGTATCCTCACACCCCGCATGGTGGAAGTAGCACAGCATCCAAATATTACTTTGTACACTTATGCTGAGGTTGAAAGCGTGGAAGGTTTCATAGGAAACTTTAAAGTTAAAGTCAGGAAGAAAGCAAAAAGTCTCGATGAAAAAGCCTGTACCGGTTGCGGTTTATGCACAACCAAATGCCCTCAGAAAAAAATACCCAACGAATTTGAACAGGGAATGGGCATGAGGCCCGCCATCTATGTGCCATTTCCACAGGCGGTTCCCAACAGACCGGTTATCGACAGGGAACATTGCACCTATTATATAAAGGGGAAATGCAAGATCTGCGAGATTGTCTGCCCTACAAAAGCAATCCGTTTCGACCAACCCGATGAGATACTTGAACTCGAAATAGGGGCTATTGTTGTAGCTACCGGATTCGACATTAAGCATACCGACTTCTTCCCTGAATACGGTTATGGGAAATACAAAGACATTATTGACGGACTGCAGTTTGAGCGGCTGGCATCTGCCTCGGGCCCAACCAATGGCGCAATACTAAGGCCTTCTGATGGACAGGTACCAAAGAATATTGTCTTTATTGCCTGTGCAGGCTCGCGCGACCCCGCGAAAGGTATTGCCTATTGTTCAAAAATATGCTGCATGTACACTGCAAAGCATGCAATGCTGTATAAACACAAAGTTCATGAAGGCAGGGCGCATGTTTTTTATATGGATATCAGGTCGGGTGGAAAAAATTATGATGAGTTTGTACGGCGCGCTATTGAAGAAGATCATGTTAATTATATCCGTGGAAGGGTATCTACTGTTTATGAAAGGGACGGTAAACTGATAGTTAAAGGAGTTGACACGCTCCTTGGGGCACAACCAGTTGAAATTGTTGCCGATATGGTTGTCCTTGCCACAGCAGGGGTTGCGAATTCCGGAGCTGAAGATCTTGCCCAGAAATTGCATGTGTCGTATGATTCACATAAATTTTTTGCAGAAGCCCATCCGAAATTAAAACCTGTTGAGACAAATACTGCCGGCATATTCCTGGCAGGTGCATGTCAGAATCCAAAAGATATTCCTGATTCAGTTTCACAGGCATCAGGGGCTGCTGTAAAAGTTGCTGCACTTTTTTCACAAAGCGAACTCACCCGCGAACCACTTGTAGCGGTTGTTAACCGTTTTGCACCTCCTATGTATTCCACCTGCATCGGGTGTTTTTTATGCCAGTCAGTTTGTCCTTACCAGGCAATTGAACGTGAGGACTTTAAATCGCGCGATGGTAAAATTATTAAGACTGTCGCAAAAATAAATGAAGGCCTTTGCCAGGGTTGTGGCACATGTGTTGCGCTTTGCCGTTCCAAATCAATTGATCTGCACGGCTATTCGAATAACCAGGTATATGCAGAGGTTGTGGCTTTACTTAATGAATATTAATTTATTTAACAGGTCAGTTTTTCTATAAAAGAAAATAATATGCCAGATTTTGAACCAAAAATTGTCGCCTTCGTATGTAACTGGTGTACTTATGCCGGTGCCGATTTAACAGGAACCAGCCGGATAAAGTATGCATCTAACGTGAAGATCATCCGTTTCCCCTGCACAGGGCGAATAGATTTTATGCTTCTGCTAAAGGCATTTTCCAATGGGGCTGATGGAATAATTGTTTCGGGGTGTCATCCGAATGATTGTCATTATACATCAGGAAATTTTCATGCAAAACGCCGTTGGATAATGTTTAAAGAACTGATGGATTTTATGGGGATAGATATGAACCGGATAACATTTTCGTGGGTCTCAGCTGCCGAAGGTGCAAAATGGGCCGATGTGGTAAACACAACTGTTACCAGGATTCGTGAACTTGGTCCGTATGTATCATATAAAGAACTGGTTAATAAATCGGTTGAGGAGGAGGTGAAAAATGAATAGTCTCATTACCAGGGCAAAAGAGTTGCTTGAAAATAAAACTGTTAATGTGGTTATAGGTTACGAAGCCGGCCCGACAGGAGTTGCCCGGCCCGCTTTTATTACCGACCCCGCGAAAGCCGATTCCCTGATATATGATGAACGTTGTGTTCAGAACCTTGCGGTTTACCTTACAAAACATGAGGTTAAACATATCGGTAAAATGGCCATTGTTGCCACTCTGCCGGTTATGAGAAGCATCATGATGTTAATCTCGGAGCAACAAATCATTGCAGAAAGCATTGTTGTACTGGGTATTTCAGCTGACGGAAGTTTACTTGACCTTGCTGATATTCAGGTTATGCAGGGTTACATTGCAAAATCAGATCTCAGCAACCCCTCAAAACAGAAGGAACTTTTAGCTGAACTGAATAAGTTAAGCCCTGAAGAAAAATTTGCATGGTGGCAGAAAGAACTTTCAAAATGTATTAAATGTTATGCCTGCCGTCAGGCTTGCCCCATGTGCTACTGCACCCGATGTTCTGTTGAAGTCAATCAGCCCCAGTGGATACCGGTTCAATCAAATACACACGGGAATATGGAATGGCACATCCTGCGGGCCATGCACCTTGCCGGCCGTTGCATCAGTTGTGGTGAATGTGGAAGGGCTTGCCCTGTTGGGATTCCCTGCCACCTTCTTACAATGCACCTCGTAGATAAAGTTCATGATTATTTCAAGGTCTATGCAGGTACTTCCGATAAAATGAGCTCGGTGCTGTCAACTTATGAACCCAATGATAAAGAAAGCTTTATAATTTAACATGGAAACAACCAGGAAATTAATTCGGAAGAAATCGTTAGAAAAGTTATTTAAACTCCTGTCGGAAGGCCGAAAGTTATATGCCCCGGTTATTGCAGTTGATAAACAGGTGGAATATAAATACAATCCCTCATTTACAGATGTAACTTTTGATCATATCAGGTCAACCCTGTCAGTCAAGAATATTGTCTTCCCAAAAGTGGAAAACCTGTTTCTATTTACAAACTCGAAGACCGAAAGCACGATAACCGATATCGATTTAAACAAGGTCCCGGAAGTGGTTTTGTGGGGGGCACATCCATGCGATACTGCTGCATTCGACATCCTTCGTTCTATATTCTGCCGGGATATTAATGATGAATTTTTTACTACCCGTCTCGAAAAACTCCTTGTAATTGGTTTAAGTTGTCACCAAAGCGATGAATATTGTTTCTGTACTTCAGTAGGCCTGGCCCCTGACTCGTCAAAAGGAAGCGATATTCTTCTTTCAAAACTTCAGGATGGCGATTATATTGCTGATATCCTTACAGATAAAGGTAATGAAGTTGTTCTTTCATCGCCTGAATTATTTGAGCCTGTTACAGAGGAAAAAGCTATTATTACCGGGGTAAAACAGAAATTCAGCCATGAGCAGGTAACTGAAAAGTTAGCAACGGCCTTTGAGCATCGGTTCTGGGTAGAAAATTCGCTCAGGTGCATTGGTTGCGGTGCATGTGCTTATGTATGTCCCACGTGTGCATGTTTTGATATTCAGGACGAAACGAAGGGTAAAAACGGCAAACGCTACAGGAGCTGGGATTCATGTGGTTTTGGTTTGTTTACACTGCATACTTCAGGTCATAATCCACGTGAGGTTCAGAGCCAGAGGTGGAGGCAACGCATTATGCATAAATTTTCTTACATGCCCGAGTGTAACCAATTATTAGGGTGCGTTGGTTGTGGCCGGTGTTCCAGTGGCTGCCCTGTAGATATGAACATTTCAGAGCAATTAGAAGCTTTACAAAATATTTAATGTGTTTCAACAATGAGCGACAATATATACAAACCTTATCTGATGGAGATCGAACAAGTTGTCGAGGAGACTCCTGATGTAAGGACGTTCCGGTTTAAATTTAAAAATGCAGATGATGCTGAAAAATTCTCCTTCAAAGCCGGGCAATTTGGTGAATATTCAGTTCTCGGAGAGGGTGAATCAACGTTCTGTGTTGCTTCTTCTCCAACCCGGAAAGGTTATATTGAATGTACTTTCCGTAAGGCAGGCCGTGTAACAAATGCCCTGGCAAATCTTGAAGTTGGCGATACTGTAGGATTCAGGGGACCTTACGGCAACACTTTCCCCATTGAAGAGTGGGAAGGAAAGAACCTTTTATATATCGCGGGCGGTATAGCTTTGCCTCCAATGCGTTGCGTTATCTGGAACACAATTGACCTTCGCGATAAATATAAAGACATAACAATAGTTTATGGCGCCCGCACTGTTTCTGACCTGGTTTATAAACATGAATTAAAAGAATGGGAAGAAAGGGCTGATATAAGGTTGATCACAACAGTCGATCCCGGTGGCCAGACACCTGACTGGAAAGGCGAAACAGGATTTGTTCCAATGGTTCTCGAGAAAGTTGCCCCTTCATCGGAAAACACAGTTGCTATTCTCTGCGGCCCCCCGGTTATGATTAAATTTACAATGCCTGTATTGAAAAAACTCGGGTTTCAGGATAAAGATATATATACTACCCTGGAGAACAGAATGAAATGTGGCTTTGGCAAATGCGGCAGGTGTAATGTCGGTAAGGTTTTTGTCTGCAAAGACGGCCCTGTATTCAGCTACGAACAGATACTATCATTGCCTGAGGAATATTAATTTTCCACTTTCGATTTAAGCCCCTTTGCATTAAGAGAGCGACTCATGGCATTAAGGACATCGGGAATGCCGGTCTTTACCTCACAGCTGCCTTTAAAATGCACAATATGAGCACATTGCTCAGCCTGAACAGGATCATGTCCACATACCTCAACGAGCGATTTTATCACATGTTCGAAAGTATTGATGTCATCATTGTAAAGAATCAGCGAACCAGGTTCACCTTCACTTTTCAACTGATCATCTTTATGTAATGTCTTCTCCTTCATTTCAGATTATCAAATAGTTGTTTAGCAGTTTCAACCGGTATCTCTTTTTTCCCAAGGAATGCAACAACCCGGGCTAAGCTGTAACCATTTCTAATCAGCAGGTCAACATACTCTGCAGCGCTTTCAAAAGTAATAAATTTCCCAATCAAATAGACAATATTTCCATCATCGAGAGGTTGAATATCCAATCCGCGGCTGCCTGCTATCTTCTTAATTCCCTCTATAACATCGTCTTTAAGAGGTTTTAACGATCTGACAATTTCTACTCTGAAGGTGAGGGTCGGAGGAATACTATCAATGGTAGTTTCAGGTAGTATATTCGCTTTCGCCAGACTCATAAAAGGCTTCATACCCCACTCCTTTTCCATTATTGCAGCCTTTTCTGATGAAACTGTCTTATACCCCGAAAATGCCACGACAAATGCATCCTTGAAACCTTTCGCCCTGACTGCAAGAAGCGCTTTATTCGCATCTGCATATTTCCGGAACATCCCTGCATAATAAGTTGTATTGTCAGTTCCGGCAATCCTGAATCCGTAAACCGGTGAGATCCCCTTAAAATACGAAGGAGGAATCGGATTATGGAAAACACCTGTCTGGATACGGTAAATTAGTCCGGAAGGTGCTTCAGGATCAATCATTATCTTCACTTTTGGATCAGATACAGGTATAGGAAGTACTTCGAAAAGAGCAAATATTTCAACTGGTTTAATAACCATAGGGACAGTCTTTTTCAATGTATCTGACTGTTTATCAATCTTCTTAACAACCTCATTACCAGATTGCCTGACAGAATCTTTAATTACCTTATTATCTGATTGTTGAACAGTGTCTGCTTTTCCTGTCTTTCCCTGGAGCGGGTTCATTACTATATGTGCTTCGCTAAATTTCTGATCGGCTGACTTCTGAAATGAAACAGCTGCCAATTCATTTTCAGAAATATTCATTTTTAAGGCAGATTTTTCAGCGTTTGGAAGTTTCTCTAAATCTTTTTTCTGCTGTGCCACGAGGGAATTCAAAGAATCTGCAAAAAACTGAAATTCAAGACCCTGATCCAGTAATTTTTCATAACTCACCGGAAGAGTGATTTTTGGAGAGATATCTTTTTCAACAGGTTGCATGACAGCCTCCTTTACTACCGGTTTTATATCGGTTTCTTCTATCTCTCCCTTTTTTTCGTTGCATTGCTGTATGAATTCAGGGACACCTGATTCTCTGGCTGCTTTTTTCCCAACCTTTTCTGTGAACAAAGTATAAGATTCTACTGCTTCCCGGAACTTTCCTGACATTTGAAGCGCCCGTCCAAGATAAAAATTAGCATCTGAGGGTAATGCCTTTACAGCAGAAGCTCCCTGCAGAGACTGCTCTAAAAGAATTACAGCTTTATCGGGATTTCTGTTCAGTTTAATAAGGCAAACTCCCGAGTAATAATTATATAAAGGGTCCTTGGAATATATCAGCAGAAGCTCACTGAATTCATTATAAGCCTGTTCATAATTTTCTTTGGAAAAGGCTTCAAAGGAGGATTGACGGGAGGGTTTTGGCTTAATATTTTGGGAAAAAAGATCATTGAAAGCTGAGACTATAGCCAATAACAGTATAAACGTACTTAGCTGTTGTTTAAATTTCATACTTTTTAGAAATTAGTGTTTTGTAAATAACTTATATTCAATCTATTATATGTAATGTCCATCTTAAAATCCGGTAATTTATGTTAATAACAATTATATAATTCTGTGCTGAAAACAATTCAAACTTCGTAAATTTACCCATATAAACAAAATAAATAAATTATGATGCAACTAAAAGAGGGTATGAAAGCCCCTGATTTTGAAGGTATCGATCAGTATGGTAAAGTAGTAAAGAAAAAACATCCCGTCATACTGAGCAGATAATCAATATGTATAAACAATAAAACAAATAATATGAGCAAAGAAAGAAAAGAAATAAACAAGGAAAAGCTTAAAGCGCTAGAGATTACCCTCGGTAAGATTGAAAAGGATTTTGGCAAGGGAACAATTATGAAACTTGGCGACCATGCTATCGAAAACATCCAGATAATCTCAACCGGTTCAATAGGGCTGGATGCAGCTCTCGGAATAGGCGGGTTACCACGTGGCAGGGTAATCGAGATTTACGGTCCTGAAGCATCAGGAAAAACAACTCTCGCTATTCACGCTATAGCCGAAGCACAAAAAAACGGAGGAATAGCTGCAATAATTGATGCAGAGCATACTTTCGACCGTAATTACGCTGAGAAACTGGGAGTTGACGTTGAAAATCTTCTTATCTCCCAACCAGATAACGGGGAGCAGGCTCTTGAGATTACCGACAACCTGATAAGGTCGGGAGCGCTTGATATCGTTGTTATTGACTCAGTTGCAGCGCTTACACCTAAGGCTGAAATTGAAGGTGAAATGGGCGACTCAAAAATGGGCCTGCAGGCAAGGCTGATGTCGCAGGCATTGAGAAAACTCACCGCGAATATCAATAAAACAAATACATCTTGCGTCTTCATCAACCAACTCAGGGATAAAATCGGCGTAATGTTCGGTAATCCCGAAACTACCACGGGAGGTAATGCATTGAAATTCTATGCATCAGTGAGATTAGATATTCGCAGAACAAGCCAACTCAAAGATGGTGAAGAAATTATTGGCAGCCGAACCAGGGTGAAAATTGTAAAAAATAAGCTTGCACCTCCATTCAGGAAGGCTGATTTTGATATCCTTTATGGAGAAGGAATATCCCAGCTTGGAGAGATTGTTGACCTTGGCGTCGATTTTGAAATTATAAAGAAAAGCGGTTCCTGGTTCAGTTACGGTGATACGAAACTTGGACAAGGCCGTGATGCTGTAAAACAGATACTTAAAGATAATCCGGAATTATATGATGAACTGAAAACAAAAGTATCAGCAGCCCTTAAAAAATAAAAATTGAAGTTTTAAGTGGCGGATTTAAATTACCGTTGGCTTTAGCCAACGGTTTAGGATACACAACAACCCGGGCTTTAGCCCAAAATGAAGGACTAAAAAGCTCTAAAACCTCGATGTACAAATGATTTCAAAGAACTATATTTAATTTATTGTGGACACTAATGACAATTTAAATCAATATAATACTATGACGAAACGATATCTGTTACCCGGATTTCTTCTGGTGTTGCTTTTTTCTGCATCATGCAGACAAAAAACAGAAGTTAAAGAGGAAACATCGTCACAATTCAATAACCGGCTTACTGCCGAAGAGAAGGCCGTAGGAGTAATGACTCCTGAAATAATGTGGAAATTCGGAAGGCTCGGAACTTTTACCCTTTCACCTGATGGTTCAACGGTGTTATATACCGTTACAGATATTGACCTTCAGAGTGAAGCCAGACGAACAAATATTTTCAAATTGTCAACATCGGGAAGTGATCCTGTTCAACTTACCGGCAACGGAGGTTCCTCACCTCAATGGTTTAATGACGGGAAGTCAATCGCTTTTGTCAACAAAGGGAACCTGTGCACCATGAATATTGATGGCTCAGAACAGAAGATTGTTACAGGAATAGCTGATTTTGAGATTTTCAACATTTCACCCGCCGGGAATAAAATATATTTTACGAAAAGAGTGAAATTGGATCAGACTGCAAATGAGAAGTATAATCTCCCTAAAGCAAAGGTCAGGATAATAAATGACCTGATGTACCGTCACTGGAACTACTGGAGCGATTTTTCCTACAGCCATATTTTTGTTGCATCATTCAACGGAAGTGCTGTTACGGATGAAAAAGATATTATGTTGGGCCAACGGTTTGAATCTCCCACCGCACCTAACTTTGACGAGGGTGAAATATCATGGAGCCCCGATGGAAAATATATTGCATATACTTCAAAAAGGCTGAACGGAATTGCTGATGGCAAAAGCACAAATTCCGATATATTTCTTTTTGATCTGGCTACATCAAAAGAGATCAATATTACTGATGGGAACATGGGATTTGACAAATACCCTGTTTTTTCACCTGATGGCTCTAAGATTGCTTATCAAAGCATGCATAGAGATGGCTATGAAGCAGATCTTGATCGTCTGTTTGTATATGATATTAAAGGAGGCAAACCCAATTGGATCACCAAAGGATGGGATTTCGATGTTGAGAATTTAACATGGGCTGACAATCAGACTATTTATTTTACTTGTGCATATCTGGGTACAGGTCAGATCTTTAAAACCAATATTTCAGGTATGGGGGTGGACAAAGTTACTGAAGGGATTCACGATATGGGTCCGCTTAATCTCAAATCGGGTGTTCTGGTTGCCGGTCTTGTATCTATGTCAATGGCGCCGGAGATATCGGTAGTTGACACGAAGACAGGTGTTGTAAAACAGATCAGTTTTATCAATAAGTCTATCTACGAATCCATTAAAATGGGTAAGGTTGAAGAGAAATATATAAAAACAAAAGACAATAAGGATTTGCAGAGTTGGATCATCTATCCTCCGGATTTTAATCCTTCCAAAAAATATCCGGCTATACTTTTTTGCAAAGGAGGTCCTCAGGGGTCGCTTGGTCAAAGCTGGTCATATCGATGGAACTATCAGATGATGGCAGCTAAAGGCTATATAGTTATAGCTCCAAACCGTCGTGGAAATTCAGGCTTCGGACAGGAATGGAAAGAACAGATCTCCGGCGATTATGGAGGAGCAAATATTCAGGATTATCTCGATATTACCGATGCAATGGCCAAAGAGCCTTTCGTTGACGCTAACAGGCTTGGTGCCGTTGGTGCAAGTTATGGTGGTTATTCTGTCTTTTATCTTGCCGGTATGCATGGCGGCAGGTTTAAAGCTTTCATATCGCACTGTGGTATCTTCAATTTCACAAGCTGGTATGGTACAACCGAGGAGTTGTGGTTTCCTGATAAAGACCTCGAAGGCCCTTACTGGATTGGGCCCAGGAGCTACACCTACTCCCCACACCTGATGGTTGATAAGTGGGACACTCCACTCCTTATTATAACAGGGGCCAACGACTTCAGAATTCCATATTCACAAAGCATGGAAGCTTTCCAGGCCGCACAGCTGCATGGTGTTCCAAGCAGGCTTCTGTTTTTCGAGGATGAATACCATTTTGTGACAAAACCACAGAATGCTGTAATATGGCAGCATGAGTTTTTTGAATGGCTCGAGACGTATTTAAAGTGAGGTGCCGGGGACAACTCCCCTGCGCCCTGAGCCCTGAGCCCTGAGCCCTGAGCCCTGAGCCCTGAGCAACCCTAATATCTGCCACCTGAAAGCAATTCCATCACTCTTCCAACCTTATCCTCCATCGGCAATTCTCCATCTATCCAGTGAATCTTTATTCCTCTCCGTTCCATTCCCCTGAACCATGTCATTTGCCTTTTAGCAAACTGATGGATAGCTGTTTCAAGATCTCTTACCATCACATCATAAGATAACTTTCCTGTCAGATATAGGGTTATATACTTATATTCCAAGCCATAATATATCATGGTTTCGGAGCTGACACCGTCATCAATAAGGCGCCTTACTTCCTCAACCATGCCGGCATCAAGACGTTGTTTAAGTCGTTCTGTGATCCTTCCGCGTCTCGACTCTCTGTCAATCATCACGCCTGCAACAAGTGATCTGACTCTGGGAAATTCAGTATGATGTATTCTTCGGCTCCGGTTGAAATGTTCAATTTCTATAGCTCGTATAACCCGCTTCTTAGTGTCAATATCTGTTATATTGTGAGGTTTTTTATAAGTTGATAAAATCTCTTTGAGTTTTTCAATCGGTTTTTTCTCAAGTTCTATCCTGAGTCCGCTATCAGGAGGCGCCTCAACCATCTTGTACCCTGTTATTATACTATCTGCATACATACCTGACCCCCCGCACACAACTGGGAATACTCCCCGTTCTTTCAGACTGGAATAAACCTTAATAAAATCGCGTTGATATTCAAAGACATTATATTTATAGCCGGGATCAGCAATATCAATTAAATGACAGGGTACATATGCGCCATCAATATGATAATCATCATAATCCTTCCCTGTACCCAGGTTCATGCCCCTGTAAACCTGACGCGAATCAGCGCTGATGATCTCACCACCCACATTTTTCGCGATGGCAACAGCCAGAGATGTTTTACCAGAAGCCGTAGGCCCTGTAACAACTAATAAATCATAGTCAGAACTCAACTCCACAGCAACATAATTAATGATTTTCGATAGTAAAGCAATTTACCATAAATTTATTTAATTTTACATTCTTCGTTTAATAAATTAAGATGAAAGGTGGCAAAGGGAATATTGTAATTAAGAATAAAAAGGCCTCTCACGATTATGAGTTCCTCGAAAAGTTTATTGCCGGTATTAAGCTCACCGGAACTGAAATAAAATCTATAAGGCTCGGGAAAGCCACTATTGCCGACTCATACTGCCTCTTCGAAAATGGAGAACTTTTCCTTCGCGGAATGCATATTTCGGAGTACTGGTGGGGAAATCTTAATAACCATGATCCCATACGCGACAGAAAGCTTCTTTTAACTGCACGTGAGTTGAGAAAAATTGAAAGGAAAGTAAAAGAGACAGGTCTCACTATAATTGTAATAAAAGTATTTATCAACGACAGGGGTCTGGCGAAAGCCGAAATAGCAATCTCTAAAGGCAAAAAAGAATACGACAAGCGCGAAACCCTTAAACGCAAAGATGCAACCAGGGAGATGGATAGGATGAGAAAGGTTTGATCAGAAGTTCGGACTGAGAAGGTATCGTGAATAGAACTTAACAATATAATCCACAGCCTCGTCTGATGTTTCAACCAGTGTAAACAAGTTCAGGTCTTCTTCTTTTATATTGTGTTCTTCCGCGAGCATCTCTTCTTTAATCCAATCTATCAGTCCGCTCCAGTATTTCCTGCCAACAAGTATTATCGGAAACTTACCTATCTTTTTGGTCTGGATCAGTGTTATTGCCTCAAAGAGTTCATCGAATGTTCCGAAGCCACCGGGGAGCACGATGAAGCCCTGGGCATACTTCATGAACATTAGTTTTCTGATGAAGAAATAATCGAAAGTAATCAGTTTATCAGCATCGATATATGGATTTGCACTCTGCTCAAAAGGAAGAGCGATATTTATACCAACAGATTTTCCATTTCCCCGTTTGGCTCCTTTATTAGCCGCTTCCATAATACCCGGTCCTCCGCCGGTTATGACTCCATATCCGTTCTGAGTAAGTTTAAAGGCAATATTCTCAGCCAGCAAATAGTATTTATCATTATGATGAGTTCTTGCTGAACCAAAAATTGAGACACATGGACCAATACGTGCCAGTTTTTCAAAACCCTCTACTAATTCAGAGATTATTTTAAAAACTCTCCATGAATCTGTTGTATGAATCTCATTCCATGTTTTCTGTTCAAAAGCATCTTTTATAAGATCCGCCGGTTTCTCCATTTTTTGCATTGGTACTGATTTATTTTCTCAAATATAACTAACCTATCCTATTCATGAATATGATTAATTCATTGTTTTCCTTTGTGTTACTTAGTGTTACACTTTGAGATACTTCGTGGTAAAAAATCCTTAACCACAAAGGAACTCAAAGAATTACACAAAGGTTCACAAAGTAAATGAATAATTAAGGCTAAATTCTTATGCTTTAAGTTCTGCTTTAAGATATTTCCCTGTATAGCTCTCTTTACATTCGCAAAGTTTTTCGGGCGATCCTGAAAATACAATATCGCCTCCGGCTTTCCCTCCTTCTTTGCCAAGATCAACAACATAATCAGCCATCTTTACTACATCGAGGTTATGCTCAATAACGATAACAGTGTTGCCTCTTTCAACAAGTTTATTAAGCACCTCGAGCAACACTCTTACATCCTCAAAATGCAATCCCGTGGTTGGCTCATCGAGAATATAAAGTGTTTTCCCGGTATCGCGCCTTGCCAGTTCTGTCGCAAGTTTAACTCGTTGTGCTTCGCCACCGGAAAGGGTTGTTGACTGCTGTCCCAGCTTGATGTAGCCCAGTCCGACATCCTGAATTGTTTTAATCTTATGATATATTGAAGGCACATTGGCAAAGTACTCAACTGCCATATTAACAGTCATCTCGAGGACATCACTGATTGATTGTCCTTTAAATTTTACTTCAAGTGTTTCGCGGTTATACCGTTTGCCGTTACATTCGGTGCAATGAACATATACATCGGGCAGAAAATTCATTTCGATGGTTTTCATCCCTGCCCCTTCGCATCCCTCACAACGTCCACCTTTAACATTAAATGAAAATCTTCCGGCGCCGAACCCGCGTATCTTAGCTTCAGTTGTCTGTTCAAAAAGCTTCCTGATATCTGTGAATACCCCTGTATAAGTTGCAGGGTTAGAGCGGGGAGTTTTTCCAATTGGCGATTGGCTCACCTCTATTACTTTGTCGAGCTGTTCAAGTCCGATGATTTCTTTGTATGGTAACGGTGACTTACCCGCGTTATGAAATTTCTTTGCCAGCGCCGGATGAAGAGTCTGGTTAATGAGTGATGATTTCCCGCTTCCTGATACTCCCGTAACGCAGATAAATGTTCCTAAAGGTAACGTAACATCTACATTATTAAGGTTGTGCCCCGAAGCTCCTGTCAGCAGGAGGAATTTCCCATTCCCTTTTCTCCTTTCATCAGGAATGTGGAATTTTCTTTTATTATTCAGATAAGATGAAGTAAGAGTATCTGTTTTCATCAACTCTTCCGGATTGCCATGTGCAACAACAAGGCCACCGTGACGTCCGGCTCCGGGGCCCATGTCAATCACGTAGTCAGCTGAGAGGATCATCTCTCTATCGTGTTCAACAACGATTACCGAATTACCTGCATCCCTCAACTGTTTCAAAGAGGCAATCAACCGACGATTATCCCGTTGATGAAGTCCGATACTTGGTTCATCAAGTATATACAATACATTCACAAGTCGCGAGCCTATCTGTGTTGCAAGCCTGATTCTCTGGCTCTCTCCCCCCGAAAGAGTTCTGGCACCCCTGTTCAGCGATAGGTATTCCAGTCCAACTTCAAGCAGAAAACATAGCCTTGCCCTTATCTCTTTCAGAATTTCAGCAGCAATAAGCTTTTGCTTTCCTGTCATTTTCTCCTCAATATTAGTCAGAAACAGAGATAACTCTTTGATATCCATTGCTGAGATTTCTCCAATATTTCTATCTGCTATCCTGAAAAACAATGACTCTTTCTTCAGCCGCGTTCCATGACAGTCAGGACAAACATCATACTGCACATATTGGTCCCTGATTCTTGTTCCTTCTTTCTTACCGCTTATTGTTTCAATATTTCCGACAAAATTAACCACGCCTTCAAACGTAAGAAAGTAGTTTGAAGTCATACCAAGAGGTGTGTTAGAAAGCTTCAAAACTTCATCAGAACCATAGAGGACTTTATTAAGGGCTTCTTCAGGAATATCTTTAACAGGGGTATCGAGAGTGAATCCGTTTTTTTCAGCTATAGCCTCTATCTGCCAGAAGATCCATATATTCCTGTATTTCCCGAGAGGTTCAATACCTCCCTTTCTTATGCTCAATTCCCTGTCGGGAATAATTTTCTTCTCATCTATGCTCGATACCTCACCAAGACCGTTGCAATGCGGACACGCCCCTTGAGGCGAGTTGAAAGAAAAAGTGTGAGGCGCCGGTTCGTTATACGACAACCCGGTGACCGGGCACATAAGATGACGGCTGAAATAGCGAGGTTCATTATTTTCAATATCAAGAACCATCATCACTCCATCGCCCTGATCGAGCGACATAAGAACGGAATCAGAAAGTCGCTTGTCAGTAATCTCCCCAACCTTGAATTTATCAATAACAAGCTCAATATGATGGGTTTTGTAGCGATCGAGTTTCATGCCTGGTTTAAGTTCCTTTATTTCACTGTTGATACGCACATTAAGGAACCCTTTTCGTCTTAATTGTTCAAATAACTCTTTATAATGACCTTTTCTCCCTTTCACTACCGGGGCAAGAAAACAGACCTTCTTCCCTGAGAAGCGGCTCTTTACCAATTCAAGTATCTGGTCATCAGTGTATTTAACCATCTTTTCGCCCGATGCGTAGGAATATGCTTCAGCTGCCCTGGCATAAAGAAGCCTCAGAAAATCATAAATTTCCGTGATGGTACCGACCGTAGAACGGGGATTTTTATTTGTTGTCTTCTGCTCAATAGAGATTACCGGACTTAAACCTGTTATCTTATCCACATCGGGACGTTCCATCCCGCCTAAAAACTGTCTGGCATAAGCTGAAAGAGTC
Source organism: Bacteroidota bacterium (assembly GCA_037127735.1). Taxonomy (GTDB): domain Bacteria; phylum Bacteroidota; class Bacteroidia; order Bacteroidales; family VadinHA17; genus LD21. Next base: position 26,846 of record JBAXXU010000014.1, read on the forward strand.
TCCATATAACGTCTTTGACCTTCAGCGTAAATTGTATCAAAGGCAAGAGATGATTTTCCGCTTCCGCTTAACCCGGTAATTACTACCAGCTTATTTCGCGGAATGGTAACATCGATATTTTGTAAGTTATGGACTCTGGCTCCAAGTACCTTTATCTCATCATGCATTTCAACTATCAACAATCAAATGATCAGTTCGCAGTTTCTGTTTTTTTAATATTTCTCATCCCTTCTGAAGGAATTTTAATCAGATATTCCTTGTTGGGTTTGGGAGTCAGATATGATTTTCTGAGCCATGGGTTCAGATATTTCACCATTTTATAATTTGTACCGAACTTCTCTGCAAAAACTGAAAAATCAGTTATTGAACTGTCAACTTTTACTTCATAGAACTTCAGTTCCGGGTACAAATCGTCTTTACCTATTTTATATCCATACCTCAAGGGATCAGTTATTACCAGCTTATATGCAACTGCTCTGAAAATATATCTCGCGGTCTCTTCGGTTAAGAGAAGGTCGTAGTAGTTATTCTGATGCTGAATCTCTATCTGCTCATCTATTCGCGATCTTCCTCCGTTATATGATGCTGCAGCCAGGGTCCAGTTGCGATATTTTTCGTACGATTTCAGAAAATATTCGCATGCAAACCGGGTTGACTTTTCAACATCATACCGTTCATCGACAACAGTGTTGATCTCCATTCCTTCCTCCTTGCCTGTTTCAGCCATAATCTGCCAGAAGCCGGTAGCGCCGGCAGGAGAGATCATATTACTGTATTCACTTTCTGCAGCTGCCAGGTATTTGAAATCATCAGGTATATTATTTTTTTTCAGGATTTTTTCGATAAGCGGAAGATACCTGTTTGCTTTCTTAATAATAAGGATTGTTGAGGAATGTCTGAAGGCGGTAATAAGTATCTCGCGTTCAAGGCTTTCTCTTGTATCAAAGTTGCCGAGGGGCATAACTTCACCGGCAAAGGTAACAGTATCAGGAAGCTTAAATGATTGAACAGAGTAAACTGTATCTGATGGCAGAAGCACCATGTTATTAGTGTTGCTGACGCACCTGAACCCCAAGGCCATTAAGATTATTATAATAATAGCGATGACCATTACGGAAGCTGTAATCACTGTTTTCATGTTTGGATATATCATATATTCCTGAGGCTTTTAAAATAATGTGCAAAGGTAATAATTTTACACCTGATATATAATTTCATGATGTACAAAATGCTCGATGTGTGAAATGAAGGAAGATAGCCAAGGCTCAGTGAGCAAGGCATTAGATGTAGGGCAAAATAGGTGATTTATAATGATTTAGAATTTATAGGAAAGCCCGGAGAAGATTCCAAATGAGTAAGGACGTATTGTTGATCCTGTGGCCTGATTAAATGGGTTCAGGTAATATCTGAAAGTTGGTTCCAGGTTCATTGAAAGCTTTTCTGAAAAACTGTACTCCATACCCATTCCGATGGAGCTGCTTAACGAAATCGGATTTAGTCCCTCAGTTTTTCCAATTTGATATTTACTGCCGTCAATTATGGTAAATACAGAATTATTGACAAGCATATTATAAGATAACCCTCCAATAAGATTGAAATCTATCTTTTTATCGATAAATTTATACCTCAGGACAACCGGAAGTTCAAGATATCTGAAGTTTTGCCTGAGTGTATTATTAAGGGGCTGAAGACTTGCTTTCTCAGGATCGAATACATCATTTGTATAAGCTGTAATTACTCTGTTACCCGGGCCGGTGGAAATGAGAAATACATCTCCGTTATTTGTATAAACTGTCCCGCTTGTAGTAAGCACTTCAAAATTACGGTCGCCTTTTGTAATGTCATATCGCTGAAAACCCCCGAATGAGTTGATCCCATCAACTTCCTGACCCAAAGAGGAATAGTAAAGACCAGACTGAACACTGAACCTTTTACTTATTTTATATGTGAAAGCAACCCCGCCGGAATATGACATAAGCGGTTGTTCAGAAGCCATCAGCTGTTTTGAAATCTCATTATTGCCTGAACCGAACCTTGAATAATATGTTGGTGATGCCATGGCAGCTACCGACCACCTGTCAGTATTTTTTGTTGTGCTATTCTCAGGAAGATATTGTTGTTCGGTTTCTTTAATTTCAAATGTGTTTTTTTGTGAAGAGTTCAGAGTAACGAGAGATAATCCCTTCAATAAAGGCCTATTGTATGCCGATAAAATGTTTGTCTCACGAAGTAGAGCAACCACGGGAGAAGTACCCTTTTCATTTTGAGATTCTATGACTTTGTCTGAATAATTTTCGACTATGGATACCGGGTAATCCTGAAGTGGGCTGTTAGCTTTAGTTGTAACTTTAACAGGATTATCCAATAAAGCAGAAAAATCAGGAGCGACAGCCTCCTCATTAAGAGATATCAGGGCGCTATCAAGCTCTGTTGATATTTCCCTGCTCCATCTGTAGGCAAAGAAACTTAAGGTCATAAGAACCGCGATGAGAGCAGCTGCCCTGATTAATACAAATGACCGTGATTTAGTTTTAATATAAGGATGTACATTTTCCCAAACCTCCTGAGGTGGAAGTACTTCGTAATCTTTAAGTCCGTTCCGGAAGACAATATCAATATTTGCTTCACCCTTAACCATTTGCCACTCTCTTCTTAATTCCAGTATATGATCCGACTCTCCTCTGAAGTATCGTCCTTGCCCGGGAGAGGTTTGATTTTGATGTTCCCTCTGAGATATTCACCATTTTACTTATCTCTTTATGCGAATACCCTTCAATTGCATAAAGGTTAAATACAACTCTGTATTTCGGAGGCAACTCCCTTATAATACCAAGCAAGTCATTTGCCTCAAGCCCTGCATAATCCTGATTATCAGGTTCTGCATCAGGTTCCTTTATCTGGTCAATGTCATCAACACGATAGAGGTTATGCCTGCTGCGAAATTTTTCCAGCGCTGTATTGACCGTTATCCGGCGCATCCATCCTTCAAAAGAACCTTCGTGCTTGTAATGAATCAGATTTTCAAAAATTTTAATAAACCCTTCCTGCAAAATATCCCTTGCTTCCTCATCATTACCCGAATACTGAAGACATACCGCATATAGTTTTGATGCATGCCTCCTGTAAAGAAGTTCCTGATCCCTTCTGTCACCTTCAAGACAACCTTTTATTATTTCCTTTATCTCTGACAAGGTTTTTTACCTTTTTTGAGAATATAAAAATATGAAATAATTGTCTTAAACAACAATAATTCTACAAAAGATTGATGGAAAAAAATAAAAAATGGTTGCGTTCGGGGAAATTAAAGATGAATTACTTCTCCGTAAGCGGCAGCAGCAGCCTCCATAATTGCTTCTGACATTGTCGGATGCGGGTGAACGGATTTAATTATTTCATGAGCGGTAGTTTCGAGTTTCCTTGCTACCACTATCTCAGCAATCATCTCTGTTACATTATCTCCAATCATGTGCGCGCCAAGCAGTTCGCCATACGTTGCATCAAATATGAGTTTTACAAATCCCTCTTTTGTACCTGAAGCGCTTGCTTTACCTGAGGCAGTAAAAGGGAATTTACCGACTTTTATTTCATAACCGGCTTCTCTCGCGGCTGCCTCTGTCAGACCGCATGATGCTATTTCCGGATTAGTGTATGTACAGGCAGGAATATTTTTATAGTCAAGTGGATCTACCTCCACTCCGGCTATCTTTTCGACACAAATTATCCCCTCCGCCGAGGCCACATGGGCAAGCGCCGGTCCATGAACAATATCGCCGATTGCAAAAACACCCTGGACCGTTGTGCGGTAATAATCGTCAACAACAACTTTACCATTTTCGGTTTTTACCCCTGCCTTTTCAAGACCAATATCTTCAATATTTGTTGTAACTCCTACTGCTGAAAAGACTATATCTGTTTCTATTATCTCTGTCCCTTTTGGGGTTTTTATTGTGACAAGACATTTTTCTTTCGAAGTATCAACCGATTCAACCGAGGAATCAGTCATAATCTTCATTTTCATTTTTTTAAACGATCTCTCTAGTTGCTTTGAAACTTCCTCATCTTCATTAGGAACTATCCTCGGGAGAAACTCTACCAGTGTCACATTAGTTCCTATTGACTGATAGAAATTTGCAAATTCACTGCCTATAGCTCCTGACCCGACAACAATCATTGAACCGGGTTGCTTTTCAAGTGTCATAGCTTCGCGATAGCCAATAATCTTCTTCCCGTCCTGTTTCAGATTGGGCAGCTCTTTAGACCTGGCGCCTGTAGCAAGAATAATATTTTTGGCAGAATAATTTTTCTTATTTCCATCAGGATCCTCTACTTCAACACTATTGTTTCCCGCGAGGCGACCAAATCCTTTTATGAGTACAATATTATTTTTTTTGAGAAGGAACTGAATCCCTTTGCTCATACCATCTGCAACACTCCTGCTTCTCGTTATAATCGCTCCAAAATCAGGCCTTACTTCACCTGATATGGTAATCCCATAATCGGAGGCATGAGTAAGGTAATCAAATACACGGGCGCTCTTTAAAAGAGATTTTGTGGGGATACAGCCCCAGTTAAGACAAATACCACCCATTTCAGCACGTTCAACAACTGCCACTTTCATTTTCAATTGCGAGGCCCTGATTGCTGCAACATAGCCACCGGGGCCACTGCCTATAATTATAAGATCGTAATCCATTGTATTTGTATTTTAAATTGAGATTTTCTTAATTATGTGATTTGCACCTTTTGCCAATACCCATATTATTACCAGTGTAAAGATTATTGTTGCACCTACCGGTATTCCTGCAAAGTACGAAATAGCGTATCCGGCAGCTGTGCCAACGAATCCGGCAAGAATTGACCAGATAACTATTTTTAAATAGATATTGGTGAATATCATGGCAATATTTGGAGGAATAGTCAGCAGCGAGAGAACCAGAACCACTCCAGCCATCCGGATATTTAAAACAATGGTAAGAGCTATCAACGATGTGGTAACATATTTAAATATATCAACATAGGATGAATAAGTCCTGGCAAATACTTCATCGAAAGAAATATATAGAATTGTCCGGTAGAATACTCCAAAGTAAAGGATCAGGATAACCGACATTATTCCCAATGCCAGAATATCGGCATTTGTAACAGTCAGGATGCTCCCGAAAAGATAACTCATCAGGTTAGGTGAATATCCTGGCGTCAGGTAGATAAAAATTATTCCTGTTGCCATACCGAAAGCCCATAAGATACCAATTGCCGAGTCTTCTCGTATCTTTTGCTTAACAGAAAGATATTCAACACCAAGGGCTGACAGTATCCCGAAGACAGCGGCTCCAATAACGGGATTGATTCCAATAAAATAACCGATACCAATACCTCCGAATGATGCATGAGTGATACCTCCGCTTAAGAATACCATTCGCTTCGAAACAATATATGTACCTGCCAACCCGGCAGTTATACTTGCAAAGATCGCTCCCAGGAGACCTTTAAGAATAAATTCATATTGAAAAATATTGGCTTCCACTATATATGGCTTTTCAGTACTGTATGGGGAACATCCCCGTGTGTTACAAGTTGAATCGGACATCCATAAGCAAGAAGATCTTCATTTGTTATCTCGTGCGAGGGATGATAATGCAGACTCCTGTTCACGCAGGCAAAAGACTTAATATGCGATGATATGGTTCCTACATCGTGAGAAACCATCAGTATTGCCATACGTTTATTGAGGTCTCTCAATTTTTCATAGAAATCATTTTCAAAAGTTGTATCAACAAAATTACCGGGTTCGTCAAGTAACAGTAATTTTGGATCGCCGATAATGGCTCGCCCCAGGAAAACCCTCTGCATCTGCCCGCCTGACAATTCGTTTAAGGTTGACCCTGCCATTCCTGACAAACCAAGTTCATCAATCACCAATCCTGCTTTTTTCTTGTCGGATGAAGACATTCTTGAGATGATTCCCTTTTGTATCATGAGACCTGATAGGATAATATCAGTTACAGTAACCGGGTAGTTAACATCTCCCGTTGATATCTGGGGAAGATAACCAATGCTTTTCCCGTTTAAAAGTTCATTATTGAAAATTATTTTCCCTTTTACCGGCTTTAGTAATCCAAGAATTATTTTTAAAAGAGTTGTTTTTCCTCCTCCGTTTGGACCTATAACACCTATAAAATCATTCTCACTAACCCTGAAATTCACATCCTGCAACACAATACTGGTGCCATAAGAAGCTGATAAAGAATGCATTTCAAACAAATAGGCCATACCTGAAGATTATTTTGAACTTTCAATTAAACTATTATGTACTGCAATGATAATATCAATAGTTGCCTTTTGCCAATCTTCCGACAATGGATCAATAATTTTTATTTCAGCTCCGATTTCGTTGGCGATAGCTTTAGCATTTTTGGTATCATATTCCCTTTGAACAAATATTATTTTCAGCCTCTCTTTTCTGGCGCGGTCAATAAGGTCTTTCATTCCCGATGGAGAAGGTTCTTTACCTTCATACTCAACCGGTATCTCTTCAAGTCCATAATCCCTTGCCAGATATACCAGGTTGGGATGATAAATCATAAAAGATCTGTTTGGCACAGTCGAAAATAATTCCTGTGCCTTTTTGTCAACCTCCTGAATTTGTGAAACAAGGCTCTGATAATTGGCTTCGTACTTCTGTTTTTGTAACGGATTAAGCTCACATAAGAATTCTTTGACAGATGATGCCATAATCAGGGCACATTTTGGAGAGACCCAGTAATGCGGATCTGCGCCTTCAATATGGTCCCCTTCGCGGTGGTGTGCAGAAACAACAGGATCAATTTTATCACCTAACGATAACCTCTTCATCGTCTTATTTGTCTCATAAAAACGATCGAGCCAGGTCATTTCAAAACCCAGGTAACCATTACTTATGTATGCAACGGAACTTCTGAGTTTGCTAATCTGTTCCGGGAAAGGTTCGTAAATATGAGGATTTGATCCGGCAGGAACCATCACGTTAATTTTAAAATCATCACCCGCGATCTCTTCAACAAAATATTTAAAGGGAGCGATGCTTACCGTAATAATCCTGCTTACTGCATCAGTACCTTGATGTCCGCACGATATAATGAACACCAATATCAGAAAACAGAACATTTTTCGCATCAGGCACAAAATTCGTTATTGGTACAAATTTAACATATAACAGAACAAATGGTTTATGTGTTGCAAATAAAATAATATACGCTATTTTTGAAAATGATTTAACAGAAAATCCACTTAGTACCGGATGAAGAGTAAAGGAGAGACACTTGCAACAATACTGAAAAATTTTAAAGAATGTTATTTCTTTCTTCATAATACTAAAGAGTTCAATGTTGTTGAAAGTATTATGAATGAAGGGTTTGTATTCGAAAGTCAACTTCCAGGCTCCACAGACCGAGTCAATCCGAGTGACCCTATTGAAGTTACTTACTTCCTGTTCCAGAGGAAAGATTATGGTTCCTACACTATAATTATTGCAATTCCAAAATTCATCTATGAAATATATTCGGTTGTTTCCAATAAAAATGATGTTGGTATTGAAGAAGTTCTTACAATCACCGATCCCTACTTTGGCGATAACGACGAATTGATCTACACAGTGTCACCTAAACATATACTGGGATACTTTAATATTAAAACTGCCGAATTTTATCAAAGCAGGCATTGGGATCCGTTTTTTAACAACTGTCAGTTTAGGTCCGTTGGTAAAAAGCCTTTTAAATCGGGGGGGAAATAATAAAACTAATAAATATATAATGAAATCACCTTTAAGATTTATAATTCTGTCAATAGTCTTTTTTATGAGTTATTTGCAGCTTCCTGCTCAGGATCAATACAATAACTTCAATTCGATGTCGCGGAAAATTGACGTTTTAAACAAGGAATATCCATCTATCTGCTCTGTTAAGTCAATTGTCAAAACTGCCGGGGGAAAAGAGATATGGGTTCTGACTATCGGTAACGGTGATAAGGACAGTAAGCCGGGAATAGCAGTTTTTGGTGGTGTTGAAGGGAATCATCTGCTTGGTAAAGAACTGGCTTTGGGTTTCGCCGGTTCGCTCCTAAAAGAGTCCTCGTCAAAAGAGATAAAAGAACTCCTTGATAAAATTACTTTTTATGTTTTCCCTGACGTCAGCCCCGATGCGACAGAACAATTCTTTTCCGGTTTAAAATATGAAAGGACTGTAAACGCCAGGTCAACCGACGATGACAGGGATTTTGTTTTTGACGAGGACCCATTCGAAGATCTTAATAAGGATGGTTTAATAACCCTCATTCGTATTAAGGACCCTTCAGGAAGCTATGTTGAAAGTGATGAAGATAAGAGGATTATGTTGACAGCTGATCTTTCAAAAGGACAATCAGGCAGATACCTGGTTTACTCTGAAGGTATTGATAATGACAAAGATGGCAATTTCAATGAAGATGGACCCGGAGGGGTAAATTTTAACAGAAACTTTACTTATAATTATGAAGAGTTTGGTCTTAATGCCGGAATATATCCTGTTTCGGAACCGGAAACAAAAGCAGTAGCTGATTTCCTTTTTGACAAATTTAATATTTATGCAGTCTTTACCTTTGGTCCTCAGGATAACCTGGGTCAACCGTGGAAAGCATCTGAAAAACCCGAAACCACTGCCTCATCCGCTGGAAGTGGACAGGGAACGAGACAGAGTATGGGCCGGAGATCGGGACAAAGGCAAAGGATGGAGCAGGAAGACGGAAAAATTACATCTATATTGAAAACCGATGAAACAATTAATAAGCTTGTTTCCGATAAATACCATGAAATAACAGGGGCAAAAGGAGCCCCCGCGACAATAACTACCCCCGGTAATTTTATGGAATGGGCTTATTATCATTACGGAAGATATAGCTTCAGTACACCCGCGTGGTGTTTCCCTGCCGAAAAAGGAAAAAACAGTGAGGCCGCTTTCCTTAAATTTGCCGAAAAAAATAAAATTAATGATGTCTTTGTTCCCTGGACTGAAATTGAACATCCCGATTTCCCCGGCAAAAAAGCAGAGGTGGGTGGCATAAAGCCTTTCGTCATGATCAATCCCCCTGCAGATACTCTTGGCGATCTGATAACTAGAAATTACAAATTTATTACCGCTATTGCAGCAATGCATCCCGAGCTTGAGTTTCTTGATATTAAAACTGAAAATGCGGGAGAAAATGTTTCCAGAATTTCTCTGAAGCTGCATAATAAAGGAGTCTTTGCCACATGCGCCGAAATAGGCGATAACAACATGTGGACCAGGATAATGAGGATTTCTCTTGAACCAGGCGATAAGCAGAGTTTACTGAGCGGACAAAAAGTTCAGAGAGTAGAACGGCTGGAAGGTGACCAGTCGGTAGAATTGAGCTGGCTCATAAATGGGAGAGGATCAGTAAAGATAACAGCAGGCGCCCTGAACACAGGAACAATAACTTCAACTATCGAACTTAAATAATAAATAATTGAAAATATTAATCATGAAAAAGATATTCTCCTTCATATTTCTTTCTACATTTCTCCTGTTTCTTGCACTTTCAGCGACTGCGCAGAATGAAGAGCTGTTTTTCAGGGCGGCAGGAACACCCGCTAATCCAAAAGTTCAGGCATCATGGAATAAGTATTACACTTATGCCGGAGTTGTTGACCTTTGTACGCGACTTGCCAAAGCATATCCCGATCTGGTAACAATGGAATCGGCAGGTAAGTCATACCAGGGACGAGATATTATTGTTCTTACAATCACGGATAAGAAAGTTCTGGATCCCGGAAATAAACCAGGTTTCTGGATTGACGGTAACATCCATTCAATAGAACTTCAGGGAACTGAAATGGCCCTTTATACGGCCTGGTATCTCTGTGAAATGTATAACAGTAATGCATTTATTAAACAATTGCTGAAAGATAAAACATTCTATATTTCACCTACAATAAACCCCGATGCGAGGGAGTATTTTACATCAGTTGGCGTTCCACCGAGATCGGGTCTTGTTCCCAGGGATAATGACCGCGATGGACTACTTGATGAGGACGGGTATGACGATCTCAACAATGACAAGAATATCAGTCAGATGAGGAGAAAAAATCCCAATGGTGAATTCAAAGAAGACCCTAAGGATCCACGCAGGCTGATCCGCGTTGAACCTGGCGAAAAAGGAGATTACGAATTACTGGGTCTTGAAGGTATTGACAACGACGGTGACGGATTAATAAATGAAGACGGACCAGGCGGATACGATGGCAACCGCGACTGGGGTTTTAACTGGCAGCCAAACTATGTTCAGAATGGCGCTGATAAATACCCTTTCGCGTTTCCCGAAAACCAGGCAATCCGCGATTTTACCCTTAAACACAGAAATATTACCGGAGCACAATCTTTCCATAACTCGGGTGGGATGATCCTCAGGGGTCCTTCTATCCAGGGTGGCGGCGCTGAAGCTTACAGCCGGTCGGATGATGCTGTAATAAATACAATAGGTAAAAAAGGTGAACTAATTATCCCCGGCTATAAGCTTCTGACTATCTGGAAGGATCTGTATGCGGTTTATGGCGGGGAACTCGATTGGTGGCATGGTCAAATGGGTTGCTTTGTCTATTCAAATGAACTATGGACTCCATACCTCATGTACTATGATTCAACAAATACTGATCCATACGAATTTGAAAAACTTCTTCTTTTCGAAGATTCATTTATTCCCTGGCAGAAGGTTATGCACCCCGTGTACGGGGAAATTGAAGTTGGTGGTTTCAGCAAAAACTTTGGAAGGCTGCACCCTGGATTTCTTCTTGAAACTGATGCACACCGCAATGCTGCTTTTTGTATCTATAACGCTTATCAGTCTCCGAAACTGGAAGTTACAGATCTTAAAGTAAAAAAGCTGTCAGAGGGACTTAAAGAGATAACCGCTACAGTTGAAAACAGGCGAATGTTGCCAACCCATTCAGCCGGCAATATGAAATTTAAAATTGACCCGCCGGATTATATCTATCTCGATGGAGGAACTGTGGTTGCAGGAATGATTGTTTTCGATAAAGATTTGAATATCTGTGAAGAACAGAAGAAGAATCCGCAACGTATGGAGGTTAAGAATATTTCAGGTTACGAGCGCGTTGATCTGAAATGGATTGTAAAAGACGGGAATAAATTTACTGTAAGGGTTGAAAGTGTTAAGGGTGGAAGGGCTTCGGCTCAGGCGGAATAGTTAATAAAAAGGTAACCGGCCCTCAAGCCGGTTACCCTTTTACAAAAATGAAAACTAACTAATATGTCTGAAGAGAAATCTTGAAAAAACCTGTTGCTTTGTTTGAATCAATCTTGAACTTCCATTCGCCGGTTTTATCCTGATTTTCTGTTTCTGAAACGGTGAATGACTTTCTCCAGTTGAGATTGCCTGATTCATCAATCACGATATCAGAATAGTTTTTCCCGCTTCATATCGCTATCTCTTTTCAGTCTGAATTTTGATTTGATCCCAGAACTTCTTCTATCTCCTCTATGCTTGGCAGACTGCCTTTCAGGTTGTCGGGCAATAAACGAGTTAGTTCGTATTCCGAAATTCCAATTGGTTTGTTAATACCCCTCAGAGTGTACTCGGCAAAAAGTTTATCTTTCCCCTGGCACAAAATCAGCCCAATGGTACACTGATCAGTGGTGTGTTTAAGAATATCGTCCACTGCTGAGCAATAAAAATTCATCTTTCCGGCATATTCAGGTATAAAATCTCCCTTCTTCAGTTCAATCACCACAAAGCGCCTCATTTTCAGGTGGTAAAACAGTAAGTCAATATAAAAGTCTTTATCGCTGATCTCTAATTTATATTGGTGCCCTACAAAAGCAAATCCGGACCCCAATTCGAGTAGAAATTGTTGAACATGTTTGACCAACTCTAAATCCAATTCTCTTTCGGAAAAAGGTGTAGCCAAAGTCATAAAATCAAATATATAAGGGTCTTTGAGCATTTGTTTCGCTAATTCCGATTGCGGTACAGGCAATGTTCTGTCAAAATTAGTTATAGCGTTTCCTTGTCGCAGGTGGAGATTGCTTTTTATCATATCGACCAATGTATCGCGACTCCAACCATTGGTAATGGTTTGTTGCATATACCAGAAACGGGTAAGGGTGTCTTTTACTTTCTGTATGAGAATTATATGATGTGTCCATCCTGTTAGTGCAATTAAATCAATCTGATATTCAGTAATTTGTAATTGGGCAACGGGTGGTTGCCCAATTTGTTCTTTAAATTTAGACAATGGTAGTGACGAAATTGTTTGGTTTTCTATTTGGGCAACGGGTCGTTGCAAAATTGAGGGTAAATAAGAATACTCGTGGTAGAATTGTACCATCATCTTTAAGTTCCTCTCCGAAAATCCTTTTACTTCAGCTAATTCATTTTTCAAATCATTCGCCAAACGTGGAATAACACCTTTCCCCCATCCTTCATGTTTTTGGCGTTCGTGAATCATTTTACCGATATCCAGGTAGGTGGCAAGCAATTCGGCATTTGCAGAAAAGTTAGCTCTTAATTGACCTTGCCTGATTCTATTCTTAATGTCATCGAGCAGATTCTTATACGAACTCAATTCTCCCTTCATTATAGTTCTACTTTGGTAATATGGCCAAATGTTAATAAAACGGTTGATAACATTGTTGTTTCAACTATAATTTGAATAGCAAAAATAGTTAAATTATAGATTATAACCAAAGCGATGATGCTCTACAGTCATAGCCATAAAGATAAACATTATTTCAAAGGCAACAAAGAGCCAACTTGCTGGAAATAAAACAAAAAAGTTAAGTCAAGAAGAACCGGAGGCTCCATCCCCAGGGAGTCGTGTGCGAATTAAAAAGCTTGAAGCCGGGAAATATGCCACACTCTCAAACTTCAGGATATATTTGACAAGGTACCCTTTTACAAAAATGAAAACTAACTAATATGTCTGGAGAGAAATCTTGAAAAAACCTGTTGCTTTGTTTGAATCAATCTTGAACTTCCATTCGCCGGTTTTATCCTGATTTTCTGTTTCTGAAACGGTGAATGACTTTCTCCAGTTGAGATTGCCTGATTCATCAATCACGATATCAGAATAGTTTTTCGCGCTTGGCATGACGATCTTGATGCGGATTTCACCGGTTTTGCAGTCGCCCATAACTGACATCACGACTGTATTTACCGTTTTCTCAACATCAAAAGAATACTCTTTTGAGAATGTGGTTTCTTTTACCGATTTGGAAAAATCCCAGGTTGTTTTTTCCGAATCGCCACCCATTCCATGCCCATAGAAACCTTGCATGTCCTTATCAGATATAATAAATGGTTCAGTAAAAGGATACGATCTGTTACCCCTTGGGCTGAAATATTTGATAACATCTCCTCCCTCATCTGAACTTGTGACCTCAACCTGAATCTCTTTAAGATTTTCATCCCGCTCTGATTTTTGCTTTTTCAGAGATTGTTCTGACTCTGCCTGTGCCTGCTTCTGATCGGCCATAGCTTTTTTCTGCTCTTCAATTGCCTTCAGAATCTGCTGCTCTTTTTCCTGCTCTGCTTTTGTCTTCTCCTGGGCAATTGCCTGCTGAAAGGATGAACCGGCCGCGAGAAGGAATACTACTATTAATAACAATTTAATCTTTTTCATGACTGCCTCTCTTTAAGTTTTACGATGTAAAGATACAACCGGTTTTATTGTTATTTTGTTAACACCGGGTTAATGCCGGGTTAATGTTTGGCTAACTGTTCAGAGGTGTCAATAAAATGAATAATTTTGAGAAAGTAAAATATAAAAGATGAAAAAGAGAAATACCGTTCTTATTCTTGGTATTGCATCCATACTGATTCTGATATCTGTCCAGGTAATTCTTATTACAACTGTATGGAAACAGAAAGATGAGATGTTTAATCTACGGTACAGAGTATTCTCACAGGATGCTCTTTCAAGCATGTACAGAAGAATGTCAACCGATGGCTTCGATACCGCCCGATATATCATAAACGGGTACTCTGCAAAAGCCGTGAAAGACATCGCTGCAATTAAAGATGATTCCGCCCTTACATTGAAAAAGAAAGATGTTCTGGCATTTGTTTCAAAAGCACTAACCCGTGAGCAGGATCTTTCAGAATATTTATCAAACTACTTCGCGAGACAGGGTATTGATAAGAATTTTACATTTAAGATTGTTATTAACCGCCTTGAACTAATAAATAATGATGTAAGAATTCCTGTTTATACCAGTGCAGAATTCGCTAACCGCCGGGTTTCCAGAACAGGAAACGCACCACCTGTATTAAAAAATCGAACATCATCAGAAATTCTTGTGAAAGGCGACAGGTCGGAAACGAATTATTACCTTCTTGATTTTGATTGTCTTATTGATTTCTCCGATAAACAGAAAGTAATTATGAAAGAGTCTGCAACTTCTCTTGCAATGAGTATCTTCAGTATCCTTGTAGTTGTAATAATTTTTATGGTAACATATAAGAACCTTATGGAAGAAAAAAGGCTCTCGAATCTGAAAACAGACTTCATCAACAATATGACTCATGAGCTAAAAACGCCATTATCAACCATAACAGTGGCCGGGAAAACTTTAGAAATGGTGCAGATCAGAAGTAATGATGCCAAGATATTAGAGACCGCGAAGCTTATCGGGAAGCAGAGTGTTCATCTGAACCAGCTTATCAATATGATACTTGAGATTAGTATGTGGGAAAGAACTCAGTTCCAGCTCGATAAGAAAACTATTGAAATTGAAGAATTGATGAATGATGTTGTTGATAGTTTTAAATCCGGGGGCGGTAATAACGCTTCAATAAATCAAAAATATAATTTCAGCGGAGCTAAAGTTGACCTTGATGTAGTCTATTTTACAACCCTTCTCAATAATCTGCTTTCAAACGCGGTTAAGTATTCCGACAAAGTGCCTGTAATTGATGTTGAAGGATTCACCATAGGTAATAATATATGTATCAGGGTTGCTGATAATGGTATTGGTATCAATAAGATTGACCAGAAACATGTATTCGATAAGTTTTACAGGGCATCAACAGGGAATATTCATAAATTCAAAGGGTTGGGCCTCGGCCTCTATTATGTTAAAAAAATCGCGGAAGCTCATGGCGGAGATGTAACCGTTAGCAGCAAACCGGAAAAAGGTAGTATATTTACAATTACAATACCTTATTAATCATAAATATTCGGATTATGAAAGTGCTATTAGCTGAAGACGACAGGGATTTTGGGAATATATTAACGCAATATGTCACGATCAGCGGTTTTGATGTGACGCTGGGCCGCGATGGCAAAGAGGCATGGGAACTGTTTAACCAGGGCAAATTTGATATTTGTGTCCTCGATGTAATGATGCCTGAAATGGATGGGTTCACCCTTGCCGAAAAAATAAAGGAGGCACAGCCCGATGTACCTGTCATTTTCCTTACAGCGAAAAATCTTAAAGAAGATATTGTAAGAGGGCTGAAGATCGGCGCTGATGACTATATTACAAAACCATTCGATCCTGAAGTTCTTATTCTGCGCATCAACAACATTCTTAAACGTGCCTACTCATCATCGAACGATGAGTTTAAAATATCCGATACTGTTCTGAAATATAACACACTGGAGCTGGTTTCCGGAAATACAAAAGAGAAACTTACCCTGAAAGAGGCACAACTATTAAAGTATTTCATTATCAATAAAAATAAAATACTCGCGAGAGAAGATATCCTTACAGAGATATGGGGTGAAGATGATTACTTTCTCGGAAGAAGTATGGATGTTTTTATCAGCCGGTTGAGAAAGTATGTCTCGGAGGATAAGAATATTGATATACGAACAGTACGGGGAACAGGGTTTATTCTGGAAGAGATTTTGAAGGAAGATTAAGATTGGTACCGGGTACTGGGTGCTGGGTAGTCGACCCAGAACCCTGAACCCTGAACCCTGAACCCTGAACCTATTTCTTCCCTCCAAGTACTTCATTTACCTTATTATACAGCTCTTCGCCCCTGAGGTTTCTGCCAATTATAGTTCCTGTTTCATCCAAAAGAAAGTTCGCGGGAATTGCATTCACGGCATACATTTTAGCTGCTGCATTACTCCAGTACTGAAGATCTGAAACATGTGTCCATGTCAGTTTGTCGTCAGCTATTGCCTTAACCCAGTCCTCTTTTTTCTGATCGAGAGAAACGCCAAATACATCAAACCCTTTCTTATGAAATTCGGCATATACCTTTACAACGTTCGGGTTTTCCTGGCGGCAGGGACCGCACCATGCTGCCCAGAAATCAATCAAAAGCAATTTTGACCCTGTCTTTGATGAAAGAGCAACCGGGTTGCCATCAACATCACTCATTGTAAAATCTGGAGCTTTCTGACCAACAGCAACAGCTTTCATGACAGCTACCCTCTCCTTAAGGCTTTTCATCTGAGGAATTGCAGCAACTTCTGAACTCATGGAATTGATCATTGACTCGATATCTTCTGCTTCCATCTCATAACTGAGACTTCCCAAAATTGAAGGAGAAACATAAGAAGCCGGGTTGTTCTTTACAAAATTTTTCTGGAGGTTAGTCATCTCTTTTTGAATGGAATCAGCCTGCTTTTCAATTTCTGCAACTCTTGTTGTATTTCCTGTCTGCTTTGCAGCCTGGTACTCATTATAGGTTTTCGAATAACTCTCTGACAATGGTTTATTTGAATCAACGAACGACTGGTATTCATCCTGAGTTTTTGATCCTGTAATCTTGGCATTGAAGAGCGAATCCAATTTCCCGGTGATGGTGATTTCCGAGTTTTCAATGTAAAACGGTGTCCTCTTCTTTGTTTTTCCTGCAACCAGTTGAACTAATTGAGGATAATCAACTGCGCCGCCCTTAATCGTAAATGAGCCTTTTTTGGATACGGCAGAATCAATTGTAATGACTTTCCCTGCTTCCCTTTTCTGAATATAGAAAGTAATACTGTCGGAGCCTTCTATTTTTCCTTTGACAACATATTTTGGTTTGGAAGAACAAGCAGTTAGTAATGCCGTAATAGTAATAAAAACAATGATCTTTTTCATGGCCGGTAATTTTGAATTTGTATCTGTTTTAAGATAATTAAGTTCGGGTAAAGATATAAATTATTGTCAATTCAGTTTATTTCCTGAAATATTTATCAAGTAGCCTGGCAGCTGCTTTATAGGAAGTAATTGTCCCTTCATATAACTGTCGTTCAAGCTCAGGTCGGAGTAATTTAACATCCTCCTGGTTATAAAATGAGTTGTTCAGGTATTCAATAATCGTGTTATGCATTCTGATCACTTCCTGTTGTTTTCTGTGTTCCTCAAAATATCCTGAATTTACGGTGAGTTTAAAATATTCCATCATGATCTCCCAAAGTTCACTAATCCCTCTGTTTTTTAGGGCTGAGCAGGTGAGAACCTTTGGCTTCCACCCCGATGACTTTGCCGGGAACAGATGAAGAACATTCTGATATAAAGACCTTGCCCCTTCTGCAACCATCTTGTTGTCCCCATCTGCTTTAGTGATTGCGATTAAGTCTGCCATCTCCATTATTCCCCGTTTAATGCCCTGGAGCTCATCGCCGGCTCCGGCAAGCATAAGCAGAAGAAAAAAATCTACCATAGAGTGGACAGCTGTTTCAGATTGTCCGACTCCAACCGTCTCAACCAGGATTGTATCGAAACCTGCTGCCTCGCATAATATTATTGCCTCTCTTGTTTTTCTTGCAACTCCTCCAAATGTGCCGGAAGTAGGAGAAGGTCTGATAAAAGCATCGGGGTGAATACCCAGTTGTTCCATTCTTGTTTTGTCACCCAAAATGCTTCCTCTGGTCTGTTCACTGCTCGGGTCAATTGTCAGTACGGCAAGTCTTCTTCCTTCACCTGCAATATATAATCCAAATGTTTCGATGAAGGTACTTTTGCCGGCTCCGGGAACACCGGTAATTCCAATCCTGATTGATTTTGAACTGTAAGGGAGGCATTTCTCAACGATTGCCTGTGCTGTTTCATAATCCCCGGGCAACGAGCTTTCCACTAATGTTATGGCCTGACTCAAGATAGTTCTGTTGCCTGAGATGATCCCTTCAACATATTCATCTACTGAATATTTCTTTCGTTGCTTCCTTCCTGATTTAGTAAGAACATCCGGATTTATGCCTGGTGGCCGCGGAATATCTTCATGTACTGTCGGGGTGCTCTTATATTCTTTCTTTTTGTCCATCAATGAAAACAAGTTAATACAAAAATAGCAAAAGGGCGTCAGGTTATTACCCAACACCCTTCTGAACAGCAATAATAATATATTGTGTTTCCAATAATCTATTTTACAACAGGTGGTTGTTCAACATCAGCGTTTAGCATAAGCACAACCTCTGAGTTTTTAGGATCATTAGTATAAACATAGATTGCTTTTGTAACTTTTCCATTGTAACTGCCCGAAGAGAATGTGGCCTTTATTGAGCTTGATTCACCCGGTTTGATCCCAACACCCTGATTTCCCTGCTGAACTGCCGTGCAACCGCACGTAGCTCTTATATGCCTGATAATCAAATCACTTTTCCCTTCATTTGTAAATTTGAATTCAACTTCGTTTTGTGTGGAACCTTTTATTTTACCAAGATCAAATGTTGTTGAAGCGACTTTGAATACCGGAGCATTTGCCAGTTCATCCTTAGAGAGAGAAGAAAAATCCTCAACAAGGTTTGCTGATACATAATAAAATACATTTTCCTGGACAACTCCATTAAGCTTTATTTTAATCATATCGTTTACATTTCCCCAGCCTGCATTTTTTGAGGCATCATAGCTGCCTTCTATCAACCCTTTCTCACCTGGTTTCAGCGTTTCCGGATTAGCTTTAATAGCGAGATGTGCCGGTAAACCATCAAATTCAACTTTTACCGGAGCAGTGGAAGTGTTAACCAGTTGCATTACCCTTATCTTTTTTTCGGTCTTTTTAATGTTGGTAAAAGCAAGTTGCTGGCTCTCGAACCTTACAGCTCCAACCGGGAAGGTAAATAACTCTTCAATAGTTTTTTCATGTGCAGTGACTTCCCCTTTAATAACAAGAACAACAACTTCAGGTTTCGTGTTGGCATATACTGAAAGAGTCTTATTGAACGGCCCTGGTCTGTCCTTAGGATCGTATATTGCAGTAACCTTGCCTTTGGCTCCCGCGGCAATAGGCTGCCTTGTCCAATCAGGAGTTGTGCAGCCACATGACGCCACTACGTTCTGTATTACAAGAGGATCAGTACCGGTGTTGGTAACAATAAAATCAAAAGTCTGTCTGCCTGCCTCTTCTTTAAAAGTTCCGAAATCGTGTTCGGTCGAGGATATCTGCATTTTCGTCTGGGCTAACTGCGCGAAGCCTGTGGCTCCGAAAACCAGTAGAGAAATAAATAAACACAATTTTTTCATAACAATTTTTAATTTTAGTAGTTGGTGAATTACCTTCTTTTATTTTATACAAAGATAATATTGTATTATTAAATTCTTTAAAATAACAATCCATTTGAATTTTGGTTGATTATCATTGCGCAAAAATCAGACCGGAAAATGAATTCTATTTAAGTTCAGCAAAATTAATAAAGTTTCGGCTTTTTAGATAGTTTAAAACAGATTATCATTAGTTTTGCTGAATTATCAGGATTCTTTGGAACAATATTTGTTAATTTTAGCTCCGGTTATCTCAAGAAGATTTTGAAAATGAGTAGTATTAAAAAACTGATTATCACTATTATAGCCTGGGCTTTTTATTTAAATGTCGGTGGTCAGTTTTATAATGGCCATCAAATGTCTTTTGGTAAAAACAAAGTTCAGTTCTACGATTATTACTGGCAGTACTACCGGTTCGACGATTTCGATTGTTACTTTAATGAAAACGGACGCGATCTGGCTCAATTCACGGCGGAGTACGCGAGGAAAAAACTTGAGGAAATTGAGGATTATTTCGACTATTCACTCGAGAAAAGGCTGATCTTCATCATATACAATAAAAATGCCGAATACAAACAATCAAATATTGGTCTTGTCACCTTTGATGAAGACAGCTATAATACCGGTGGATTCAGCAGGATAATTAAAAACAAGGTAATGCTCTACTATGAGGGCGACCATGTGGCATTTGAACGACAGATAGCGGCTTCAATTACTGAGGTGATTATCAATGAAATGTTGTACAATGCCGACCAAAAAGACAGAATAGCAAGCTCTTCTCTTATCTATATGCCTGACTGGTTTATAAAAGGGCTTATTAATTATGTATCGTATGGATGGGACTTAGAGGCTGACAACAGAGTTAAGGATGGTTTCAAATCCGGCAAATTCAAAAATATCAGCCATCTTGAATACAAAGATGCAATTGATGCCGGTCAGTCTTTCTGGAGATTCATCGGAAAAGAGTATGGAGATGTCCTTATACCTAATATTATTTATCTGACTAAAATCTATAAAAATGTTGATGATGGCTTCCTTTATGTTATTGGAAACGATCTCAAAGATATTTTGAAAGAATGGAAAAAATATTATACCAATGAATATTCAGGTGACAGGAGTCTTCCTGATGATGATGGAAACACGATAAGAAAATCAAGGAAAGAACAGATTTACCAGCAGGTAAGAGTAAGCCCCGGAGGAGAATATATTGCTTATGTTACCAACGATTGGGGAAGAAAAAGAATATGGCTTTACAACCAGGCAACAGGCAAACAAAAAATTATTTTCAGAGCCGAACCGAAATTCGAGCAGGTTACTGATAATACTTATCCTGTTATTGCCTGGCGCCCCGGTGGAAAAATCCTTACTTTCATTAGTGATGAAAAAGCCGACCTGGTGATGTACTTCTACAGAGTAGATGAAAAAACAACTGAAAAAAGGAACCTCTTGTATTTTGATAAAGTTCTCGATTTTTCATACTCTCCTGATGGCTCGCGACTTGCCTTCTCTGCAGTAAAGGACGGCATAACAGATATTTATATCCATACAATCGCTTCAGGAACCAATGAGCAGATTACCAGGGATGTAGCTGATGACCTTAACCCTTCATTCCTGGAAGATACCCCCGGAGATATAATCTTCTCATCGAACCGGTTATCTGATACCCTGACAAATACAGCAAACCCATTTGAAAAACTATCAAATACATTCGACCTTTTTACATACAACATAACAAGAAAAAGCAATATCCTTGTAAGGCTTTCTGAAGACAAATATACCGACAGGTTTCAACCCACAGGAATCGCGAATAACAAATTTGCTTACATCGGCGATCAGAATGGTATAATGAACAGGTACATTGCAAAATTCGACAGCTCGATAAGCTATATAGACACTACAACCCATTACAGGTATTTTATTAATTCTCTTCCTGTTACAAATTATGACAGGAATATTATAAACCAGTCAGTTGCAAATGGATCTGACTTGTTTGGTGAAATACTCTTCAGTAAAAGGAAGTATATTCTGAGGAAAGGTCTGATAAGCGAAGCAAAACCTGTGCCTGCAGGAGAGATATTGACAAGCGTCTTCCGGATAGAGAAAAACCGGTTTCTCCACAAAGCCGACAGTATAGAACAGCTCAGGCAATGGCTTGTTGCCGAAGATAAAAAAAGGAGGGATACTCTTACTAAACCTATCTATGAGTATTACATTAAAAATGAACCTATTGACATAAATCATTACATTTTTGAGAAGGAAAAACAAAATTACTACGATCAGCTGTGGCGGAAGAAATATATGGATATTGACCTTGACACCGGGCAGATTAAGCTACCTCTTATCAGGATATATGAAACATCTTTTTATAATAATTATATAGCAAACCAGGTTGACTTCAGTTTCCTCAATAATTCGTATCAGGTATATAGCGGAGGGGCGCCATATTTTAATCCGGGTGTGAATATCCTGACAAGATTCGGGACACTAGATTTGTTTGAGAACTATCGGATCACGGGTGGGTTCAGATTTTCCGGAAATTTCGACAGTAATGAATACCTTTTTAGCGTTGAGAATCTTATGGGGATCTTCGACAAACAACTCATTTTTCACAGACAGGCATACTTTCTCAACTCAGCTGACACTCTTCTCAAAGCCTACACCCACAACTTATATCTTACTTACTCCAAACCTATTACACCTGTCCTCGCGCTCAAAGGAACACTTTCATACAGAAACGACCGGTATGTTTATCTCGCCACCGATATGGCTTCATTAAACCATAAAAACTATACTCAGCACTGGGTCAGCCTGAAAGGTGAAATAATATATGACAATACCCGCAAGAGAAGTATTAATATCTACTTCGGAACAAGGTTTAAAATCTTTGGGGAATATTATAAGGAACTCACAAGTAAAAAATCAGATATGATCGTTCTTGGTATTGATTTCCGGAAATACACGCGAATTCACAGAGAACTTATATGGGCAAACAGATTTGCAGCCAGCACCTCCTTCGGCCCAACCAAACTGATCTATTATCTTGGTGGTGTTGATAACTGGATGGGCTATTTGTTTAATAAATACCCGATGTTCGATAATTCAATACCTGTTACTTCAAATGTAAACTATGGTTTTCAGGCTCTTGCAACTAATATGAGGGGTTTCACCCAAAATGTGAGGAACGGCAATAATTTTGCCCTTTTAAACAGTGAACTAAGATGGCCCGTGGTAAGATATTTTGCAGGCCATCCACTGAGATCCACTTTCCTCAACAGTATTCAGGTTGTCGGGTTCGGTGATGTAGGAACTGCATGGTCGGGTAAATCTCCGTGGTCAAGCCATAATGGTTATGATACTGAAAACATGGTCAACGGCCCCATAACAGTTAGCCTCGATTCGAACAGGGAACCTATTGTAGCAGGGTTTGGTGCAGGGGCGAGGGCACAGATATTTGGCTATTTCGTGAGGGCAGACTGGGCCTGGGGTATAGATAACGGCTACCTGTTACCACGAATTTTCTACCTCTCATTCAGTCTCGATTTTTAATTAACTTCTTTTATTCATAACCTTTGTGAGCCTTTGTGTAACCCTTTGTGCGACTTAGTGTTTAATGTTTTTTTACCACGAAGGTACACAAAGTACATCACAAAGTAACACAAAGAAAAAGAGCGATTTAAGTATATATGTGAATAATTCAGGTTAAGTTAAAATCAGGTCGTTTATAACTTTTTATACATATAGCGCCAGTAGGGTATTTGATGTAAACAAGATAACAGAACCATAAACTTTCATTTATTTGTCATGTTTCTTTTTCAAATAAAAAAATAAAGGTATTTTTGCAAACTTATTGTAATTATCAATCAAAAAATAATCGAAATGGCTTACAAAATTAATGATGATTGTACTGCTTGCGGAACATGTATAGATGAATGTCCTGTTGAAGCAATATCAGAGGGCGATATCTATAAAATTGATCCGGATGTATGCACTGACTGTGGCGCCTGCGCCGACGTATGCCCTGTTGAGGCAATTCATCCTGTATAGTATTGCAATTGAAGAAATTGGAGGCTGTATCGCGAGGTGCAGCCTTTTTTATTGGGGGCTGTATTTTGCCTTTTCGAGAATGTCCTGAACATCAGTATTTTTCATCAACTCCTTAATGTTAATTCCGGGGTTTTTCATCATGTACGATTCAACAATTCTGAAACCAAGCCATACAGATGCCCTGCCAGGCGATTCTTTCGTGAAATAGCTCGTGAACGGAGCTTCCCCGGTAAGTTTGCGTATTGTCATCTGATCGCTTTTAAATAACAGATCATTTTCAATAAGGTATTGCCACATCTGACCCTCATTATTTCTGCAGAATTTCATCTGATCAGATGTGAAACCAAAGACTATCTCATCAGTGGCTTCCGGAAGCATACATTTTTCAAAGTACTTAAGTTTGCCATTATGTATCATTTCCGCCAGAACATTATCAGCAGGATATTTTAAAGTTGAAAAATCCCATTCCGATGCGCCCCATCCATATATACAGTCAGGAACAATATTCTCCCTTGTCATTCTGGCTGCCATATACCTGTATATTTCCAACCTCGGGTAATATTCGCAGTCAGCCCCCAGATACCTGTCCAATCCTATTCCAAGTGCTGAATCTCCGGTGATAATACTATTATTAAACCCTGTGATACAAGTATAAACAGCAGGAGCCTGGTTGCCGGGGAAATAGTAGAGATAATGGCGGAATGCTTCCCGAAGCTCTACTTCAATCTTCCTGATATCGGGATACTTCTGCATTGTAAGCGCGAAAACATCATTATTCTGCTTATCAGTGCAAAACCTGACAAGGAAGTCACCAAAAGAAGCGTCATTTATATCGCCCGTATTAATCACATAACTGAATAACTGAAGAAACCCTTTGTACTCTTGTTTAAGAAAGGGGACCTTAGCGGCAATCTCGTTGGGGTTCAATGTAAAAAGATCCTTCTCAAGCCTTTTAATCTTAATTTTTATATCTATGGAAGAAGTA
The DNA here is from genome assembly GCA_037127735.1 of Bacteroidota bacterium. Taxonomy (GTDB): domain Bacteria; phylum Bacteroidota; class Bacteroidia; order Bacteroidales; family VadinHA17; genus LD21. The sequence continues at coordinate 51,344 of JBAXXU010000014.1, forward strand.
TTAACTTTATAATGATTTTTTTTACATGAAATCATCGCCGTAACGGTCAATGATAAAATAATTATAGTGATAAACCGGTTTCTCATAGCGCACTACTTTTTAAAAAATCAAAATAAACACTTTTTCAATTATCAGGCAACTATTAAAACGACACAATAACTTCTCTTAATATTTGTTATTTTTACATGAGATTAGTCAACATCATCGAAAAAATTATGGAAACAGCTAAATCCCTTAAAAACAGATCAGTTACAATTTTGTTCGTTTTGCTTTTCTCCGTTATTCCTTACAGTATAACCCGGGCTCAGCAAAAAATTGTTTTCGGATTACATGCCGATCCGGTCATTAGCTGGTTCTCATCTGATGCCAGGGAGGTCAAAAATGACGGTGCGCGACCGGGCTTTAATTTTGGTTTGACATTTAACAAATACTTCACTCCTAATTATTCTTTCTCTACCGGGATAAGTCTCCTTAATGCCGGAGGAAGGCTGATATGCAGTGATACAACCGTGATGGAATTCACAAATTTCAAATCTACTGTCTTACCTGGCAAACCGGTGATCTATAAGATTCAATATCTGACAATTCCGGTTGGTCTTAAGCTTCAGACAAACCAGATAGGTTATCTGACATTCTTTTCTGACGTAGGATTCGATCCCAAATTTGTTATCGGTGGAAAAGCAGACATTCCTTCTCTTGATATCGCCAGGGAAAATGCCATGAATGAATTAAGGATGTTTAACCTTTCCTACCACATTACCGGGGGAATTGAATATTCATTGGGAGGAACTACTGCCCTGGTTTTAGGCTTGAATTTTGATAATAATTTCCTTGATATAACAAAGGACAATACAGATCAGCCACTGGACAAAATATCTCATAAAATACTGAGTTTCAGGCTTGGTATTAATTTTTAACCGGATACTGATGAAATTCACCATAGCACAGCTAAATTATCATATTGGTAACTTCAACAGGAATAAGGGTTTGATCTGCAATGCAATTAAAAAAGCAAAAGCCGAAGGATCCGATCTGATAATTTTTTCAGAACTGTGTATATCGGGATATCCTCCTCTTGATCTTCTCGATCGTCTCGACTTTATTGAAAAATGCTCTCTTACAGTAAATGAGATAGCCGTTGAATGTACCGGCATTACTGCTATAGTCGGATCTCCTACCCTGAACAAAAAACCGGAAGGCAAGAAACTTTTTAATTCAGCCCTGGTCCTTTCAGAAGGAAAAGTTATCTTTTGTGCCAATAAAGCACTTTTGCCTACTTATGATATTTTCGATGAATACAGATATTTTGAACCGGGAAACCGTTTTTCTCTCTTTTTATTCAATGGGTTGAAGCTTGCTATTACTATTTGTGAGGATTTGTGGGACGAGCAGCCATTCGACAATGAATTTGAAAAGACAAGACTGTACACCCTCTCTCCAATGGAAGAGCTTGCGAAACAAAATCCTGATATCATTATTAATATCGCGGCATCACCATTTTCCTATACCAAAATTAAGGCAAAAGAAAACATATTCAGATCTAAAGCCAAAAAATACAAAATACCTGTTATTTCAGTTAACCAGACAGGTGCAAATACGGAGCTAATTTTCGATGGCGCTTCTGTTATTGTGAACAAAAAAGGTAAGATTATTAACCGGCTCCCTTTCTTTGAGGAAGCAGTTGAAACATACTCATTGGAATATATTAATTCAGTATCTTTCTCGCGGAAAGTCACTGAAACAAGGATAATACCTCTTATCCATAAGGCTCTTGTGACCGGCATACGCGATTATTTTAAAAAGACAAATTTCAACAGCTGTATAATCGGCCTTTCGGGTGGAATCGATTCAGCAATTTGTCTCTGCCTTGCCGCTGAAGCCCTCGGAAATGAAAATGTAAGAGCATTACTTATGCCATCGCGTTATTCATCAGACCATTCTGTTAAAGATGCTGTGACGCTTGCCAATACCCTCAATGTACATTATGATCTTGTAAATATTGAAAAACCGTTCATCGCTTTTGAGGAAGAACTTACACCTCTTTTCGAAGGAAAAAATAAAGATATTACTGAGGAAAACATTCAGGCCCGAGTCAGAGCCATTCTCCTTATGGCGGTCTCTAACAAGTTCGGTTGTCTTTTGCTGAATACATCTAACAAGAGCGAGGCTGCTGTAGGTTATGGCACCCTTTATGGAGATATGGCCGGAGGGCTGTCTGTAATCGGTGATGTTTATAAAACTGATGTTTACAGGCTGGCCGGTTTTATAAACAGGAAGAGAGCGATCATTCCTGAAAACACTATTCAGAAATTACCGTCCGCCGAATTAAGACCGGGCCAGCTTGATACTGATTCACTTCCCGATTACAGCCTTCTTGATGCAATTCTATACCAGTATATTGAATTGCAAAAACCTGCCGAAAGAATAATCAGCGAAGGATCAGAAAAGGATACTGTTTTAAAAGTCATAAGGATGATTGACTTCAATGAATACAAAAGATACCAGGCTCCTCCGGTATTAAGAATTTCGTCAAAAGCTTTTGGAGCAGGAAGAAAAATGCCACTTGTGGCGCGGTATTGAAGCTGACCCTGTGATATTTACAACTACCTGTAAGTGAATATGTTAAAAAATGTTAATTTGACTTCTGCTAACTTTTTTTGCTACCTTTGACATTTTTTTAACATAATCAAATTATGCAGTATTTAAATCCGTATATTAAGATATGTCTGGAAGGGCCTTCTTCATTTTTTAAAGGGTTAAATCAGAAAGATAAAGAGACAATAGTACAGTACCATACCCTGGAGCTTATTAAGAAGGGCCGGCTACTGGTTAAAGAAGGTGATATATCACGAGGTTTGATATGCCTTGCTTCAGGAAAAGTAAAAGTTTTCAAACAGGGAGTAGGTGGTAGGGAACAGATACTGAAGATGGTGAGCCAATACGGATTTATTGATTACCGGGCACTGTTTTCTGAATACACCTGGTCATTTTCTGCTGAAGCTATTGAAGACTCCGCGATTTGTATTTTGGAAAAAAACTCACTTATATCGATACTTAAGAAAAACGCGGACCTTTCTTTGAAATTTATCAAGATTATTACTGAAGAACTTGGGTTTTCTAACAACAGAACCGTCTCTCTGACGCAAAAACATATCCGGGGACGTCTTGCAGAATCGCTTATGGTGTTGCGCGATGCCTATGGTTTTGAAGCAGATGGTAAAACAATCCATGTCTCTCTTTCAAGGGAAGACATTGCCAATCTTTCGAACATGACAACCTCGAATGCCATCCGTACACTTTCCAACCTCTCTTCAGAAGGGATTATAGGAATTGAAGGAAGAAAGATAAGTATCCTTGACAACATCAACCTTGAACACATTTGTGTTCTGGGCTGATTGGGCATCATTTCATTCAGAGTTCTGACTATTCCCTGAAAAAGACTCTTTTAACCCTTCCGGGAATTGAGGTAAGTATCTCATATGGAATAGTCTGGCATATATTGGCTATTTCATCAATACTAATATGTTCACCAAAAATCTCAGCTTCATCACCGGCATTTGCATTTAATCCGGTAATATCTGCCATACACATGTCCATGCATACATTTCCGATTACAGCCACCCGTACACCTTTTATATACAGGCTCCCTTTCCTGTTACCCAGTTTCCTGTTCATACCATCAGCATAACCAACAGGTAATATAGCAATGATTCTTTCATTGTCAGACACATCATAACAGCCATATCCTACAGGTTCACCGGCCCTTATTCTCTTTATCTGTGAAATCCTCGTTCTAAACCGTCCTGCTGTTTTGAGAGCCAGACCATCGAAATGACCAACTCCATACATACCAATACCCGGCCGTACCATTTCAAATTGAAATTGAGGGAACCTTGCAATGCCTGAAGAATTAAGAATATGCCGTAAAAACGGATATCCGGTAGCGACATTGATCTGTTTAACTGCATCAAGAAAA
>JBAXXU010000015.1:0-53883 GCA_037127735.1 Bacteroidota bacterium
TTATCACGCGATAATTCCCACGGGTGTTCAGACCGGATACAATTACAAGATCAGTATCAATAAAAACAACCCTGTAACCACTGCATCCGAATAGTTGTCCAATAAATGAACGTCCGATCTTTCCGGCCCCGAAAATCACTATTTTCCGGGATTCAACAGGATTTATTAACATTGCCGGACTCATAATAATATTCTTCTTTGTTTTATTTATAACAACTCTAAATGGTTTAATATTTCACAATTCAATACGTCGACCTGTTTTATGCGATTCCAGAGCTGCTGTCATCAGATGATGGCTAAGAAGCGTTTCGCCTGGCAGAACTGTGCTGAAAGGAATATTAGCATTGTTGTCACTGAATTCGAGCATAAAAGCTCCGATCATCTGCTGAAAAGCATCTGAGAAACCTGTTTCAAATATACCTCCGGTGATAGAGGGTATAAATGACTGGGAACCAATATCAACTCTTGTCCAACCCTGTTCTTTTCCGGTTGTATAGAGGTAATACACAGATCTTGGATCATGTGTCGAGAATTTGATCGACCCCTCTGTCCCGTAAACTTCGATGAACCATGTATTAGTTTGTCCGGGAGCCATCCGTTTGGTCTCAAGAACAAGTGAAAATTCCTTTCCGCTTACAGGATCATTACAACGAGTGGTAAGTACGGCATTGTCGTATGTGAGACATGGTACTATGTTTCCCATACTATCGGGACGTGTCTCTACTATCTTCTGGAGATCGGCAAAGACCCATTTCGGCTTCCATCCCATCCGGAATGGAATATGGTGTGTGTGCAGGCCAAGGTCACCCATACAGCCATATTCACCATTTATCTCAACAATCCTTTTCCAGTTAATGGGTTTACCCGGGTCCATATCGCTGGAATGATGAAAACCACTGCGCACCTCAATTATCTGTCCCTGGCAACCGCTTCTAAGCCAGTCAATAACGCGCTTTGCCCCGGGGAAATATGGAAATTCCGAACTGCACCTTACTACAAGATCACTCCGTTTTTTGACCTCTTCCTGGATTTTAATATTGGCTGCAAGGTCGATACCAAAAGGTTTTTCACCAAGGAGGTGTTTCCCGGCGCGAATAATATCTGAATAAACCTGCTGGTGCAAGTTATGGGGAATGGCACAGTAGATTGCATCAATATCGTCAGAGGCCAGCAGTTCGCGATAGTCGGAACATGATATCAGGATGCTGTCAAAATTTTTATGGAACCAGTTACGGGAGGCTTCATTACCGGTATCACAAACACCGGTAATAACCGGTCTTGGAAGGTTGTCATCAAGCAGATGACACCAGCGTGCAACCGCACTGGCAAACTCTTTGCCCATTAAACCAAGGCCTATAATTCCGAACCGGATAACTTTGCCCTGCATGGTGAATAATTTCATATATGAAATGTAGATAATCCTTTTGGATAATTCAATTTATATGTAACCGAATTCCTTCTCCACTTCTGTAATTGCAGCTTCAATAATATCCATTCCCATGGTTGCATATTTTTCGTCCATAATTAGGGGTGGTGACATTCGCAGAATATGTCCGGCAGGAATCCAGGCCAATCCTTTACGGAATGCTTTCTGATATACCAGTTTACCGGCTTCGTCAAACGGTTCCTTGGTATTCTTGTCTTTTACCAGTTCTATGCCTAATAAAAATCCTTTCCCTTTTACATCTCCGATGATGGGATGTTGTTCTTTCATCTGAAGCATACGTTTCATGAAAAAGTCACCCACCGTGCGGACGTTCTGAAGGATATCTTCCTCCTCAATCACCTCTATTGATGCAAGCGCGGCTGCACAGGCCATGGGATTTCCCCCGTAACTTGATGAGGCTGAGATTTTTTCGAGCGCCTCTCCATTCTCTTCGCTTACTACCATTGCAGTTACCGGGAATCCGTTGCCAAAAGATTTTCCAAAAGTGACAATATCAGGAATTACTCCCCAGTGGTTTAATGTGAGCCATTCGCCTGTACGTCCCATGCCGGCAAGTACCTCATCGTCAATTATAAGTATTTTGTACCTATCGCAAAGGTTCTTTAGTTTGGGGAAGAAATCATCAGGTGGGAATATACTTCCGGCCCAGCCTTGCGCGGGTTCCAGAACAAATGCCGCGACATTGCCCACAGTACCTTCTTTCAGAAAATCCTCATAAAATCTGATATAGGCATCAGTATCGATTGTACCATCGGTTTTTGTCCAGAGCGGACGGTAAGGATCAGGGCGGGGAACCATATAAAATCCTGCTGCACGCGTTGGACCATAACTATATGTTTCGCCACGGTACATCTGGGCGCAACTTACAGCACCCAGGGTCTTGCCATGGAAATCCCTGTAAGCAGAGATGAACTCATGTTTATTTGTAATTGCCCTGGCAGCGCGAATAGCAGCTTCTACAGCAGCAGTGCCATCAGAGTATAATTGGATAGCATTTAGTTTTCCCGGAAGCACCCCGGCCATTTTTTCCATCAGTTTTTCCTTTACCGGGGTGGTAAAATCATGGGCATTCATCAGCTTTTTTGCCCAGAAGGCAATTGCTTCCGAGATTTTAGGATGACAATGGCCAAGCGATGTAACATAAATCCCTGAAGAGAAATCAAGGTATTGATTCCCATCTACATCCGTTAATTTAATTCCAAAACCCTCTTCAAAACAAACAGGGAATAGTTTGACCTGGCTGCTTAGACCTTTCATATACCTCGCTGTATTTGAATGCATACGCTTCGATTCAGGACCGGGTGTTTCGGTAATTAAATTCGGAATACCAGTTGCGCTCTCCTTCCACCAATCCTTAGATACTTTAGCAATATTTTTCATGTTTTTTAATTTGAATGTTTTTTAAGATTTAAGATACTTATAGGTCGGAAGTCATAGGGAACAAGCTTGTCTTGTGATTTGTAATTTCTTCTGACTTCCGGCTTCTGACTTCCGACAGTTTACAAATAGATTAATTCATTCCCCACCGAGTTAATTTCTTTTGTCATCTCATGCCAGTTGCTTAGATCATCATGCAGATTATTACAATAGAGATTATTTCTACCTGCCAGGGCAGCATATCTGACTACAGACTCAGGATTTTCACCATCGAGTAGAGCTGAAAGAAACGCTGCAACAGATGTGTCTCCCGCCCCTGATGAATTTCTTATTTTTAAAGGATCAGCTTTGTATGCATTACACCAGAGTTCGCGGTGATTCCATTTTCCCTTGTCCAGATTAGTACCGGCTTTTTCATTTATAGATGAAACATCACCTGTAATGAGATAAGCTCCCCATTGACCCGCTTTTATTAAAAGAATTTTAACTCCTGAATCAATGAACCTCTTGCCAATCTCCCTCAGAGTATTGACGAGTACCTGACTAATAATTTCAGCGCTGACAGATGAAGATAAGATCGCGGCATACTCTCCGGGTTGCATTATCTGGAGCACCTCTTCCATACTGGGAACAAATATGTCAGTATATGGCAATATTTTATTTAGTATCTCAGGCCAGGCTACTCTGCCTGATTCGCTTTCAGGATCTGGCAGACTAAAATCCAGGGAAGTTACAACACCCATTTTCTGTACCTCAGAAAACAGGTCAACAAGTTGACTCCCATTATTCTGATAAAACTGTTTTAAAAGCGGGGGATATCCGAAATGAAATACCAGGCTCTGCGAAACAGCTTCGAAATTGACAAAACCATTATCAAATATCTGATTACAGCCAGGTGATTCAAGGAAAATACGGTCAATTCCGGGAGGAGCTATCACTATGCTAAAGGCAGTGCCTGCTTTATCGGTTATCTTTATTCCCTCTGCAAGATCATATTTATCGAGCCATTCAATGGCAATTTTACCCATGAAATCATCGCCGATTAATCCATTCAGAAAAACCTTTTTACCGAATTTTTTCATTGCAAGGCCTGTATTTGGGACAACGCCACCTAGTGCAAAACTAATCCCATCTATCTCTATTAATTTCCCCGGGATAAAAAGGCTCGAAATACCGGTACCCGATTGTGTCTTTTTAAAATCAGGAATCAGGTCAACACAAATATACCCTGCAATTACAACATCATACCTTTTCATATTTCTGCTTTTAAACGACTTTGATATCCTTTAAAAAGCAAAAGTCTCTTAATGACTGCAAATGATCACCATAAACTAAAATATAATGCTGTCCTGAAATTCTTTGTGCAAAATCTTCAACGGGAGTATCAGGAAAAATTTCGAGACTTGGCAATTGTGGTGCAGGATAATCCCAACCGGCTTCTTCCCAGGATTTAAGTTTTCCTTCACCGGTGCAGATATGCATGGTATATTTGTCTCCCGTGTTTGACAACCTGACCAATGTAAGCCTTCCGGTTTTCAGAGTTGATATATTTAAAAGTCCACCGCTGATATTGCCAAAAGCAGCAGGAGTAACTTTCACTCTCCCGTTCACAACTTCAGCCGGAACAAAATCAGGTACTCCCAGCAGAACACTCTTTTCGAAGAACTCATAAAACTCGAGGTACGCGGCACATTGACCTGTAATGTGTTTTACTATTAACTGAGTTACAGCGCCCATAGCATCATTTTCAGGGATAGTACACAACTTCATTTCATCCGAAAGCAACATAAAAATCATTGCAGGTGGAAAACCTAAAATCTTTTTCATCCCGTCAACATCTTTTAATGAAATTGCATCGAACATATTTTCCCCGGCAATTTTCTGTATTGACAGGTAATAGCGAATTCCCTGTTTAAGGAAATTATCATCAGCCGGCTTTTCGAAATCCCATTCATTCTTAATTTTATCCAAAAGCGGTTGGATTTCTTTGTCTGATACTTTTTCGCTGATCTGAAGCATTTCGAGCATTTCAAAAAACTCTATTTCTGTTCCTATTTTTGCTTTCAGAGATAGCCCCTCATAGAGAGTATTGTAAAGTTTCATATCGCGGAAGCCCATCATTCCCACTTTTGTATTCTCCATGGCTTTTGCAGCCTTTACTGCAAGAGCGAAACTCATAACTTTGTCTAATGGAGAAGGTTTGCCAACGATGTTATAAACATATTTAAACTTATACCCCAGATCTTCAAATACTTTTCGAAGAGCAGTAGTACCGGCCTGTGGTGCAGCAGTAATGAGACGGCCATTTTTAATATCGCCGGCAAGGCCCCATAAGATCATCGGTTTACACTTAAATTCATTAGTAATCGAAATTACTGCATGAGACGGGATCCATCCGGCAAGGCAGATGATAAGCAAATCAAAATCCTCATTTTTTAAGTCAGTTATTGCTCTTCTGACATCACCTCCTTCAGGATCATCTGTAACTCGTTCTGTTGTTACTACCTCAATTCCAAGGGATCTGACTTCTTCAAGCGCCGTCAGGCATTTATCTTTTATTAATTGTTGGGGGGAATTAACCTCTCCAAATCCGACAAAGGCTGCCTTTAAAGTGCTTCTATTCTTTTCCATTAGTTAATATTTTTTCGTTTATAGTTTTATCTTGTGTCCTGCTGTTATTGATAATTGCGACAAAAAGTAAATAGAGTATACATAAAACCGGCACTATAAAAGCTGTCTGAATTGAAGCGCCATCGGCAACCATTCCCATAACAGGAGGAATTAAAGCGCCTCCTGCAATTGCGGAAACCATCAGGCCGGAGAGCTCATTGGTATGTTCGGGCATATGTTCTATCGTAATTGAAAAAAGAAGAGGAAATATATTGGCAAATCCAAGACCAATAAGAAAAATACCAGTCAGGGTCAGGATAAATGAGCTGGAAAAAATCAAAATAACCCCTGTGAGCGCCATAAGGACAGTAAAGAGCAATAATCGTTTTGGGGCCACCCGCGACATGATCAATGAGCCAAAAAACCTTCCTGCCAGTATAGGCAGGTAAAAAAGCGACCAGCTGATCAGAAGGCCTAACTTCTCGACCGAAATCATAAATTTCTCCCTTAATAAAATAGGTATATGAGCGCTCATACATATTTCAACGCCACAATAAATAAAAAGACCCAAAACCATAGCAAATACATACCCATTTCCAAGTAGTTTAAAACAAGATCTGAATGATGCATGATGATCATTACTGATTTTTTCTCCGGATATTTTGACAGTGTTAAACAAAACGAAGCTGATCAGTACAATACATGCGAACAGCGGAAACAATATACTCCAGTCAAGTCCAAATGCACGAAGCATTATCACTGGTATCAGGAAACCCATTGAAGAGCCGACTGTAATAAAAGATTGTGCTAAAGAGAGGTTTTTTGAATAGTGTCCCTCTTCAGAAATATCCCTCATTATAGGATTACCTGAAACCTGAAGGATCGAGCCCCCTGCTCCCAATAGTAAGATCGCTGTAAGAATTTTATAAAATTGCACTAGAGAAGAGCTATCTACAACCATTCTCCCATACATTCCTGAAAAGATGGGAATCACGAGCCCGAAAAGGGCAATCGTAAGACCCAGATTTAGAACAAATTTTTTCCCTTTTTTATCCTGTAAGAGTCCGATTGGTACTGAAAGCAGTCCATACATAATATATGCAAGCATTGGCAGCATAGATGCCATTGTATTTGATATTTTAAATGAACCCTGGGCGAGACTGACCATTGGCCCTGCTGAATCAATCATACCCATAGATATGAAAATCAGAAAAATCGGTAATGTCTTTTTGTTCATTTACGGGAAGCTTAAGAAAACAAAACTATTGTATTAATTTAACCCTGAGAACAGTAACCGAATAAGCCGGGAAAGTATAGTTAAAACTACTGTCAGCTTTAAATGTACCTGCTAATGGGACTATTTTGGTTGGATTTGTGAGAGAGTTTTCGTCATCCGGAGTACCGGTTAAGGTAGTGGAGTGACCTGACTGGTTTACCTTTCCGGCACCTTTAAGTGTAATATTCACACTTTCTGATGTGCTTTTATTGTTGACTACTTTCAGGAGTATATCATTTTTACCAGATTCATTATCAACAGATGCAGACCAGTAACAATTGGTTGTATTCTGAGAAAAAGATAAAACCCGGCTTCCCTGATTATCTGTGAACAACATTTTTTGCATATAGTATGAAGGTGATGCAAAGTTAGATACAGCATCATTCCAGACAATGCAAGGCCCAAAATTCCCATGATCAACAAGACCACCATAATTACCATATCCTGTCCACCACAATCTTTCAGAATTTTTTTCACATCCCAGCATAAAGACTGCATCTCCAAGAGCATCTCCAAAATTACCAATTACATCTCCTCCGTTTCCTTTAATGGACGATGCATATTCTGCAACACATATTTTTTTGCAGGCAGGATCGATGCTGTCATATTTGTTGTACAAAACTGACAGGTCTTTCAAATAAAAATGTTCATCAACGAAATCAACAGAATTTCCGGAAGTATGAGAAGTTACATTTTTCTGGCGGAACCCGTTGTACATGATCTTCATTTCAGGATAATGAGCCAGGATGGAATCATGGATCATTGAATATCGCGGATTATACTCCTTTGCTGTCTCCCATCCGTTTTCATTGCCGATTTCAATGTATTTAAGATTATATGGAGCCGGATGGCCATTTGAGGCCCTTTTAGCCCCCCAGGTAGTTGAAGATGACCCGTTGCAGTATTCTATTAAATCCAGAATATCATCAATTATTGGTTGCATCTTATCTAACGGACAAATTCCAAACCATTTTTTCTCACCGGTATTTTCGCTAATCCCGGCTGAGCATGTATAAATCGCTTCAGCTCCGAGATCTTCACATAATTGCATATGCTCATCCAGACCAAAATAGAGGTCATTTTTATATTCCCATCTATTTCTTGTGGAACCTGGCCTCTCCTCAAGAGGACCAATGGAATTCTTCCAGTTCCAACAGGTATCCATCTTGTAAGACTCCGCAGTACAGCCTCCCGGGAACTGAATAAATTTGAATTTTAAGGCATCCAGTTTCTCCGCCAAATCAGGCCTCAAACCGTTTGGGCGGTCCTTCCATGTTGGAGGCATAACGGTAACTACATCGAAAAACAGATCGCCTGTTGCTGATGCCAATAGTACAAAACGGTTGGTTCCGGTAATATTTGAAATACCAGTGGTAGTAAGGTCGCAGGTAAAATGCTGCCAGTTCGCAGTCGGTTTTAAATCTGCCGATTGCGCGTAAACAGTACCTTCATTACTTTCCAGCTTTGCTTTTAAAGTACCGTTGAAATTTGGGCCTTTTTTTGCCCAGAACGATACTTTGTATTTCGTATTATTTTCCAGTTTAATTCCCCAGTAACCACCGTTTGCCATACCTACATCTCCTGAAGCCACTGAATTTATCTCTAATTTGATACAATGATTTTGATACTTGTTCAGCATCTTTGTATCGTTGATAGACTGACTTACTATATTGGCATTTGAAGACCCGGATTTTACAAGTGTCCAATATGATACTGGATCCCTTAGTTCCTCAAATGATGGATTGTTGATCAACTGGGCGTACAACCCTCCCTGAAACTGGTAATTGAATTCTTCAATCTGCTGACCCCTGCAAATAGGTGCTACCTCAGGCCCTGGCTTAGACACATCAACAGTAAAGGTTGAAGTAGTAGTTTGTGGCTGATCCATTGGCCACATGCTGTTGATAAGTTCCGTTGTACGGTCCACTAAAATCTGGCCACCTTCCGGACTTACCACGTCACTTTGGATGACAGCACTGTAACCGCCTCCTTTTACTGCTTTTTCCGTCGGCAGGTAAGACCCTGCCCCTGCTGCCAGCTGAACAACAAATGTCTGCAGTGCATTGCTTCTTGCCTGGATCCTGATCCCGTAATCGGTAAAGAGTTCAAATTGATTTGTACAAATTGCCACATCGCCGATACGAAGCACATGAATCTCGGCATCCAATTTTGGATTGGGATTATTTTTTTGCCTCTCGTAGCGGTCAACAACATCTCTGTTCCATGTCATACGAGCCAGCACATCACCGGCAGTGGATGAGTCTGCAGCCATCTCTGCTGCTGCTTCATCACGTTCACTTTTGCTGAATATATATTCCTTCTCTGTAACCAGACGCATTGGCAAACTCAGCGTTTCTATCTTGTGGATTAGTTGTACATTGCTATAGCGATCATCCTTAACAGTTTGATAAGCTTCTTCAACGGCCAGAACAATACGCCTGGCGATCTCATCCAGAGGACTCAAATTACGTAGTCTGATCATTCGTTCTTCGGCAGCCTTCCGGTAAATGGGTCTGGGTGACTGATCGCCTGCAGCGCCTATCCATCCAAGTACACAAAGGTCAGGTCCAAAGCGTTTCTTCAACTTTTCCCTGACGGGATGCCAGTAGTCAGCATTAACAGCTAACCGGTTTTCAACTTCCTGTGCAGGGCAGGGAACGTTGATCGTCATTGCAATTAATTTACCTGTTTTATCCCAAAAGAAAAGTGCATTTACATCGTGATCTTCCATACCTTCAAGATTTAAAAATTCCGGCAGATTGGTATTCCCGTACATTTGAGCTGTTCCTTCACCCATACTACCCTGGGACATTACTTTTGAATAAACAGCTCTTCTGTTGTATGCAATAGCTGCATGGCCCAGTCCCCAGCTAACACTTCCTGCATGGCGATTCTTCCATGCCTTAACAGCAGCTTCGGTTACCCGCTGAATAAAGAAGATATCATATTCCTCAACCTGTGTAACTCCGTTTTTCGGGATCTGATATCTAAATGAATACTGGAACCCATTCTCTAAAACTGGCGCTGTATGAGTGTGAATTGCAGTCATGAAGATTTTTTTCACGTCAAACATTGGTATTTGTTTGTGTACTTCATCTCGGACCATTTCAAGCAATTTCTCAGGTATTTCGACAACATCGCATGAAATCATTATTGCTGCATCAATTGAAAGGTTTCCATCACGCGATTCCAGAGCTATAACGTTTGCTGTCAATGGAGTTTCAATTGTGTCAGCAATCCGTAAGTTAAACTGACCCATCAGGGCCACAGGTAGTTTCGGGGTAATATCTGCAACAGCAGTGCCGATATACAGTTCCTGAGCTCGCAAATTCATTCCCAGGCAAAGAATAAAAAGAAAAAATGCACGGTAACGATTCATGGTATATTTGTTAGTTACAACTATCAAATCCTTTAATCTAATATCTTCTGCGGAAGCTACTATTTTAATAATCCAATCCTTAGAACAGTAATTGAAAATGCCGGGAACTGGTACTTAAAACTGCTTCCTGCAGAAAAAGTACTTTCGGATGGAACTACCTTGGTCGGGTTCTCAATGGAATTTTCGTCGTCAGGGGCACCTGTCAGGGTAGAGGAATGCCCTACCCTATCAATCTTATGAACACCTTTGAGAACTATAATTACCGATTCGGACGTACTTTTATTATTAGCCACTTTGAGGAGTACATCGTTTTTACCCGATTCGGTATCAACTGATGCGGACCAAAAGCAATTAGCCGTGTTTTGAGTAAATGGCAAAACACGGGTTCCCTGGTTATCTGAGAAGAGAATTTTTTGCATGTAATATGAAGGTGATCCGTAGGAGGATACACTATTGTGAACCACTATATTTGGCCCAAAATCATTGTGCCCCGAAAGTGCACCATAATTGCCATAACCGGTCCACCACATTTTCTCAGAGTTTCTTTCGCATCCCAGCATAAAAACTGCATCAGCAATTGTTTTCAATAAATTGCAACTTTCCTTTTTAGAACCATCATCCCCCATACATGCATATTCAGCAACACAAATTTTTTTACATGCCGGGTCAATAGTATCATATCTGTTATACAAGTTTGTTCCGAAACCGAAATAAAAATGATTATCAGTGAAATCAACAGGATTCCCATAAGTATGTGAAGGTTCTTTTCCAAAACAATTACCATTGTACATAACCTGAATATCAGGATAGGCAGCTTTTACAGCTTTATAGATCATCGGATAACGCACATTATACTCATTTAACATAAAATAGTTCTCATTGCCTATTTCAATGTATTTGAGATTGTATGGTAGGGGATGACCATTGGCAGCACGCTTTGATCCCCAGTAGGTTGAGGCTGACCCATTGCAGTACTCAAGTAAATCCAAAATATCATCTATGATGGGTTGCATTTTATCAAGAGGACAAAGTGATGATGGCCACCAATCTGGCTCTGGTCGTTCGTTAATTCCGGCCGAGGTGGTATAAACCGGTTCAGCTCCCATATCCTCACACAGCTGAAAATACTCATCGAGGCCAAAATAATGATCATTTTTATATCCAAAGCCAACTCTGGTTGCACCTGCCCGTTCTTCCAACGGACCGATTGAGTTTTTCCAGTTCCAGCAAGTATCCATATGAGCAGACTCAGCAGTACAGCCACCTGGAAACTGTATATACCGTAATTTTAAAGCAGCCATCTTTTCTGCCAGATCGGGTCGCAGACCATTAGGTCGATTCTTCCAGGTTGGAGGCATTACTGTAACTACGTCAAAGTAAACTTCACCCGTCGATGAGGCGTAAATAACAAAACGATTGGTTCCAACAACACTTGAAATACCGCTTGTTGTAAGCTCACACGTAAAATGCTGCCAGGTATAAGAGGGGGTAAAATCTGCCGATTGTGCGCAGACAATTCCGTCGTTGTTTTCCAGCTTTACTTTTAAGGTACCACTGAATGTCAAACTTTTCTTTGCCCAAAATGAAACTTTATAAGCTGTATTGTTTTTCAATCCAATTCCCCAATAACCTCCGTTTGCCAGGCCTACATTTCCTGATTCCGCCGAAGTAACCTCCAGCTTGATACAATGCTTTTGACGGCTGTTTATCAAGCCTGTTTCAAAGGATGTTTGTCCCAGTAATTTCCCATTTGAGGATCCAGATTTTACCAAAGTCCAGCCAGAAATTGGGTTAGTCCACTCCTCGAATGAAGGATTGTTAATCAACTGGGCATATAATCCACCCTGAAACTGGTGGTTGAATTCTTCAATCTGTTGCCCTCTGCAAATATCAGCAACCAAGGCTCCCGGATTGGAAATGTCAACCGTGAAATAGGTTTGTGCATGTGATATTTTCCCTCCCAGAATTAAATAAAATACTACATATAAGCAGATCCAAAGTTGTTTTGAAATATTGTTTTCATTGTTAACTCTCTTCATAGCCAAAAAGAAGTATTAATGTATATAATGTCACTAAGCAAAATTATTGAAAAAGAATTAATTAAGAAACCACTTAATTATCATATCCTAACACTGTATTTGCATAAATAGATAGTTTTGTGTAATTTTCACCACAATTAAAGAGTAATGTTATGCAGCCAAAGCTCGAAAAAGTAATTCCTAACCTCTCTTCTTCTATTTTCGTAAAAAGAGAAGTTGTTCCTTATATGGATTACCCGTGGCACTATCACCCTGAGTTTGAAATTATCTATGTCGAGAAGAGCTATGGTATAAGATTAATGGGGAATCATGCAGGAAATTTCAGTGACGGAGATTTAATGTTTATTGGCCCTAATCTGCCACATGTCTGGAAAAATGATGAGGATTTTTACAAAGGAAATAAAGACCTTTTAGTTGATGTCTATGTTATTCAATTCAGAGAAGATGCTCTCAGGGAAGGCTTTTTTGACCTTCCCGAGTTTACCCATATTAAAAAGCTCTTTTTATTGGGACAACAAGGATTACTAATTAAGGGAAAAGAGCACAAGGAAATAGCAGATTTAATTAAGAAAGTTTATAATTCTTCAGGGGTTGACAGGTTAATTCAGTTTTTTAAAACTCTTGATGCTTTTGCCAAATCAAATGATTATGATCTGCTTTCCAGTCGGGGTTATACAAATTCTTTTAACATTGCTGATACGGAAAGAATAAATAAAGTAATGAACTACTTAATGGAGAATTACAATACAGAAATTAAACTTAAAGAAATTGCAGCTCTTATAAGTCTTAACATATCATCATTTTGCCGGTACTTCAGAAGCAGAACCCATAAAACCTGTTCTCAATTTGTAAATGAAATAAGAATTGCCCATGCGTGTAAGCTCCTGATTAATAGAAATATGACAATTACTGAGATTTGTTATCAAACTGGTTATAACAATATCTCGCATTTCAACAGGCAGTTTAAACTAATAACATCATTGACTGCCAGAGAGTATGCAAAAAAATATCTGAAAAATGCTGCATCAGGATAGCTATGTCAGATACCAGGCGAACCTGATTCAATAATCAATTATCAAACACCTTTTATACCTTCAATTATAATTCAACCCTGAGAACAGTAACTGACCCGACCGGGAAAGTGTACTTAAAATTACTGCCTGATTCAGTATCAACAGATGCAGAAAAGTAACAATTAACGGACCATTTCAATGAGCTTAAGAAGCTGTCAGGCGGATGACTTCATCTATGTCAACTGATTTACCTCCTCCCAATTTACTCTCCTCAGCTGCAGACATAAAGGCAAAGATCTCAATTGTTTCATCGGCAGTTACCGGTGCTACTCCGGTATTAAAAAATTCAACAATCTTTATGAGTAAAGGATTGTATCCCTGTTCTTTTCCAAGAGATAAATTGGCTTTTTCCCCGAATGCCGATCCTCCAATATCATATATCCCCGACCTCGTTCCCCGGAAAGTACCAATGCGATTATCGTTCCATACACCAACAACGATATCAGTATTTTCCGTATAAATACGCGAAACACTCTTGCAACCTGTGCCCATCAGGGTAAATAACGATTCAATACCATGTATCCCGTACCAGAAAAGATCAGGATGTGTTTTCTCAATGGTTGCAGGACTATATGTATCTGCGCCCAATACTTTCCCTATTTTGCCCGCTGCAATTTCCTGAGTAACCTCCTCAAATCTTACAGAGGAGGACGAAAAGACAGGAACATTGTATTGCCTGGCAGCCTTAAAAATGGCAATGACATCAGTAAGAGAGGCTGCAATAGGTTTATCAATAAACATCCTTTTACCTGCTTTGAATACGGGTATGGCCTGTTCAAGATGGATGCGGCCATCATTGGTTTCCAGTAAAACCACATCAACTTTGTCAAGGAGTTCATCAATTGAGCCCACAATCTCTACACCCATTTTTTTAACCTCATCGGTGTAACCAGGTATCCTTTCAGCACTCGATTTAATATCGCTGCTACCTTTTGGATAAGCTGCCACAACCTTATATCCGTCAAACTCAGGACCGGCATCAGAACTGTTAAAAGCTTTGGTAAAAGCTATGCTATGAGAGGTATCAAGCCCGATAATACCAACTTTACGCGATGCAGAACTGAAGTTTCCATATAAAGATTTTGCATTGCCGGTCAGACCAAGAGCAAGGCCTCCCATTGAAGCTGTTTTTACAAAATCACGGCGGTTGAATTCTTTTTTCATATTTGTCTCCTGTATAAGAATGTTATCACTTCGAATAGAATAAGTTCTACAATTTAGTTTTAATAATTCAGATTTAAAATAATTTAAAATAATATTTTAATGCAGTATCCTTATCAATGAAAAAACAATTCTGTATTAAGTAATTAATAAATATTTATTAAGTTTGATACTTAACTTTAATAATTTGACCAAATGTCAGGCAAAACTACTCGTCGTGCTTTCATTACCCAGACAGGAATGCTGTCTGCAGGTATTACATTGGGTGTTAATCCGATAACAGCAGGTAACTACAACAGGATTGCAGGGGCTAATGAAAAGATCCGCGTTGGTTTTATAGGAGTTGGAAATCGCGGAACACAGCTCCTGCAAATATTCATGGGTCAACCTGACTGTGAAGTTGCAGCCTTATGCGACATATACGAACCCTATATTACACGCGATCGTTCCAAAGTTGATCCCAGGTATCTCAATGACAGGCCCGGACAAATACCGCAAATGGGTGAGATCTTTCCAAACAAAGTGGAAAGATATTCCGATTACCGCATGTTACTTGAAAACAAAAGTATCGATGCGGTTTGTATAGCCACCCCCGACCATTGGCATGCTCTTATGACTATCGATGCCATTAAAGCAGGTAAAGATGTATATATAGAGAAACCCTTGTCAAAAACAATCCATGAAGGCCGCGCGATGGTAAATGCGGGGAAAAAAAGTAAACAGATAGTGACTGTTGGCCTGAACCGGCGCGGCGCTCCCACATTTCAAAAGCTGGCCAGGGAGATTCCGGGAGGGAAAATAGGGAAAGTTACGTTTGTCAGTGCAAGCCATGTCGGAAATATGTTCCCGGCGGGAATAGGAAAAATGAAACCTGAAAATCCTCCAAAAGACTTCAACTGGGATGCTTGGCTTGGTCCCCGCGCTTACAGGCCGTATCAATATAATATTGCTCCGTATATGTTCCGCTGGTGGGAAGATTACTGCAACCAGATCAGTAACCAGGGGGTACATTACCTGGATCTAATCCGCTGGATGCTTAACGAAGAGGCGCCTTCCGTTATTAGCACAATTGGTGGAAAGTATGCAGTTGATGACGACCGGACAATACCTGATACAATGCAGGTTACCTACGAATTTGCTTCCGGCTCAATTGCTACTGTAAAAGTTTTAGAGGCCAGCTCCGGCAGTTTTGTGCCTTATGGTTTTATTGAAATGCGGGGAACAAAAGGGACGCTTTATACCAATGAGAACGATTATAAGATATTACCAACCAATCCCGGGCAATTTCAAAGCTGGGATAAATTAATGGATGCTGAAGAATATAATTTAGGCGCCACAGATAAACTGCTGGCAGATAACAGTTATCTCAACAGTACGGCTAATCTGATCCGTAACTTTCTGGATTGTATTAAATCAAGGGAAACACCGCTATCCACTCTGGAAACAGGACACCGGTCAACAAGCCTTGCTCACATGGCCACAATTTCTTTGTTAACGAAGCAGCGCCTTGAATGGGATCCTGCAAAGGAACTTTTCACCAATTCTGAAGAGGCCAACAGGCTGTTGCATTATGAATACCGCAAGCCATATACACTTTAGCCTGTCAAAATGGGATATTGAGATTTCTGTTCGCGCATACCATTCCCGGTTTTATTTCATTTTTTGAATGGACCCGGGAAAGCTTATCAGATCGGTTCGGGTTTTTCCGTTTTCAGTGATCCTTGCCAGGGTATAAACAGTACCATCATCACCAATTGCAATAGAGTTTACATATAGAGGGCGTTGGCCATCGGGATAGAAAACAGCACCATGGTCGAGATATTTTCCGGTTGGTATATCATAAGTGATCAGATGAAGATCTTCAAGCCCTTTAGCCTCTCCTTTAGCTGTTGAGCTCGCTCCCATAACACGCTTACCATCAACATATACAGGACCTCCCGTAAGGTAATAGATCGTACGACCGTCAGGGCTTGTCTTGAAACCAAGATATCCGTAACTGAACTGGTCACCCATACCTGTCAGTTTTGACGGAACAGATGTAAGTCTGTCGAGAACATCAATTCTTGCAATCGCGGGGTCGAAACGGAAAAGATAACCTGAGTTACCATGAACACCATATATCTTTTTCTCCGGTGAATACCAGAAAACCTGCCGCCAGTTGTATGCCATACTTCCTGAGGTAAAAATATCATACGTACCGAAGTAATCCTTCTTCATATTTTCGCCTTCAACTGTTTCAACTACATCCTGACCAGATTTTAAGCATTTGATTTGTCCCTCTGCATTAGTGAAATAGACAGAACCATCATCAGGATTTATAGCGAGTGACCTGCAAACAACGCGAAAATCTTCCCCTGTTCCATCTTCTCCTTTGCCTGTGACAGGCCCCAGCTCCTTCATCTCTTTCTTTGCCACATCATAACGAAAGAGGTATCCTGTAGGCCATGACAGGCCATAGATAAGTCCGCGCTGAGTATCCATATTCATAGTAATAATACCTTCATTATGAGGTTCAATTCCGAGATCTTCAAATGTCTTTGTTTTCATGTCGTAAGCCAGCAGGTGCCCGCCCCGGTAAGCCTTAATATTGCCGGATGGAACTCCTGTTTTTTCCATCCCTTTTATAATACTATAATAACCCAGATGCGTTGCAAAATAGAGTTTGCCGTCAGACTCGACAAAGTTGACATGGCTTTTTCCCTGTGCCACTACATTCATCCCTTTCTCATTGCAAATCGCGGTAAGATCACCCAGGTGTTCGATCTTTCCATTTTTTGGATCGAAAGAATACATCTGACCGGCTATGTCAATAAGCTGGGAACAAAGAACATAATATATTTTACCATCACTTGCAGAAGAAATGCCATTGTAAGTGTCGTGTGCATGCTCGAAGCCGGAGTTATAGACAGTGGCAATAATCCTGGCATCAGGAGTTGAGACCAACGGAGTTTCAACCCCGGGTTTTTCGCTCTGCCTGCAACCAGAAAAAACGATCCCGGTAAAAAGTATTGTGATTAAAAGATTTCTTATCATCATAAAATATTTTTTTTATTTTAGAAACATCTCTTCATAATGTGGCGATGGTAAAAAAATACCCCCGCTTTTTGCATAGAAATCATCATTCAGCTCAAAGACTCCGTCTTTTGCCTGCACCCATGTTGCATCCTTGCAAGGATGGTATCCCTTCATGGTTTCCCAGTTTTTGTAATTCTGATGTCCGTTGGTTTCCAGCAATCCAAGGCCAATCCCGGGGAATGGAGCAAGTCGCGCGGCTACATTTTTATTCCATTCAACAAGAATCGGATTTACAGTTAGATCAGCGCAGAAACATGGAACTTGTTGTTCATGTGCTACCTGTGCAATTTTCATTGTCATACTTAGTGTTTTTGCTATAGCTTTTAGGGCGATAGCCTTATACCCCATTTGTATCCTTGTAAGGGCATCTTTGTCGGTATGAGCGCTTTCATCTGCTGCAATCCGCACCGGGATATCACTTATATCAATCTCGAGATGCTCATCGAAAGGCTCTTCTATAATGGCTATCTGGTCGAATACCCCAATTTTTTTCGCGTGATCAAGCAACCGTAACAATGTGTCCTTACTTTCGTATCGGCCGTTTGCATCGAAATAATAAGGGAGTTTACCGTTCTTTGCATATGGTGTTTTCGCATTACCGATTGCGTTGTGGACGTCAGTTAAACGAGCCATATCTTTTTCGAGCATCTCAGTTTGTGTTC
The DNA here is from genome assembly GCA_037127735.1 of Bacteroidota bacterium. GTDB lineage: Bacteria > Bacteroidota > Bacteroidia > Bacteroidales > VadinHA17 > LD21. The sequence continues at coordinate 18,100 of JBAXXU010000015.1, forward strand.
CGGGTTGTCCAATTTTTATCTTCATAAAAAAATACCCCTTCTCAACTGCCGATTTGATTTCGTCAACAGGAATCGAATAAGCCATTAGAGGGATACCGGCTACCCTGTTATTATGATGTGATAAAGCAGGCTTGTATGCTTCAGGTATCATTTCGTCAAAATTGGTAATGCCATTTTCAGCAGCATACAGAAGCCATACTGCATTATCAACTCCAACCAACGCGTTCAATGCAAATGTCAGACGCAGGTTATCCTTTCTGCAAATTTTCTTGCCGAAATCATACACCTGGGGCCATATTTCGTCAAGCAGGGCTACAGGATCAGTAAAAGTACGACCTTTTAATAAACTAAGTCCATATTCGGTCATGGCATACATCAGGGCATTACCTCCGCTTTCTGAGTGTGAGGCAAATACCTCTGAGTCTGACCAAAGGATACTTTGAGTACAAATACCTGTTTTTTTGATGCCTGATCCACTTTTAAGCTGAGCAGCCGTCTGCCATATTTCATGCATATATCCGCCTTTAAAACCGAAAGGACGAATCAACGGTTCACGTTCAAAATTAGAATCAACATCAGTAATTGTAATTGTCTTTCCGGGGTTCTTTCCTATGGTATTTCCTTCAAATGGAGAATTGCTAAAAAGAGCAGCTCCGGAAACAATAGCAGATGTTTTAATAAAATTTCTCCTTGTTAATGACATAATTTACTTATTAACGCGAATTAAGAATTTAGTGACTAAAAAGTACTTAAAGTGAACTAAAGTTTAGAGTGCCTAAAGTTGAAAAGTCAGGTGTTATTTACAATTATATTTCACTAGTGTCTTGTTAAAATGTTCTTTGATATTATTGATAATCAATTATTTGCCACGGCTTTTATTACGTGACGATTTGGTTCGATTAATTATTTAATGAAATGGTTACCATTTTTTTCTGCTGTTTTATAACTTACCGTTGGCTTTAGCCAACGGTATATAGACCTCATTGACAAGGACTTTAGTCCTTTATTTTTGGGCTAAAGCCCGTGTTGTCGAGTACTTTGATATAAATTAAATCGCCAGTTTGTACCATTTAATTGCATTTTCGCTGTATATCTTTTTTACCACCTCTTTCGGAAGCTGAAGTCCTTTAAATTCACCTCTGAACGATCTGGAAGTCATTTTATCGGCTGAAGTAAAATATTTCCAGTCGTCAAGCCAGGTCTCATGTATCTGTTTCACCATTTCCTGAGCATTATCAGAAGCTTCATCAGAAAGGTCGGTCCCGTACAACAGCCTGTCCTGATACTTAATACAGAAATCCCTGATTCTTTTGCGATCTCCGGCTGACTGATATTGAAGATGACAAATGCGGGCAGCCATATCAACAGCCATATTCGGAAATTTATCGAGCCGTTTGGCCAGCTCATCAACATTCCATTCGAGACTGCCAAGATGACATCCGATAAATACCAGATCAGGATTCATTTCGAGCAGGTGATCACGGGCATCTATCTGATCTTCATACGATGGATATTCAGGATGAAGGAACATGTGATATTGCGGATTCTCTGCAAAATAACTGCTGTCTCCGGTTACTGTCATCTCGTTAAATGGCAACCAGCAGTTGCGCGGTTCACCAAGGTGCCCTGTAATCGGGAGATTTTTGCTGACAATAAAATTAATGACCGGTTCAATACCCGGATCATCAACCATAATAAACTTACCATTCTTATCTTTCATCGTCATTCCTATGTTTTTCCAAAGCTTGACCGAAATTGCCCCTCCCGAAATATCACTTTTAAGGTGGGAGATCACTTTTTTACTCCATTCATCAGTTCCCCAACCTGCAGTATCAAAATAAAAAGTAGCGCCATAAAAAACCTTCCCGGGGTACTTGCTGACTGATAAAAGTGCATAATCATGTTGCTGTTTGACAGCTGCTGAATCAGAATGATCCACATTTAATGAAATCAACATGAAATTATCTTTCATTGCCTGATCCTCAAAGTAACCCTTGTCTCTGTTCAGGTGAACATGAGAATCGATTTTCAGAACTGACTGATAATCTTTTTCTGTAAAATAGTTGCTTTGACATCCTGCCAATGTAAATGTTACAAAAATAAAATAAGCAATCCGGGTCTTCATCTTTTTTGAATGTTTGGTAGAGAATAAAAATTAGTAAATAAAACTTATTAAAAATCAGTCATTTATTATTTAGGCATTACAACGTAAGGAGCAGTATTAAGAAAATCGATGCTCATCTGGCAGCTTGTAAACTCATCGAAGTTGTATCTTTCAACCTCTACAATTCCATACTCCATTCCTGATTTGGCAGCACCGGCCCAGATTCCTGCAAAATCCATCTTTCCGCTTCCCCCAATCTCTTTCTCGTCTTTTATATGCCATAGAATGAAGCGACCAGGATATTTATTGAAATAGACAACCGGACTTGCGGGCTCAACAAATTTATAACCCATTTTGCCCACTTTGGCTACAGCAGCAGGCACATTTTTCATTATAGAATCGCGAATTGAATACAACTGCAATCCTATGTTTTTCTTTTCCGGCTTACTTGAATAGAAAGTGGAAAAGATCAGGCCTGTAACAGCCATAAACAGAACAATCGTAATAAAACTTCTTTTTTCATTTTGATCAGGTTTTTAAAATTTGGTCCAAGATAATAATAAATTTATAAAGGGAGTTAAGAACCAAGATGCGCAAAGTTTGAATCTCCACTACTCCTCCGCAGGTATGTGTAACAAAAAAACCAACTCAGAGTTACACTGAGAATCACTAAATGACACAGAGAGTTATTCTGAAATAAATTTCAACAATGGTATCAGGATTGGCTGACCCTTTTCAGCTGTATATGAGACCTTTGTTATCATCTCTTTATCGCCTTCAGTGCTTTGCTCACTTATTGAAGTTACATGGATATAAGGATTCATCTTGCTGATAAAAATCAAAGCGCGCTCTTTTGCCTCTTCAGAAAAATTCTTAAAAGTCGGGTAAACCACTGCAATCAGTTCTGCAAGTTCATGTTTGCCGGTGACAATGGCTCCCTTGATACCGGCAATACTTGTTCCTGCCTGAGAAATTATTACCGTACCTCCGTCAGGGATCCAATTCAACCAGTTCATCTCTTCACCGCCATTTTTTTCACTTCCCTGCCTGATAATTGAATTTGCATAATACTTCTTTAAACCTTCTTTAAAAAGGGGATGAAGCCTGGTACTGTTAATGTAACCGGATATTAACCTGCAATTATTGTAATGTTCAACATTGAAATTATAATCATCGGCAATAAGATGACCATCATTATTAATAAGCTGCGAAGCGAAAATGTCTGTCAGTGTTTTGAATTCAACCGTGGCAGTATCAAGGGAAGAGTTGTTCTTAAGAATGTAATCTCTGATAATAGCGGCAAATTCATTTTTATCCGAGGCGGTAATATTGAACTCATCATAAGTCAATTTTATCTCATGCGGCACATCATTTAAATTGTTAACATTGGGTGTTATTCTTATAACAGGCTTTCGACCATCATTCACCAGTATCGGCTCAATAATAAAGGAATTGTCGGGCTGCGTTTCTTCTGACTCAATATCGAATGAACCGGATGCCAGACCGCTTGCCGACACAGTAACCCGTATTTTACCTGGTTTTCCTGTTGACCTGATGACATTTGAAACCGGCATATCAATGTACCATGCGCCCTCCATCTGATTATGTTGATTCATATCTGATTCATAATTGGAAGGGCCGACAAGGGTTGCAGCTCCTGTTACACTCCATTTAATCGTATTGTTTGCCCCGTAAACATTATTCCCCCGCGAATCAACAATATCTGCAGTTATTATAACAACCGAGCCGCGGTCGGCTGTTATTTTCCGGTGCGATCCTTTAAGAGTAATCTTTGCAGGTTCGCCGGCCATCACCTCCTGTGTTCCAACCGGTTGTCCGTTCTCTTCGGTAAGTATGACATAAGCGACTGCTGAGCTATCAGAAACCCCGCGGGCAGTAATAATCCTCGTTGTATCTTCTGCCATGGCAAATATTGAATCAGCAGCATGATTGGTTTCGTTTCCCATACTCCAGATCATGATACCCGGATGGTTGCGGTCGCGGCGTATCATCTCTTTCATCTGTTGCTCCTGTACTTCAACAGTAGTATCCCGGCTATTTATGTTTGGGGATTCTTCGTCAATAACAATACCATATTTATCAGCCAATTCGTAAACAAGTTTATCATTCGGATAATACGCGAAACGTATAAAGCTATAGTTCAGGTTTCCCGATGTATCGGGATAATCCATAACTGTGATCCATTTTGGAATAGCATTCCCGAGCCAGGGATACTCCTGGTGCCGGTTTCCTGTACGAATCACCATTTTTTTACCATTCACATAAAGGAAGTCTTCTTTATAATCCCACCAGAACCATCGAAAACCGAGAGGAGTAGTAAAGGTGTCCATAACCTCCTCTTTGTCAATTACTTCAGAATAGATCCGGTATAAATACGGATCCTCATTTGACCACAGGTGAGGGTTTATGACAGGGTTGGATGTCTGATCGAACATGATTAATTGCGCGGGATTAATAACAGTGTCCGATTTGATTACTTCTATGATCTTACCACCGGCATCAACAATTGATGTTTGCAATGTACAGTTCTTATCCTGAAGGTTATCATTTTTAACCCATGTCTTTACCCTTACAACACCTTCAGTTTCTGAAACCCGCGGTGTGGTAACGAAAGTGCCGCCTTCATGGCTCGCTGATCCCTGCATGGGGATATATAGTTTATTTTTCAGTACAAGAGTCACATCGCGGTAAATACCTCCATAAACACTAAAATTCCCTGAAGCCATCGGAGGTATTTTAAAGTCATCTCCCTGACGGTTGTTTACAGCAACAGCCAGAACATTATCACCACCGGGTTTTATGAACCGGGTTATATCAAAGTCGAAGGAACCGTTGCCACCTTCATGATTTCCGAGATACTTACCGTTAATCCACACTTTGCAATATTTCTGAACACCTTCAAATTCAATAAAAACCTTCCTGTCATAAAAATCTCTGTTTATTGAAAAATGTTTCCTGTACCACCCCCATCCAATCCACCAGAACAGGTTGTCGCTTTCTTCTACATTCCTGACAAAAGGATGAAGCTCTCCAGTTGTTTCATAGGTACTCCAGGTATGTGGCAGGCTGACAGCTATCCATCTGGAATCATCAAAACCGGGTGATTCATAACCTTTATCTGCAGTCTCATTTGAAAAATAATTAAATGTCCATTGGGAATTGATGATCTTTTCAATTCTCTGGCTATTCTGAATTTCGAATGGCTCCTTCTGGGCATTTAAAACAGAAATGCAAAAAAAAGCTAAAAGCAGAAGAGCGATAGTTTTCATTTTCAATGTATTAAAAACATTAATTTATTAAGTACAAGATTATAAATTATTATTAACACAACAACCTGATAACCTGATAACCCAAAAATCTTTCAATAAACAAATGAAAAGATTAAAATAATCCCTGAAAATATATAACAAAAATGAAAATTAGCACTTTTTGTTTGATATATTAAAAAATTAAATACATTTGTGCTTCAATTTATAATAAAAAAATGAAAATATCTTTAATCCATATTATTGCCCTCATTCTTGCTCCGCGCACTTGACCCGGGAATAATATGTATTACCATAAATATACAGAAGCTTTCCGGGAAACCGGGAAGCTTTTTTTTATATGATCTTTTTTAATATGAAAAATTCACTCAGGAGCTCAAAAACAACTACCGGCAGAAATATGGCCGGGGCCAGAAGCCTGTGGCGCGCTAACGGAATGACCGAAGAACAATTCGGAAGACCTGTTATAGCTATTGTCAACTCATTTTCCCAGTTTGTCCCCGGACATGTTCACCTGCATGAAATTGGACAGGTCGTAAAAAAAGAGATTGAGAAAAGAGGGCTCTTTGCTGCAGAATTCAATACAATAGCTATTGATGACGGGATTGCTATGGGTCATGCAGGAATGTTATATTCCCTGCCGTCGAGAGAACTTATTGCTGATAGCGTTGAATATGTGTGTAATGCCCATCTGGCTGATGCCATGATCTGTATAAGTAATTGCGACAAGATCACTCCCGGTATGCTTATGGCAGCTATGAGACTTAATATTCCTGCTGTTTTTGTATCTGGAGGACCTATGGAAGCCGGGCGTCATAAAGACAAATATCTTGACCTCGTTGATGCAATGGTAGCAGCTGCCGACACTAATATAAGTGATGAAGATCTTTATGATATTGAAAGATCTGCCTGCCCCACATGTGGTTCATGCTCAGGTATGTTCACTGCCAACTCAATGAATTGCCTTAATGAAGCTTTGGGGCTGGCGCTTCCCGGGAATGGGACCATTGTTGCCACTCACCTGAACAGGGTAAAGTTATTTGAAAGAGCTGCCGGGTTAATTGTTGATCTGGCCAACAGGTATTACACTGATGGTGATGAGTCGGTTCTTCCCCGTTCAATTGCAGCTAGGGAAGCTTTCATGAACGCGATGTCGCTCGATATTGCAATGGGGGGATCCACAAACACTGTTCTGCATCTTCTTGCAATAGCTCATGAAGCAGGTGTTAATTTTACCATGAAGGATATTGATGACCTTTCCCGTAAAATTCCGAATATCTGCAAAGTGGCTCCAAGCTCACAATACCACGTACAGGATGTTAACCGTGCAGGAGGGATCCTGGCAATTATGGGTGAGCTTGAACGCGGTAACCTGATAAACAGCTCTGTAAAGCGTATAGACTATCGAACTCTTCATGAAGCTATTTCTGATTGGGATATACGGAGTGGAAAGACACTGACTGCCGCTCTTGATTTTTTCGGCAGTGCCCCTTCAATGGAAAAAAATCTTACAATGGGTACTCATAATACCGGCTACAAGGAGCTTGACACCGACAGGAAAAATGGCTGCATCCGTTCCGTGGAACATCCATACAGTAAAGATGGCGGGCTCGCCGTCCTTTACGGTAATATTGCGCAACAGGGATGCATAGTTAAAACCGCCGGCATTGATGCATCACTATTTTCATTCGCGGGTAGCGCCGTTATATTTGAATCGCAGGAAGCTGCTGCTGACGGTATTCTGAATGGTGCTGTAAAGGCCGGTGATGCAGTTGTTATCAGGTATGAAGGTCCAAAGGGAGGTCCGGGAATGCAGGAGATGCTCTACCCTACCTCATATCTTAAATCAAAGGGGCTCGATAAAAAATGTGCCCTTATCACCGATGGCCGGTTTTCCGGAGGTACATCAGGGTTATCGATAGGGCATGTCTCTCCTGAAGCAGCATCAGGCGGGGATCTTGCAATACTCAGAACAGGAGACCGGATTAAAATAGACATCTCTGCAAGAAGCATAAATGTTGATTTATCTGATAATGAACTGAAAAACAGGCATGAAGAAGAGAAACTGAAAGGCAAAAAAGCATATCTGCCGGAAGCCCGTAACCGGGAAATCACTTCTTCGCTTAAAGCTTATGCGGCAAATGTAAGCTCGGCAGATCTTGGAGCGATAAGGATGATTTAAGGCACAGGGCACAGGGCACAGGGCACAGGGCGCAGGGCACAGGGCGCAGGGCACAGTGGGTGAGTTCATAAGATTAATAATAAAGTACAAAAAGTATTATATGAATAGTGAAAACGAAACAGATCATTCAACCGTACAAGTCAATGGACAAGAACATATTACAGGAGCAGAAGCTCTTTTAAGATGTCTGATTGAAGAGGGAGTGGATACTATTTTTGGCTATCCCGGTGGCGCTATAATGCCAGTATATGACAAGCTTCTCGATTATGAAGGGAAGCTCCATCATATTCTTACCCGGCATGAACAGGGAGCAGCTCATGCAGCACAGGCATATTCAATGGTTACCGGTAAACCAGGTATATGCTTTGCCACCTCAGGTCCTGGCGCTACCAATCTCGTGACCGGAATTGCCAATGCCTTTCTTGATTCAGTCCCGGTGGTATTTATCACAGCTCAGGTTGTATCGGGTCTTATCGGGACAGACGCATTTCAGGAGACTGATATAATAGGAGTTTCCATGCCTGTAACTAAATGGAACTGCCAGGTAAAAAAGGCACAGGATATACCTGAAACAATTGCAAAAGCATTTTACATAGCAAAATCAGGCCGACAGGGACCGGTTCTGGTTGATATAACTAAAGATGCCCAACTTGAAAAATTTAATTTCAGATATCAAATATGCAATTATATCAGGAGTTATAATCCTCACATACCATTGCATACCAAAGCAATTGAATCTGCAGCAATAATGATCAACCATGCCGAAAGACCTCTTATTCTTGCCGGCCATGGAGTTCTTCTGTCGCGGGCAGAAAACGAACTTAAAGCATTTGCAGAAAAAACCGGAATTCCTGTCGCTTTAACTTTACTTGGGTTGTCAGCATTTCCTTCAGATCACCGTTTGTTCACAGGAATGCTCGGCATGCATGGAAATTATGGCCCAAATCTTCTGACAAATGAAGCTGACCTGATAATTGCTATAGGAATGCGCTTCGACGACCGCGTTACCGGCAATTTAATGAAATATGCAAAAAAAGCAACCATAATACATATTGAGATTGATGAGGCTGAGATAAATAAGAATGTCCCGGTCGATGTCGAAATAAACAATGATGCAAAAGAGGCCCTGAACTGCCTCATCCCGCTGGTAAAAGCGAACTCTTTTGAAAAATGGATCAGAGAATTCCGCATTTGTGATAAGACTGAATATGAAAAAGTTATCAAACCCGAAACGAAACCTGAAACAGGAGAGATAAGAATGGGTGAGGTTGTAAGACAAGTATCAGAACTTACTAAAGGGGAGGCAGTAATTGTTACTGATGTGGGACAGAATCAAATGCACACTGCCCGTTATTACAAATTTACCCGGCCAAACAGTATGGTCACCTCAGGTGGTATGGGTACTATGGGATTTGGTCTTCCTGCAGCAATTGGCGCTAAAATAGGAAGCCCTGATAAACCTGTTATCGCTTTCCTTGGAGATGGAGGTTTCCAGATGACAATACAGGAACTTGGAACTATATTACAATATGACATTCCTGTTAAGATAGTAATTCTTAATAACAGTTTCCTCGGAATGGTGCGACAATGGCAGGATATGTTTTTCAAAAAAAGATATGCTTCCACGGAATTGCAAAATCCTGATTTCGTTATGATAGCTAATGGATATAACATTCCTGCAAAAAAGGTTTCAAAAAGAGAAGAACTGAAAGATTCTCTGGAAGAGATGCTTGATGCAAAAGGACCATTCCTGCTTGAGGTCATAATAGAAAAAGAAGGAAATGTCTTTCCGATGATAGAACCAGGCTCATCAGTTTCCGAAGTAAGATTAACATATTAAAAATGGAAATGATCTCTTTGATTTTTACCCCCCATCCCCTTCAGGGGGCTAAAGTGGAGTCAGAAAAAGTCCCCCCCTGGGGGAATTTAGGGGGTAGAAATAGGGAAATAACTTACACAGAGTATTCACAGAGAAAATTTAAGAGAAAATAATACACTATGAAACAGGAATATACAATATCTCTTTTTACTGAGGACCATATAGGTATCCTTGGCCAGATAACAATAATATTAACCCGGAGGCAGATAAATATTGATAGTTTCACCGCCTCTGAATCGGCAGTAAAAGGGGTACACCTATTAACTATCGTTGTAAAAACAACAAGTGAGATGATTCAGAAAGTGGCAAGACAAATGGAAAAGCTTATTGACGTCTTAAAAGTTTTTGTACATTCCTCCGACCAGATCATTTATCAGGAGATTGCTCTGTTCAAGGTAACAACTAATGGATTAATGTCAGGGAATATTATTGATAATATTGTCCGTGCCCACTATGCCCGTATTCTTGAGGTTTCACCCGAATACATTGTTATTGAAAAAACAGGTCACAAGACAGAGATAACTGAATTACTTACTCAGCTTGAACCCTTTGGTGTGTTACAGTTTGCCAAATCAGGCAGGGTGGCTATAACCAAACAGGTAAAAGAACTTAATTCATATCTGAAGGAGATGGATGAAGCTAACAGATACAAACCTGAAACATTTGAAGTAATTAATTAGTATTTATCACCCTTCCTCCTTGAAGGGTAAAATCCGACACCTCTAAAAGCCCCCCATTTGGGGGGGTGGGGGGTAAAAAGGCGGATAGGAGGTTGGAGGGGTGATAAAGAGTAGATAGTGAATGAAACTTAAATTATAAAACCAGTATTAATCACATATTTAATATTTAAGATCATGGCAAAAATTGATTTTGGCGGTGTCGTCGAGAATGTTGTTACAAGAGAAGAATTTCCACTTTCGAAAGCCCGCGAAGTTCTTAAAAATGAAATCGTCGCGGTAATCGGTTATGGTGTTCAGGGGCCTGCCCAGGCATTGAACATGAAAGATAACGGCATCAATGTAATTATCGGTCAGGCTCCTGAGTTTAAAGCCGATTGGGACAAAGCCGTCGCTGATGGTTTTGTACCGGGTAAAACATTGTTCCCCATTGAGGAAGCCGCAAAAAAAGGTACAATCATCCAATACCTTGTTTCAGATGCCGCACAGCGTATAATATGGCCAAAGCTTAAGCCATGCCTCAATAAAGGCGATGCACTCTATTTCTCACATGGCTTCTCAATCACCTATAAAGAACATACCGGTGTAATACCACCTTCAGATGTCGATGTTATCCTCTGTGCACCAAAAGGTTCAGGAACAAGTGTAAGGCGGAATTTCCTTGCCGGTGCCGGGATCAACTCAAGCTATTCAGTATTTCAGAATTTTACAGGAAGAGCCGAAGAACGTACAATTGCTTTGGGTATTGCAATTGGTTCAGGGTACCTTTTCCCTACAACTTTCGAACAGGAGGTTTACAGTGATCTCACGGGCGAACGCGGAGTATTAATGGGCGCTCTCGCCGGCATCATGGATGCACAATACCAGGTGCTCAGGGAAAATGGACACAGCCCTTCTGAAGCATTTAACGAAACAGTTGAGGAATTGACACAGAGCCTTATCCGTCTGGTTGATGAGAAAGGTATGGACTGGATGTATGCAAACTGCAGCGCAACAGCACAGCGCGGGGCACTCGACTGGCGTCCAAAATTTAAGGCAGCAACACTACCCGTTTTCACCGACCTGTATAAAAAGGTCAAGTCAGGAGAAGAATGTGTAAGAGTTCTTGAATCAACCGGTGGTGCAAATTATAAAGAAGTGCTCGATGGAGAACTGAAAGAACTTGGTAATTCTGAAATGTGGAGAACAGGCGCCGCAGTAAGAAAACTAAGACCCTTGAAATAATTATATCTTATAAAAAACTTGGAAAAATGGAAGATAAGATCATTATTTTCGATACCACCCTCAGGGATGGAGAACAGGTACCCGGATGCCAGTTAAATACAATTGAGAAGATTGAAGTTGCCCAGACTCTCGAAGCCCTGGGTGTAGATGTGATTGAAGCCGGCTTCCCAATCTCAAGCCCCGGAGATTTCAAATCGGTGGTCGAAATATCGAAGGCTATTACAAATCCTGTGATCTGTGCCCTTACAAGAGCAGTCAAAAAAGATATTGAAGTGGCGGCTGAAGCTCTTCAATATGCCAAAAGAAAAAGGATTCATACCGGAATCGGTACCTCCCCTTTTCATATTAAATACAAAATAAAAACAACTCCCGAGGAGATACTGAAAAGAGCCGCTGACGCTGTGAAATATGCCAGGAAATTTGTGGATGATGTTGAGTTCTATGCCGAAGATGCAGGAAGAAGTGATAATGAATTCCTTGCTAAGGTTATTGAAGCTGTTATAAAAGCAGGCGCTACTGTTGTAAATATCCCTGACACAACGGGTTACTGCCTGCCTGAAGAATACGGACAAAAGATTAGGTATCTCAAAGAAAATGTTCCGAATATCGACAAAGTTATCATCTCAACCCATTGCCATAACGATCTCGGTATGGCAACTGCAAATACGATGATGGGCATTATTAACGGGGCGAGACAGGTTGAGGTGACAATAAATGGTATTGGCGAAAGAGCCGGAAACACATCTCTTGAAGAAATTGCAATGATCATTAAAAGTCATCACAGCCTTAATTTAAGAACTGATATCAATACAAAACTTCTCTTTAGCGCCAGCCGGCTTGTGTCAACTCTTATGAGCATGCCGGTTCAGGCTAATAAAGCGATAGTCGGGAGAAATGCATTCGCTCATTCCTCAGGTATTCATCAGGATGGAGTTCTGAAAAACAGGGAGAACTATGAAATCATCGATCCTGTTGAGGTTGGAATAAGAGAGTCATCAATAATCCTCTCAGCGCGTAGTGGCAGGGCAGCTCTTAATCACCGCCTTGAATTACTCGGTTTCAAATTTGGGAAAGAGGAAATTGACGATATTTACCATCGCTTCCTTCTTCTTGCCGATAAAAAGAAAGAGATCAATGATGAAGATATAAGAATACTCGCCGGTGTCGTTTTCCAGGGAGAAAAATCGCTCAAACTTGATCTCCTGCAGGTTTCATGCGGAAAATCATTAATGCCGGTTGCAACTGTCGGTTTAAGAATTAATGGGGAGGTCCATTTCTCAACTGCTTCCGGTAACGGACCGATAGATGCGTCATTCACTGCCGTTAAACACCTGATAAGCAAAACAGTGCATCTCGAAGAATTTCTTATACAGGCCATTACCAAAGGCAGCGATGACCTCGGAAAGGTACACATCCAGGTTGAACACCAGGGAAAACTCTATTACGGGTTCTCAGCAAACACCGATATTATTACAGCATCGGTGGAGGCGTTTATAGATGCTATTGCTAAAATACATTAAACGAATTCTACAAAATGAAAAACTCCGTGGAACTCCGTGAATCCTCTGTGTCCCTCCGTGTTAGTTCTTCTTTTTGTTACACAGAGAGACACAGAGTAGGCACAGAGAGACACAGAGAAAAAACAACAAAAAATTGAAAACAAAAACACTGTTTGATAAAATCTGGGACGGGCATGTTGTCCGTTCCATTGAAGATGGCCCCGATGTTCTTTACATCGACCGCCATTATATCCACGAAGTGACAAGCCCACAGGCATTTAATGGCCTGAAAGAAAGGGGAATCCCTGTATTCAGGCCTGGTAAAACTATAGCAACTGCCGACCATGACATACCAACAAAAGACCAGCATCTGCAGATCCGCGATCAATTATCGCGAAATCAGGTTGACCGACTAAATGAGAATTGCAGCAAATATGGTATCGAATTGTTCGGTCTGAACCATCCCAAAAACGGAATTATCCATGTTATAGGGCCTGAGCTTGGTTACACCCTTCCGGGAATGACAATAGTATGCGGCGACAGCCATACCTCTACCCACGGAGCATTCGGCACGATAGCATTCGGTATCGGAACAAGCGAAGTTGAAATGGTTCTGGCAACACAATGCATTCTTCAGCCAAAACCTAAAAAGATGAGAATAAGTGTCAATAGTACACTTCATAAAGGAGTGACATCCAAAGATATAATAATGTATATCATATCACAGATTTCAACCGGAGGAGCCACAGGATATTTTGTCGAATTCAGCGGTTCAGCAATAAAAAGCCTGTCCATGGAAGGCAGGATGACAATTTGCAATATGGCTATCGAGATGGGAGCGCGCGGAGGATTAATCGCCCCGGATGAAACCACTTTTAACTATCTTGAGCAACTTACTTCCATTCCCGGTGTAGATAACTTTGAATCTGCTCTGGAGCAGTGGAAGAAACTTAAAAGTGATCCGGACGCGACCTTCGACCGCGAACTTGAATTCGATGCCGCTTCTATTAAACCGATGATCACTTATGGCACAAACCCGGGCATGGGAATGGCTATCGACGGATCAATTCCTATGACAGATAATGAAGATAATGAAGCCTCTTCATCATTTTTAAAATCACTTGATTATATGGGCTTTAAACCGGGGATGAAGCTTCTGGGTCACCCTATAGATTATGTATTCATTGGGAGTTGCACAAATGGACGTATTGAGGACTTCAGAGCATTTGCAAAACTTATTAAAGGCAGAAAGAAAGCAGCCGGGGTAACTGCTTTAATCGTATCTGGTTCTAAAAAGGTTGAAGAACAGATGGCTGCTGAAGGGCTGGTAGAAATTTACAAAAATGCAGGATTTGAAGTGAGGCAGCCCGGTTGTTCCTCCTGTCTTGCCATGAATGAGGATAAAATACCTGCCGGGAAATATGCAGTTTCAACCTCTAACAGAAACTTCGAGGGACGGCAGGGCCCCGGCTCCAGGACCTTGCTTGCAAGTCCGCTAACAGCAGCAGCAGCAGCAATAACCGGAAAGATTTCAGATCCAAGGGAATTTTTTAGTGAAGAAAAAAATGTTAAAAATTAATCTGATATGCCAAAAGTTAAATTTGATATCCTCGAATCAACCTGTATTCCACTGCCTCTCGAAAATGTGGATACCGATCAGATAATTCCCGCCAGGTTTTTAAGCGCCACTTCAAGGGAGGGGTTTGGAGATAATCTATTCCGCGACTGGAGATATGAGAAGACAGGTGAGAAAAACAATGAGTTCATCCTGAATAATCCAAAATTCACCGGCAAGGTCCTTGTAGCCGGAAAAAATTTTGGCAGCGGATCAAGTCGCGAACATGCCGTATGGGCCATATTTGACTATGGGTTCAGGGCAGTGGTATCGAGTTTTTTTGCAGACATCTTCATGAATAATTCACTTAACAACGGACTCCTTCCTATCGTTGTTCCTGAGGAACTCCTGAAAAACCTTCTGGATATGATTCAAAAGGATCCTTCAACAAAGATTAAAATAGATCTTGAAAAACAGACATTTATAATAATTTCTACCGGAGACTCTGTCAGATTCGGCATCAATCCTTATAAAAAAGAATGTATGCTTAAAGGACTTGACGATATAGATTTTCTTCTTGGTATGAAAAGTTCAATAACCGGTTATGAGGCCGATAAAAACCTTTTAAAATGAGAGTTGAAATAATGGATACTACCCTCAGGGATGGAGAACAAACCCAGGGAGTATCTTACTCACCGCTCGAGAAACTCCATATAGCCAAACTTCTTCTGAAAGATTTAAAAGTTGACAGGATTGAAGTAGCGTCTGCGCGTGTATCCACAGGCGAGTTTGAAGCTCTGAGGAAAATAACTGAGTGGGCCCGTCAGAATAACTTTCTCGAAAAGGTCGAAGTTCTTGGTTTTGTCGATGGTGATATATCTCTTAACTGGATTAACGATGCAGGTGGTAAAGTGATCAACCTTCTTTGTAAAGGTTCACTCAGGCATCTTGAGAAACAGTTGAAGAAAACTCCTGAAAAGCACGTAAGTGATATCCGGGAAATCATCCGGAAGGCCGAAGCTATTGATATGCAGGTTAATATCTACCTCGAAGATTGGTCGAACGGGATGATCCATTCTGAAGAATACGTCCTGTTCATGCTTGATTCTTTAATGAATGAAAATATTAAAAGGTTTATGCTTCCCGATACTCTCGGTATCCTTAATCCGGAACAAACCTTTAATTTCTGTAAGAAAATAGTTGACCGCTATCCTTCTCTAAAATTTGATTTTCACGCGCATAACGATTACGATCTGGCTGTTGCCAATGTATTTTCAGCAGTTAAAGCAGGCATAAAAGGAATTCATACAACTGTAAATGGTTTGGGAGAAAGGGCGGGGAACGCCCCTCTGTCGAGCGTAATTGGCGTACTGCGTGATCAGCTTTTTACCGAAACAGGAATAAATGAATATGAGATTACTAAGGTCAGCAAAATAGTCGAGACATTCAGCGGGATACGTATTCCGGTAAATAAGCCTGTTATCGGCGAGAATGTTTTTACACAGACTTCCGGAGTACACGCTGATGGCGACAGTAAAGACAACCTGTATTATAATAACCTCCTTCCTGAACGGTTCGGAAGAAAAAGAAAATATGCCCTCGGCAAACAGTCGGGCAAAGCAACAATCAAAAAAAACCTGGAGGAGTTTGGGCTATTTCTTAACCCCGAATCGCTCACTAAAGTTACTCAGAGAGTGATTGAACTTGGCGATAAAAAAGAAAATGTGACCACCGAAGATCTGCCCTTTATCATTGCCGATGTACTCGGGAGCGAACAGATCAATTATAAGATCTTCATAAAAAACTACTCCCTCTCCCTCTCGTACGGGTTAAAACCTTCTGCAAACGTCCAGGTTGAGATTGATGGAAATTTATACCAGGAAACATCTTCAGGCGATGGCCAATATGATGCTTTCATGAAAGCATTAAGGATAATTTATGATAAACTTGGGAAGCAGTATCCGGTACTGACTGATTACCAGGTATCAATACCTCCCGGGGGGAAAACTGATGCCCTTGTTGAGACAGTAATAACATGGGATTTTAATGGCAGGGAATTCAGGACTAAAGGGTTGGATGCCGATCAGACTGAATCGGCAATAAAAGCAACCGAAAGGATGCTGAATAATATTGAAGGACTGAAAGAGAAAGAAGATAGGCTGTCTTTTGTTTGAATGTAAATCAAATATACTATTAATACGCTTCAAATAAACAACCATAAATAATACTATACCTATGAGCAAATCGTACAATATTGCCGTTATACCAGGAGATGGTACCGGTCCGGAAGTTGTCAGGGAAGGAAAGAAAGTACTAAGCGCCGTTGCTTCAAAATTTGGATTTAATCTTAATTACGAAGAGTTCGATTTTGGAGGAGATCGTTATTTAAGAACGGGTGAAATACTTCCGGATTCTGCATCAGAACAACTAAAAAAGTTTGATTCTATATTTTTGGGCGCTATCGGGCATCCCGATGTAAAACCAGGTATCCTTGAAAAAGGGATTCTCCTGAAATTACGTTTTGACCTGGATCAATATATTAATCTTCGCCCGATTAAACTATATCCCGGAGTAGCCACCCCGCTTAAAGATAAAGGACCTGAGCATATTGATTATGTCGTTATCAGGGAAAATACAGGCGATGTATATACAGGTATTGGCGGTGTTACCATGAAAGGCACTCCTCATGAAGTGGCAATTCAGAATATGGTTTATAGCCGGATGCAGGTTGACCGTTGTCTGCGGTATGCTTTTGAATTCACAAGAAAAAGAAATAAGAAAAACACTCTTGCCCTTTGCGGGAAAACCAATGTATTAACTTATGTATTTGATCTTTGGGAAAGGGCATTCCATGAAATCGGGAAAGCTGATTATCCTGATATTAAACGGGAATATTACCATGTAGATGCTACCTGCATGTGGATGGTTAAAAATCCCGAATGGTTTGATGTAATTGTTACTACCAACATGTTTGGCGATATAATAACCGACCTCGGAGCCATAACTCAGGGGGGAATGGGTATTGCAGCAGGTGGCAATATTAATCCTGAAGGTGTTTCGATGTTTGAGCCTATTGGTGGTTCTGCTCCAAAATATACGGGTAAAAATGTTATTAATCCGCTGGCTTCAATTGCATGTGGCGGTATGATGCTTGAACACCTGGGTGAAGAAAAGGCAGCACGCGCTATCGAAAACGCTATTATGGACGTCACAGCAAACAAATTAAAAGATATGGGTGCTGGTAAAATGGGATATTCAACAACCGAAGTTGGAGACCTGGTTGCTGAAAGAGTTTGATAATTGCCCAATCCTTCGCCTTCCAACCTTGATTATATTTCTCTTACCAATATGCTTGCATTATCCGAAATTGCTTTTAAAAGTTGTAATTATTAAAATAATATTATCTTTGCATTAATATTTTTAAGAAATGAATTACAAATCATCACATCATCATTCTCATACTTGCTCTCAGGCGAGGAGATAATGATATATGTGAAAACTAAAATATCATAAACCCGTCTGAGCAAATCAGGCGGGTTTTTCTTTTCCCTGCAGGTTTGCCCAGACACATAGTAAAAAGAAAAATGGATGTATTAAAAATTGCCATTCAAAAGAACGGGCGGCTTAGTGAAAACTCAAAAAAACTATTGGAAGAATGTGGAATAAAATTCTCTAACGGGATCAGCGTCCTGAAAACAACAGCCAGAAATTTCCCTGTCGAACTTCTCTTCCTCAGAGACGACGATATCCCACAATACGTTGAACAACAGGTAGCCGACATAGGTATTCTCGGTGAGAACATGGTTTTTGAAAAAAAAAAGGATGTCATCATAATTGAACAACTTGGCTTTGCCTCCTGCCGGCTGAGCCTTGCAATACCAAAAGAAGATGCCTATCCCGGACTGGGATATTTCATGAATAAAAAGGTAGCTACAAGCTATCCGAAAATTCTCTCTGACTTCTTTAATAAAAATAACATAATTGCTGAAATTGAAGAGATCAGCGGCAGTGTCGAAATTGCCCCAGGGATTGGCCTGGCCGATGCCGTTTGCGATATAGTAAGTTCAGGCAGTACTTTACTTACCAATGGTTTGCACGAAGTTGAAACAATCCTCAAAAGCCAGGCCGTAATTATAGAAAATAAAAACCTCAGCCCTGGGAAACAAGAGATTTTAACCAGATTGCTTTTCAGAATCAGGGCAGTAAAAAATGCAAAAGAAAATAAATACATCCTGCTCAATGCACCACAGTCGTCAATATCCAGAATCTGCGACATACTCCCGGGTATGAAAAGTCCTACAATACTTCCCCTTGTTGAAAAAGGCTGGTTCAGCCTCCACTCCGTGGTAAAAGAGGACGAATTCTGGGAAAGAATAGACCAGCTAAAAGAGGCAGGAGCGGAAGGCATATTAGTTATCCCAATCGAGAAAATGATATTGTAATGAAAATAATATTTAATCCGGGAAAAGAGAGTTGGGAAGATCTCTGCAAACGCCCGGCAATAGAGAAGATCGAACTTGAAAATATTGTCAGGAGTATATTAAATAGTGTAAAATCTGAAAAAGATAACGCAATTTATAGGCTCTCCGCGAAATATGATAATGTTCCTCCCGGTAATCTGAAGGCATCTGTTAATGAGATCAGGGAAGCCCTGGGGCAAGTCACGGAAGAACTGAAAAATGCAATATATATTGCAAAAACCAATATTGAGAATTTCCATTCTGCCCAGAGTCTGACTGAACCGGTTATTGAAACTTCCAAAGGTGTGAAATGCTGGAGGAAAAGTGTTGCAATTGAGAAAGTGGGACTATATATCCCCGGAGGCAGCGCTCCCCTCTTTTCAACAGTGCTGATGCTTGGAATCCCGGCAAAACTGGCAGGATGTAAAGAAATTGTTATCTGTACTCCCCCTGGAAAGGATGGAAAAGTAAGTCCTTTGATTCTTTATACTGCCCAACTCATTGGAATAATCAATATATTCAAGGTCGGTGGAGCACAGGCGATTGCAGCAATGGCTTACGGTACAGAGAGTATTCCGAAAGTTTACAAGATATTCGGACCCGGGAATCAGTATGTTACTAAAGCCAAGGAACTTGTGCAACAGGACGGTATCGCCATAGATATGCCAGCCGGTCCGAGTGAGGTCTTAATAATTGCAGATAGAACTGCCAACGCTGAATTTATAGCTGCCGACCTCCTTTCACAGGCTGAGCATGGAACTGATAGTCAGGTTATTATGCTTTCTAATAATAAAAGCTTTATAGAAACAGTAAAGAAAGAAGTTGAAAAACAGTTACTTTATTTACCAAGAAGAGAGATTGCCATAAAAGCGCTGGAAGAAAGCAAACTAATTCTCCTGTCTTCACTGGATGAGTGCATCGGTTTCAGTAACCTTTATGCTCCGGAACACCTTATAATTAACACTTTCAATTCGAATAATCTTGCCGACAAGGTAATTAACGCCGGCTCGGTTTTCCTTGGCGCCTACAGCTGCGAAAGCGCCGGTGATTATGCATCTGGAACAAACCATACTCTTCCTACAAACGGATTTGCAAAGAGCTTTAGTGGTGTCTCTGCTGATAGTTTCCTTAAGAAGATTCCTTTTCAGGAACTCACGGAAGATGGTATTAAGAACCTCGGCCCAACAATTGAACTTATGGCTGAAGCCGAGTTCTTAAATGGTCATAAAAATGCAGTGAGTATAAGACTTAAAAGCCTAAAAAATGGTTGATGTGAATAAACTGGTAAGGGAAAATGTTATTCAACTTATTCCTTATCCATGCGCAAGAGATGAATTCAATGGCGATGCCGGCATTTTTATGGATGCCAACGAAAATCCTTTCGGAAATCTGAACCGGTATCCCGATCCTTATCAGAGAGAGCTGAAGGTTGCCATCTCAAAGATCAAAGGCATTTCAGATGAGAAAATATTCCTCGGAAACGGAAGCGATGAGATTATAGACCTATGTTTCAGGATTTTCTGCAACCCCGGGATTGACAAAGCGCTCATCTTCTCTCCCACATACGGAATGTATGAAGTATCGGCATCAGTAAATGATATAAAGGTTGTAAAGGTTCCATTGGATGAGAATTTCCAGATTGATCTTGATAGGGTAAAACCCTTATTATCAGATAAAAACCTGAAGCTGATCTTTGTCTGTTCTCCTAATAATCCATCAGGTAACAGTATGAATTATTCCGATATAGAATATATTATAACTAATTTTAAAGGAATTGTAATAATAGATGAAGCTTATATTGATTTCAGTGACAGCCCTTCATTTATTAATATGGTTGATACATATCCAAACCTCATCGTGATGCAAACATTCAGCAAGGCATTCGGACTGGCAGCCGCGAGGGTAGGTATGGCCTTTTCTAATCCATCTGTCATTCAATATTTTAACAAGCTGAAACCGCCTTATAACATAAGCACGATCAATCAGATTGCAGTTTTGCAAAAATTGAAAAATATAAAAAAATATAAAAGTCAGGTCAGCAAAATCAAAAAGGAAAAAGAAAGGCTTTCAGCAAGACTGAAAAAAATGAAATTGACGGAAAAGGTCTGGCCTTCAAATGCAAACTTCCTCCTGGTAAGAGTTAAGAATGCTAACTTTATCTACAATGAACTGATAAACCAAAGCATAATTGTAAGGAACCGAAGCAGTGTTGTTGACGATTGTCTCCGGATTACAATAGGTACACCTTCTGAAAACAACAAACTTATTAAAGCGCTTAATACAATCTCAATATGAAGAAGGTACTTTTTATTGACAGGGATGGAACAATAATCGCCGAACCGGAGGATGAGCAGGTCGATAGTCTTGAGAAGCTGGTTTTTATGCCCGGTGTCATTTCATCTTTATCAAAGATCTCGAAGGAGACTGACTTTGAGTTTGTGATGGTAACCAATCAGGATGGTCTCGGAACAGAGTCATATCCGGAAGATACCTTCTGGCCGGTACATAATAAGATGCTCGATATTCTCAGTCGAGAGGGTATCGTATTTACTGAGATATTCATTGACAGGACCTTCCCGGAACAAAATGCTCCGACACGGAAACCCGGTACTGCAATGCTTGTGAAATACCTGGCAAAAGGGATTGACCTCGATTCTTCATTTGTTATTGGTGATAGGCTGACAGATATTGATCTTGCAAAAAATCTCGGTTGCAAAGCCATTTATTTTAGCAGTGAGTGCTCTCCCCATGCCGGGTTATGTACAACTGACTGGAATGAAATATATCGTTTTCTGAAAGAGAGACCACGGATTGCCAGAGTAGAACGGATAACTTCGGAGACTCATATTCTGGTCGAACTTAATCTTGATGGATCAGGGAAAAGCACCATAGTTACCGGGATCGGTTTCTTCGACCACATGCTTGAACAGATCGCACGTCACGGGAACATGGATCTTAGAATACAGGTGAAAGGCGACCTGGAGATTGACGAACACCATACTGTTGAAGATGTGGCTATTACATTAGGCGAAGCGGTACTCAGAGCACTTGGGGGCAAGAAAGGTATTGAACGATATGGCTTCACACTACCTATGGATGATTGCCTTGCACAAGTTGCAATTGATTTTGGAGGCAGACCCTGGCTGGTATGGGAAGCGGAGTTCCATAGAGAAAAGATAGGTGAATTACCGGCCGAATTAATACAGCACTTCTTTAAATCATTCAGCGACAGCGCTAAATGCAATTTAAATATCAAAGCGGAAGGTGAAAATGAACATCATAAAACTGAAGCAATATTCAAAGCATTCGCAAAAACCATAAAAATGGCTGTAAGACAAACAGATAACTTTAATTTACCTTCAACAAAAGGCAGTTTATGATAGCAATCCTGAAATATAATGCCGGAAATATTAAATCCGTGCAGAATGCTCTTAAGCGGCTGGGGTACGAAAGCATAATAACAGATGATCCGGCAGAATTAATAAAGGCTGATAAAGTTATCTTCCCCGGTGTGGGAGAAGCGGACTCTGCAATGCAATACCTTAAAGAAAGAGGATTGGATAAGACGATCACCTCACTCAGGCAACCGGTACTGGGGATTTGCCTTGGCCTTCAGCTTATGTGCCGTTATTCCAGTGAAGGTGATACAAAATGCCTTGGAATATTTGATACAGACGTGAAGCTATTCCCACCTGTTGATAAGATCCCACACATTGGATGGAATAACTTCCTTACTGCAAAAGGAGCGCTTTTTAAGGGAATTTCGCTTGATGATGATGTATATTATGTACATAGTTACTACCCTGAAATATCTTCATGTACTTCAGCTACATGCGATTATATCCTGCCATTCAGCGCATCAATGCAAAAAGATAACTTTTTTGCAACACAGTTTCATCCCGAGAAGTCAGCTGATGTGGGAGAAAAGATCCTTCAAAATTTTCTGGAGTTATGAGAATAATAATAGCGCTTGATATTATCGGTGGAAAATGCGTCCGTCTTACACAGGGTGACTTCAATACAAAGAAAGTGTATAATGAAGATCCATTGGAAGTTGCAAAGCAGATTGAAGATAACGGTATCAGCTATATTCATCTTGTTGACCTTGACGGGGCAAAGAATAAAAAGATTGAAAACCTGAAGGTTCTTGAAAAAATTGCCTGGAAGACAAATCTTAAAATTGATTTTGGCGGCGGATTGAGATCGTATGAAGACCTTTTAACAGTGTTTAATGCCGGGGCAAGGCAGGTAACAGTTGGAAGTATCGCTGTTACTGATCCCCATCTTTTCATCGAATGGCTGACGAAGCTGGGTCAGGAAAAATTAATCCTCTGCGCTGACTGTATCGACAGGAAAGTATCAACGGGCGGGTGGCTCGAAAACTCAGAAATAGATATAATCAGCTTTATTTCTGATTATAGATCGAAGGGAGTGAAATATACTATATGTACCGATATCAAAAAGGATGGTATGCTTCAGGGGCCGTCAACAGCTCTCTACAAAGAGATACTGGGTTCAGTAAAAACAGGCCTGATTGCAAGCGGAGGAATCTCTTCAATTAAGAATATTGAGGATCTCAGGGAAGCCGGTTGCGAGGGTGCAATAATAGGAAAAGCTGTTTTTGAAGGTAGATTAACTTTTGAAAAATTAGGGAGGCTATGCTAAAAAGACGAATTATCCCGTGTCTCGATATTAAAGGCGGAAGAACGGTGAAAGGAGTGAATTTCATAAACCTCCAAGATGCCGGAGATCCGGTTGAACTGGCAAAAATCTATGTAAAACAGTGTGCCGATGAACTTGTCTTTTTAGATATCACTGCTACGATAGAGAACAGAAAAGCGCTTGCGGGACTTGTTGAAAGGATTGCAGGCGAGATCAATATACCATTTACAGTTGGAGGCGGTATTGATACGGTCGCCGATGTAGCAGTTCTCATAAAGGCCGGAGCCGATAAAGTAACAGTAAACTCCTCTGCTGTGAGAAAGCCTGAACTTATTTCGGAAATCGCCGGGCAGTTCGGAAGTCAGTGTATTGTTGTTGCAATTGACACAAAACTTGTTGATGATGAATGGATTGTATTCGTGAATGGTGGACGAACACCCACTGAATTAAAAACCGTCGAATGGGCCCGCAGAGTTGAAGAGCTTGGAGCAGGCGAGATACTACTGACCTCAATGAATAATGATGGAACCAGATCGGGGTTTTCGATCGAAATCACCGGGGAGGTGAGCAGAAAATTAAATATTCCGGTAATAGCATCAGGTGGAGCCGGTTCTATGGAACACTTTAAAGAGCTCTTTATAAATACAGGCTGCAGTGCAGCTCTTGCAGCAAGTATCTTCCATTTCGGTGAAATTGATATCAGAGATCTGAAAAAGTATTTGAAAAATGAAAATATCTCCATAAGATAATTAAATATTTCCTCTATGTACCTCTGTGCCTCCTCTGTGTTCCTCTGTGTTAGTTCTTCTTTTTTGTTACACAGAGAGACACTGAGGATACACAGAGTTTCACTGAGGCAAAATCTATTAAAATTATAATATGATACAAATAGACTTCAGCAAAGCGAACGGCCTTGTACCTGTTGTTATCCAGGATAATAACACCCTTCAGGTACTCATGGTAGGTTATATGAATCAGGAGGCATTTGAAAAAACGCGAAAAGAGAAAATAGTCACTTTTTTCAGCCGTAGTAAAAACCGCCTCTGGACCAAAGGTGAGTCCTCAGGAAATTTTTTATCCGTTAAAAAAATCCTTGTGGATTGCGATAATGATGCAATCCTGGTCAAGGTCAATCCGGTAGGACCTGTTTGTCATACAGGTACCACCTCCTGTTTCGGGGATGAGAGTGCAAAAGGATTTCTTTATACGTTGGAACAAGTTATTAATCTGCGTATTGAAAGCGATGCAAATGATTCATATACCAATAAGCTCTTTAAAAAAGGCATAAATAAAATAGCCCAGAAAGTGGGCGAAGAAGCAGTTGAATTAATAATCGAAGCCAAAGATGATAATATTGAATTGTTTAAAAAGGAAGCTGCCGATTTGCTGTACCACCTGCTTATTCTGCTGAAAACAAAAGGAATTGATTTAGATAGCATTGAAGAGGTGTTGAAAGAGCGGCATAAGATATAGAAATATAATTCACCAATACAAAAGGAACGCTGCCAGAGAGTTAGACTATTTGAAAAAATCATGTATATTTGTAAAAACGAATGGCTATGAAATCGAATGCGAGTACAATATTGATTGATAACTATTTTGGTTTATTAAGTAGTTTGAGTAAAGAAAATAAAATTAAATTAATAGCAAAACTGTCAAATTCAATTGTTGATGAACCTTCTGAAAAGGAGAATGTGATTGACAATTTTTTTGGTGCATTCAAATCTGATAAGAGTGCCGATGAAATTATAAAAGAAATCCGGGAAAGCAGAACTTTTAATCGCACCATTGAAGCTCTTTAATAAATGGAAAAATATCTTCTTGACACTAATATTTGTATTTTTTTCTTAAAAGGGAAATATAATCTGGATAAATAATTGAAGATAGTTGGTCTACGAAACTGTTGCATATCAGAAGTAACTCTCGCGGAGCTTAAATACGGGGCAGAATGCAGCGTACGAATTTCTGAAAATATGAAAATGATCGATGATTTTGCTAAAGAAATCTCAATAGTTCCGATTTTCAATTCATTAAATATTTATGCTAAAGAGAAAGCCAGATTACGAAAATCAGGGAAATTGATTGACGATTTTGATCTGCTGATCGGAGCAACAGCAGTTGCCAATAATTTAGTTTTGGTGACCGAAAATGAGAAACATCTTGTTCGAATATCAAAAGTAAAAATTGAAAATTGGGTTAAACGGTAATTACCTCCAGGCAATGACGAATTATATCAGGTTCTGAATCCCCCTGCCTCCTTCTCCCGGAAGATAAGGGGGGGGGTAACTTAATGATATTCTTTGATTTAGCCCCTCCCCCCTGGGTGAGGTCCCGATAGCTACCGATAGCTACCGATAGCTATCGGGACGGGATGGGGTGAGGCAAATTTAATTTTTTAAGAATTTTTGCAGTTTTTATTTCTTTTCTCTTGCTTTTTTAAAAAAAAGATTACTTTTGTAATACAATAATGCGAACAAATGAATATTGTGTACAAATATTTTATCTCCTATTTTTACTTCTTTTTTTATTTTAAAAACTGAAAAGGGATTTTTGTACACAGATAATTAAATTTATATGAAAACAAGGGTCCCACAAAGGGGCCCTTACTCATTTAATAAAACTTAAAGATGAAGATAGCAATTCAGGGAGAGTCAGGATCTTTTCACGAAGTAGCTGCCAGACAATACTTCAATTATGACATCATTGAAATTGTTCCATGTGCCACATTTGATATGACCATTAATACCCTGAAAACCGGAGAAGCCGACTTTGCCATAATGGCAATAGAGAATGCAAGGTCAGGAAGCATTCTTTACAATTATACCCTTATAAGAGAATCAGGCATGAAAATACTTGGAGAACATAATCTGAGGGTTGTTCAGAATTTGATGGCATTACCGGGCCAGACAATTGCAGATATCCGGGAGATACGCTCACATCCTATCGCACTTGCACAATGCATGACATTCCTGAACCGGTATCCTGAAATTATTCATATTGAGAGTGACGATACAGCCGGAAGTGCAAGGCAGATTAGTCAGACAGGTGCTATGGGAGTTGCGGCAATCGCCCCCTCAGTCGCAGCAGAACTATATGGCCTCGATATTCTGGCTGCAGGCATAGAAACATACAAGCAGAACTACACCAGGTTCTGCATCGTTGGTACTGAAGACCATGGCAACAGAAAAGGAAATAAGGTTTCAATCTGTTTTTCAACAGGTCATAAACCAGGTTCTCTCGCAAAAGTGCTTGTTAAACTTGCTGAACTTGAGATCAACCTCTCGAAGATTCAGTCTGTACCGCATCTAAATGGAAAATGGGAATACCTGTTTTATCTCGATCTTGAATTGACAAAAAATACTAACTCTGATGTGATTAAAAGGGTTCTGAGAAACTACACCGGTAACCTTGAGATTCTTGGAGTTTATTTTAAAGGAGACATGCTATATGAAAGTTAAACCTGCTGACCGTACAAATAGTGTACAGGAATACTATTTTTCGCAAAAGCTTGCACAGATCGACAGGATGCGCCACGAAGGAGCTGATGTCATTAACCTTGGTATTGGCAGCCCCGATCAGCCCCCATCGGAAAACACTATTACAGCTCTTATCACAGAAGCCAGAAAACCAACTGTTCACGGATACCAGAGCTATACAGGAATCCCGGCTTTGAGAAAGGCTTTTGCTGACTGGTATAAAAAATATTTTCATGTTGAGATGAACCCCGATAATGAGATCCTGCCATTAATGGGAAGTAAGGAAGGAATAATGCATATTAGCATGGCTTTTGTTAATCCGGGTGACGAAGTGCTTGTACCCGATCCCGGATATCCTACGTATTCATCGGTGACAAGTCTGGTGGGCGGCATAGTCAGAAAATATGACCTGGATGAAAAAAGAGGTTGGGTTCCAGATATGGAAGCCCTTGAGAACAGCGATTTAAGTAAGGTAAAACTGATGTGGGTTAATTACCCGAATATGCCAACCGGAACAAAAGGATCTATAGAACTTTTCGATAAACTGGTTGCATTTTCACAGAAACATGGAATACTCCTCTGTAATGACAATCCTTACAGTTTCATCTTGAATAAAGAATATCACAGTCTCCTCGCTATTGACGGGGCGAAGGAAACAGCCCTCGAATTAAACTCATTAAGCAAATCGCAGAATATGGCAGGATGGCGCATTGGTATGGTTGCCGGTCATTGTGAATATATTAAGAATGTGCTTAAAGTAAAAAGCAATATGGATTCCGGAATGTTCCTTCCAATGCAGATGGCTGCAGTTGAAGCGCTTAACAATCCGGAATCATGGTACGACACTGTCAATACTGTCTATGTCAGGCGTCGCAAAATAGTTGAAGAAATTATGGAGATCCTTAATTGCTGGTATGAAAAATCGCAGGTTGGTCTGTTTGTCTGGGGCCGTATCCCTGAAGAAATAAGCAATTGCGAAAAGTATGTTGAAGATATTCTTAATAAGACTCACGTGTTCATCACTCCGGGATTCATTTTTGGCAAAAATGGAGAACGGCATATACGTATATCATTATGTGCCAATGAAATAAGATTACTCGAAGCTAAAGGGAGATTATTAAAAAAATAAATAAATGACAATAGCAGTTATAGGAATCGGACTAATAGGCGGCTCACTGATGGTTGATCTTCGCAGACGGGGATTTGCAGACAAAATAATCGGGGTTGATACCAACATTCATCATCAGAATATCGCCCTGCTTTGTGGATTGGTTGATGAAAATGATAATCTGGAAAATGCCATTGACAAAAGTGATCTGATAATTCTTGCCACACCTGTTAATACAAATTGTGAAATGTTACCCGGCATACTCGACAGTATAGCCGGCACTTCAAAAGTTGTGACAGACATGGGCTCAACCAAAGCAAGTATTGCAACAGCTTCAAAAAATCATCCGGGTCGCGGCCGTTATGTAGCAGTTCATCCTATGGCCGGTACTGAATATTCTGGCCCCCTTGCTGCAATAGGGAAACTGTTCGACTATAAAAATGCAATAATATGCGACAGGGAACTCAGCGATTCAGATGCTCTGGAAACAGTTGAAAAAATGCTCGATATACTTAATATGCATAAAGTGTATATGAACTCTAGCGATCATGATGTGCATGTTGCCTATATCTCTCATATTTCGCATATTACATCATTCTCACTAGCATTAAGCGTACTCGAGAAAGAACAGGAAGAACAAAATATCCTCACGCTGGCAGGTGGCGGTTTTGAAAGTACTGTCCGCCTTGCCAAAAGTAACGGGGAAACATGGGCTCCAATTTTTTTGGAAAATGCCGAGTATATTCTTGAAGTGATGGATACTTATATTGAAAAAATGAATTCCTTCAGAAAGATGATCTCCGATAAAGACATAAATGGTTTGAAAGCCCTGATGGAAGAGGCTAATAAGATAAGGAAAATATTGAATTAAAAGTGACTAAAGTGAACTAAAGTTTGGAGTGAACTAAAGTTGGGAGTGAGCTAAAGTTTGGAGTGAACTAAAGTTGGGAGTGAACTAAAGTTGGGAGTGAACTAAAGTTGGGAGTGAGCTAAAGTTGGGAGTGAGCTAAAGTTGGTAAAGATGCAATATAATAATAACTCAGAGTACTTTAGTCACTCTAGTCACTCTAGTCACTTTAGTCACTCAAAAATATGAACTGAATAGAAACAATTTAATAACCTGACAATGGTACTAAAACTTGAGAATTCACTTATCAAAGACTGGAGAGGTTATAAAGGCAGGCCTTTTCTCATATCCGGTCCATGTAGCGCCGAAACAGAAGAACAAGTTATGGAAACTGCTTTACAGTTAGCTCAGATAAAGGAGGTTAGCGTGTTTCGTGCAGGCATCTGGAAACCCAGGACTCGTCCCAATTCATTTGAGGGAGTGGGTAGCGAAGGGTTGAAATGGCTCAGAAGGGTGAAGCAGAAAACAGGACTGCTGGTTGGTACCGAAGTGGCTAATGAGAAGCATGTTTACGAAGCTTTGAAATATGGTATTGATATGTTGTGGATAGGGGCCCGGACATCTGTTAATCCTTTCACAGTACAAGAGATATCCGATGCCCTGAACGGAGTTGATGTGATGGTACTTGTGAAAAATCCTGTTAATCCCGACATTGACTTATGGATGGGCGCTATCGAACGAATTGCCAGAGCAGGAATTACAAGGATAGGAGCAATACATCGCGGATTCTCCTCGTATGAAAAAACATTGTACAGGAATCAACCAAACTGGCAAATACCAATTGAACTGCGCCGACGAATACCCGAGTTACCAATAATATGTGACCCAAGTCACATTGCCGGCTCAAGGCAGTTTCTTCATGAGATATCCCAGAAGGCAATGGATCTTAACTTCGACGGTTTAATGCTCGAATCGCATATCAATCCGGCAAAAGCGCTAAGTGATGCTGCTCAACAGCTGACACCAAACGATCTGAAAGAGCTCTTGAGCAGACTTATCATGAGAAATGCAAGCACCTCTGACCCAAAACTACTTGATGTTCTCGGAGAGTTAAGGCAACAAATAGACGTGTATGATGATCATCTTCTCGACCTGATGGAGCAACGCATGAAAGTTGCAGAAACAATCGGACGATATAAAAAAGAAAATAATATCACTATCTTGCAGAGCGCCCGATGGGATGAAATTGTTAATAAAGTAATGGTCAGAGGTCAGGCCAAAGGACTTAGTACTGAACTGATCGATACAATTTTTAGAGCAATTCACCAGGAGTCTATTAACCATCAGATGAAGGTTATGAACAACGGAGTGAAGAGCCCTTCCAATGAAAAATAAAGGGGAAACAGGAAAGGGGTAAAAGAAAAAAAAAGATGAACTTATGGAAAGATATATAGAACCGTCAAGAATAAAAGGTCAGCTTAAAGCTCCTTCATCAAAGAGCATGACACAACGGGCAATTGCTGCTGCATTACTGGCCAACGGACAAAGTATCATATATAATCCATCCTATTGCGACGATTCTCTGGCTGCAATGAGTATAGCAGTTGGTCTGGGCGCCAGGGTAGAACCCCATCCTAATGAATTGAAAATTAATGGGTCCGGCGTATTGAAAGAACCAAAACTGAATTGTGGCGAATCGGGCCTGGCGATACGGATGTTCTCTCCTATTGCTGCATTATACCCTGCAGAAATTACTATGATTGGCGCCAATTCCCTTAAGAAGAGACCCATGTTAATGATTGAAGAGGCCTTAAATCAACTTGGTGTGAAATGCACCGGTACAGGCGGGTTTCTTCCTCTGACCATTCAGGGACCAATCATTGGCGGAAAGATTGAAATTGACGGTTCTATAAGCAGTCAGTTATTAACAGGACTGCTAATGGCATTGCCTCTTGCAGCAAACGACTCCGAAATAAAAGTAAATAATCTTAAGAGCAAACCATATATTGACATGACTATCCAGTTACTCAGGACATTCGGAGTAACAATTCATAATAATGGATATAAACTGTTTCAGATACCCGGCAATCAAAAATATATCCCTCAAAACTATACAGTTGAGGGTGACTGGAGCGGGGGAGCATTTCTTCTGGTTGCAGGCGCTGTTAACGGTCAGCTAAATATTCAAGGATTGCAGACAGATAGTATGCAAAGCGATATGGCAGTCATTCAGGCCCTTAAAAAAGCAGGCGCACAAATGAAAATAAGTAATAACCAGGTTGAAATCTCACGATCAGGATTAAAAGCATTCGATTTTGATGCTACTGAATCGCCTGACCTCTTTCCCCCATTGGTTGCACTGGCATCCTATTGTGATGGGATATCAACTATCAAAGGCGTGTCGCGGTTAATATACAAGGAGAGCGACAGGGCAAAAGCCCTTAAAGACGAGTTTGGAAAGATGAATATCAGTATAGAAATTAAAGATGATCTGATGTCAGTTACCGGAGGTCAGCCTCAGGGCGCCCACGTTGAATCGCATGATGACCATCGTATAGCCATGGCTGTTGCAGTTGCTTCACTCGGCGCTGCAGGAAGAGTATATATCAGGGATTCTCAATGTGTCGCAAAATCTTATCCCGGATTTTTTGATGATCTCAGAAGTCTTGGCGCTGTGGTTCATGAATGATACACTGACTAAGTACAAAAAAATATGTATTTATATTGATATTTAAAAATTTTAGCTATTTTTGACGCGATGAAAACAAAGATGTCATATTTCTGGACTTGGTGCAGCTCAACTACAGATGCTGTGAGACAAGCCATTATATAACATTACAAGATATTTATTTATATAAGCACGCTGTTCACGGCGTGCTTTTTTTATTTAATATATTCAAATAACCCTTTAATAAATAAAACGATGGAAAAGATCAGAAAAATTATCTTAAGCGAAAATGAAATGCCAAGACAATGGTATAATTTATTGGCAGATATGCCAAATAAACCTATGCCACCTTTACATCCCGTAACAAAACAACCAATTGGCCCTGAGGATCTTGCAGCAGTATTCCCGATGGAACTTATTAAGCAGGAAGTTTCCACTGAGAGGTATATTGATATACCGGATGAAGTTCTTGACCTTTACAGGACTTATCGCCCCTCTCCTCTTTTCAGAGCTCTAAACCTTGAAAAAGCTCTGGGCACGAAAAGTAAAATCTATTACAAGTATGAAGGTGGCAATTATTCTGGTTCTCATAAAGCCAACACAGCGATTCCCCAGGCATATTACAACAAACAGGAGGGAGTAAGGAGAATCACCACAGAGACAGGAGCAGGACAATGGGGTTCTGCAATGAGTTTCGCCTGTAACTATTTCGGACTTGAGTTACTGGTCTTCATGGTAAGGGTAAGTTATGACAACAAACCAGGTCGTAAACTTTTAATGAACACATATAATGCCAAGGTGCTCGCTTCACCAAGCACGATGACAGTTTTTGGAAGGAAAGTACTTGAAGCGCATCCCGACTCACCCGGAAGTCTTGGCATAGCAATTTCTGAAGCCATGGAGATAGCATCGCAAGACCCCTATACCAAATATGCCCTTGGCAGCGTTCTTAACCATGTAAGCCTTCACCAGACCATAATTGGTCAGGAGGCCCTGATTCAAATGGACAAGACAGGCGATTACCCCGATGTTGTGATCGGCTGTTTCGGCGGAGGATCAAATTTCTCGGGAATTGCATTTCCATTCCTTCGTGAAAAACTGATTAATAAAAAGAATATCAGGTTAGTGGCTGTTGAACCTGCCTCCTGCCCAAAACTTACCAAAGGAAAATTCATGTACGATTTTGGCGATTCGGCAGGGATGACCCCTCTCCTTCCCATGTACACTCTCGGCCATAATTACATACCAGAGAAAATCCATGCAGGAGGTTTACGTTACCATGGTGCAGGGGTGATTGTAAGCCAGCTTCTCAAAGACGAGCTGGTTGAGGCAAAGGCAAAACTGCAAAGAGAGTGTTTTGAAGCCGGGGTGCTCTTCGCAAGGAATGAAGGAATTCTTCCTGCTCCTGAATCAACTTATGCTATTGCCGGGGCACTTGATGAGGCAAGAAAGGCCGACCTGGGGGGAGTACCAAAAACGATACTTTTTAACCTTAGTGGTCATGGCCATTTCGATATTTCTGCTTATGAGAAATATTTTGAGAATAATCTCCCCGATCACGAACTTTCAACAGCAGAGATAGAAGATGCTATTTCAAAGATAGAAATACCTGTATGATATAATGCTCTGTGACCCTCTGTGTTTTCTCTGTGACCCTCTGTGTAATACTTCTTTAAGAACTTACACAGAGTTACACGGAGGCTTATTTTTGCTAGAAATCTGAATAGGAAGTCGGATGAAGAAGAAAGGTATTATTCTTCGATACATTATTCATATATTCCGGCATTGTCTTGAGTCTTGTCCATTCAGGATGTTCCGAAAAAGCTTTCCAATGTGCATCGTGCGATGCCATATTTTCGAAAGTTGTCATGTACATAAGATTAGGCTTTTGACTTCCAACTAAGACCTCACCGTAAAAAGCTGCATTGAATTTAAGGGTTTCAAATAAAGCTATCTCACCACCCTGATTGAACATCTCTCTCTTATTTTCTGCTTTAGCGTCTGTTGCACTCTCATAACTGCGCAATTCGTAAATTCTTTCACCTGCAGGAGTTGAATACTTAGGTGCAATAAATTGTGGCATGTTCATAAAAGCTTTCAAAAGGATACTTTCGTACCTTTTAAAAGGAGGATCATTATAAGGTGCATCAAGGAAAGATTTTCCTGCCTCAGCATATACCTTATCTTTTCCGATCAGCTCAGCCAATTGTACAAACTGATCAATAGTCCTGAATGGGATAAAAACATAGATCAACTTGCCAAAAGCTGTATCGGTCTCAATTGGTTTGAAAACTCCTGCTTTACTAATCCCTGCCCGGTGTAAAGCAGGCAAAAAAGCATCTTTCAGATACGCATCAACACGGTCTTCCTGTGTTTTCTGAGAAACCCGGTAAATTTTTATCTCAAAATACTCCTGTTTGGCAGGCTCTGCCCCAAAACCCTTGAATACAACAGAAGTTAATAACAATAATGTTGTAATTGTTTTGTAAAAGAATTCTGATTTTTTCATAGTTAAATTATTAAATTTCATATTATTAAGAATTGTTCTAAACCTTTCCCAGCCTAAAAATTCTCAGCGGGGCTTTATTCAGGTAAAAATAAATTAAATCATAAACATATCAGATACAAATATCCTCCTTTTTTCATGTTTCGGATTCTTTAACTTTTGTTAATATACAAATTATCTGAATAATAGTGTGACGGTTCAAAGGCACGCAATCTTAATGGTTGGCTAAGTCTCTGACTTCGTCATATATAAAGTATAGTCTGAGGGTCCTTAAGAAACTTGATGAGACCTTTGATATCGTAGTTGTTTCAATGGCAACAGAGTGTATTTTGCGGAAACAAGAGCCTCATAACATAAATATTACTGACTCAAAACACAGACGGGTTAATTCATGGCCAGAAATTGAAAAGCTTCTTCCGGCCTATAAATAAAATATATCCCTGCTTATGTGTGATGTTTACAATTATAATATCTTTGAACTTTTTGTTATCCTCTACCTTTCAAAAGATTCAAATAAACAACAATCTGATAAACAAGTAATTGTCATATAAAAAATCAATCAATGGAAAACGAAAACAAACCGGCAGTAAAACGGTTGCAATCTCTCGATGCCTTACGCGGATTTGACATGTTCTGGATCATGGGTGGAGAAGGAATATTTGTTGGCCTTGCCACGCTCACAGGCTGGCCGATTTTTAAATTATGGGCGGTTCAACTGCAACATGTTCCATGGCACGGATTCCATTTTTATGATATGATATTCCCGCTGTTCCTGTTTATTGCCGGAATATCCTTCCCTTTTTCGTTAGCAAAACGCACTGCAAATAATGATAGCCGGATGTCGATATACAAACATGTTATAAGCCGTGGACTGATACTTGTTCTTCTGGGCATAATCTATAATAATGGTATCAAATTCAATTTTGACGGTTTACGGTATGGAAGTGTTCTTGGACGAATAGGTTTGGCCTGGATGTTTGGTGCTTTAATTTTCATGAACACGAAACTCAGCTTCCGGATAGCTTGGTTATGTGCACTTCTGATCGGCTACTGGCTATTGCTGCTGCTCTTCCCCGCACATGACCTTGGTTCAACCGATATATTTTCGCGGGAAGGAAATCTTGCCGGTTATATTGATCGTCTCATTATGCCGGGCAGACTATACCTTGGCAACCACGATCCGGAAGGCTTATTCAGTACCATACCTGCTATCGGGACTGCATTGCTTGGAATGTTCACCGGAGAGTTCATGTTGTCTAAATACCTTAATGACAAGCCTTTGAAAAAAGCGCTTTACCTCATGCTCGCTGCAATAGCGCTGATGGTTATCGGACAGATATGGAACCTTGCTTTCCCTATAAACAAAAACCTGTGGACAAGCTCATTTGTCTGCTTTGTCGGTGGTCTGAGCCTTCTGCTTTTCTCGATCTTCTACCTGATAATAGATGTATGGCAGTTTAAAAAATGGACCTTCTTTTTTGTTGTAATTGGAATGAACCCGATTACAATCTACCTTACAGAAAGAATAGTTAATCTCCGTTCAGCAACCAAATTTTTCTTTGGTGGTTTTACCGCTATTCTTCCCGAGGCGTGGGCACCGCTTATTGATGGAATTGGTATAACAACCGTTGCCTGGGTATTCCTGTATAT
>JBAXXU010000016.1:0-51183 GCA_037127735.1 Bacteroidota bacterium
GGGCTAAGATACAAAATATATTAATTACGTTATATTAAATGTGACGTGACACTAGTGTGTAGCTTTTATTAATATTTCAGGCAATCCTGTAATTTGTTCCATCAATCTGAATTGACTTTCTGAAGTTTTTATGTGAGGTGAAATGAAAACTATTCCCGTTGGAAGTTAAAAGAACTTTTTTGTTATCAATTTCAATTGAAACTGCTGAAGATTTATCCTTGTGAAGAAGAAAGTCAGCTAGTAAAAAAGCTTTTTCGATTCCATCGCCCCGCCGGAAGTTCCAAACCTCATCGGGTAATGCCAGCCTCTTGCCATCATAAATTGATTTATCAGAAATGCTATTAAGGATATTATAAACATCTGAAGTACTCTTTCCGTTCAGATCAGTGAAACAGACCGGGTTCCGCTCTATTGCAGCTTTGATGAATGGAAGCCAGTCAATCTTATCCATCTGCCTGAATACATAAAGTGACAAAAGAGCTAATTCTGACTTACTTGCTTGTCTAATTACCGAATCCATAATTGTTTCGCGACTATCTTCATTACTAATCTGAATCCTGGCAGTACTTACGAAGCTCTTATTCTGATCAGGGATTTTTGGATTAATGAAAATAAAATCATTCAGTTCCTTAAACATCTCATGAATAATATCTTCATCAATAAAACCGGCATAATTCAGAAATTCTATTTCCACCTCTTTCAGATTATTACCAATATTTTTGTCAAGAATATTTTCGATATCATTCAATATGATTTTCCCCTGTATGGGACTAAGGTGAAATTCATCTCCTTCAATTTCTTTTATTAATGAAGCCCGTGACTCAGCCGATACATTGAATTTGCTTGTGTGTTCATATTCAAACATCTTTTCGAGCGAAATGTACCTCTGTTTACCGGAACACTCACAAAGATATTGGAATAGAGCCTTATATCTCGACTTAAAACGAAGAAAGTTGATGAAAATGAGATTGGTAAGATCAGTTGTCAGAAACTCTTTAAGCTTATCTGAAAAAAGGGAATATGCATCCTTGTCAATTGTAGAATCATTGTACAAGGTATGTATGTACCCCGAGATATGTGAAACAATTGTTACCTTTTCGTTTTCCATCGCCCTCCTGGCCTTTTCAGATAGTGAAGTTCCATTATACCACATATTTTTTGTAACAATTCTCCGGTTGTTGGTTATTAATCCATCTTTTTCAAGAATAAAATTCTGCGAATGTAGAGGAGTGGCTATCAGGAATATTTTCTCAAGAGGCACTCTCCCGACTACGAACATGGCAGCAGCATAAAGAGCTGATAATGATACACATTCACCTGCTCCGGATGTGAAATTATCTTTATATCTGAAGGCTGTCATTGCCTCAATTGTTTCAGTTTTCCAATAAGGAATGATATCAGAATCAAACTTATCGAGACCAAAAT
Organism: Bacteroidota bacterium; assembly: GCA_037127735.1. Lineage (GTDB taxonomy): Bacteria > Bacteroidota > Bacteroidia > Bacteroidales > VadinHA17 > LD21. Next base: position 1,426 of record JBAXXU010000016.1, read on the forward strand.
GTTTCCTTATGTCAATATCGAAATAGTATTTGTCTCCCTCGTATCCAAACAATGCATTTGACTGCCTGAGAAGTTCCATATCAAAAAAATCACTGAACCGTCCGATCTCAGCGCTTTTTGAAGTCAGACCCCATGTTGAGAGGTCAAGATTAAAAACGAAGTTCTGAATAATATACTGCTTAATCCGGTTGGCTTTGTTAGTGAAACTCTTCTTATCTATATCCTTAAACCAGGGGTCATCCCTCCATCTCCACAATAGAGGCGACATTATGTCGGCAAGAATAAGAGGATAGAATAAATCGGGAAATATGAAAATTTCCATATCCGATAGTGTAAATGCAGATGAGTACTTTTCCAATGTTTTTTTGTCGAAAAAGTCTTTATTGAAAATTGAGCCCATATATTTTCTTAAAATTCTATAAAACTAATAACACAAAACCGGAAAGAAAGTTTTATTGCAAATAAAATTAACTCTTGAGATTCAGAAAGAATCAGGGGGGGTTGGGGGTAAAAATGAGAGAACCAGGGGGTTTGGGGGTAAAAAAACGTTTAATAGAACCTCTCTATACCCGAAAAGAAAAAATTTGCCTCAACAATAGCATTTTCAAAACTATCTGATCCATGAACTGCATTCATCTGCACCGATACTGCAAAAGTCTTTCTGATTGTCCCTGGTTCTGCTTTGGCAGGATCTGTTGCTCCAATAAGTTTTCTGAATGCATCAACAGCATTTTCGTGCCTTAATATCATCGCAACAACAGGGCCGGATGTCATAAACTCTATAAGTCCGTCAAAAAATGGTTTGCCTTTATGGACGGCATAAAATGATTCAGCCTGTGGAAGGGTCATTTTAACCATCCGCATGGCAGCTATTTCAAATCCACCTTCGTTGATCATGGCAAGAATTGGTCCCGTTTTTCCTGTCCTGACAGCATTTGGCTTAATAATCGAAAAGGTAAAATCACTATACATATAAAGTTGTTTTTGATATTTTACAATAGAATTGGTCTTCGGGAATATTTTTTATCTTTAGCCTCTTAAAAAACATTAGCAAAAGTGATAGATTTATCCGAATATACAAAAAAATTATCGAAACTTTTCTTATCATCTGAAAATATATTACTTATTTGTCATATCAATCCTGATGGTGATGCCATTGGATCGCAATTAGCTTTATATCATTATCTTAAGGCCAAAGGGAGAAATGTCAGTCTGATGGCTCCGAACTATCTTCAGGAATTTCTGAAATGGATGGAAGGAGCGGAACTGATAAATATCTTTATTAAAGAGAGGAAGAAATGCAGAAAACTGATTGAAAAGGCAGATCTTATCGTCATGCTCGATTTTAATCAGGCAAACAGGCTGGGAGAAGCAGAGAATCTCGTTGCTGCATCGCGTGCCGGGAAAGTAATAATTGACCACCATCTTGGTTCCGGAAATTTTGCTGATTTGATTATTTCCGAACCATCCAAATGTTCAACATCTGAGCTTGTGCATGAGCTTGTTTCCGAAATGAACGGGGTCCGGTTTATTAATAAGTCTTATGCCGAAGCTATATATGTTGGCATAATTACAGACACCGGAAACTTCGAGCATGGCGCTTATTCTTCCGGAACTTTCAGAATTGTTGCAGATATTATCGATCAGGGGGTTGACAAAAGCAAAATTCTCAACATGATTTACAATAATTTTTCTGCGGACAGGATGAGGTTGCAGGGATATGCTCTGAATAAAAGAATGGTTGTACTACCTGAATATAAAACTGCTTATATCTTTCTCACGAAGGATGATTTAAAGGATTATGGCTATGTTAAAGGAGATACAGAAGGATTTGTTAATCTGCCTCTGTCAATTAAAGGTATTTATTTTACGGCTCTGTTTATTGAAAAGGATGGTTTTATAAAACTATCTTTCCGTTCAAAAGGGCATTTCCCTTCAAATGAATTTGCTGCACAATATTTTTCCGGGGGAGGGCATTTGAACGCTTCCGGTGGAGAATATTACGATACTCTCGACAGCGCGATTGATTACTTTCTTAAAGCTCTTGAAGAGAATGTCTGGAGATTTGAAGAAAAATCTTAAATAGATGATAATAAGATACATAGCATTTATTTTTTTCTTATTTGCTCTTGTTGACTGCAAAAATAATCCCGAAAAAACATCGAAAGCTTTCAGACCCGGAAAGAATGAGATGGCCGATATGAACAGGTTTTTATTACAGAAAGACAGAGAAAGAGTCCAGAACTACATTGAACGAAAGAACCTTAAAATGATGGAATCTCCTACCGGTCTGTGGTATCAGATAATAAAAGAGGGAACAGGAGATACTTTTATTGATAACGATAAAATAATTATGAATTTTGAGTGTTCACTTCTTGACGGGACCAAATGCTATTCATCAGAAAAACTTGGACCAAAGGAAGTTATATTGGGCAGAAGTGAATTGGAACCTGGCCTGAATGAAGGCCTCCGTATGCTGAAACCAGGAGCAGAAGCGATCTTAATTATACCCCCATATTTAGGATATGGTTTGATAGGCGATAGAAAAATGATTCCTTCAAGAGCCATAATTGTCTATAAAGTTAATATCTTGCACGCCCAATAATAACACCTGTTGATTTTGCGTTGATATCTTTATTTTTATATAATATCTAAAACTAAATTCATGAAAATAATTACTATTAAAACGATTATTGTGAGTTTTACGGTTGTTTCTTTTTTTCCTCTTATCTCCTGCAATCCTGCCAGGCAATATGAAAAACAAGAAACTAAAGAAATACAGGATTACCTGAGCAGTAATGCCGGCTTGAATTTTGAGTTGCAACCCAGCGGATTATATTATCTCGAAGTTTTAGCCGGAACTGGATCTATGCCGGTTATTGGCGATTCAGCTTTTGTCAAATATACAGGTATGTTTCTCAATGGTTCTATTTTTGAGACAACTGAAGGATCAGGGAAACTTTATCCATTTATTGTCGGAAGTATTATTACCGGTTTCGATGAAGGAATAATGCTGATGAAGTCAGGTGGAAAAGCTACATTACTTATACCTTCAGACCTTGCTTATGGAGGAACTGGTTCTTATCCCATTCCTGGTTACACTGCTCTGTTATTTGATGTAGAACTTGTTCGCGTACAACCCGCAGTAACAAAATAAATTTACTGTAATACAAATACAACAAGTTTGTCATTCAAATCCGGTAAATCTCTTTTCCATTCAGAAATTTTCATTGTCCTTATCGCTTCTGTGGGAAGAGTGATATTGACTGCAATACAAAGCTTTGTATCATTATTGCAGGTAGTAATTATTGAATTAAACATTTTCTGGTTACGATAGGGTGTCTCCATAAAGATTTGAGCATAGCCGTTTCCGGCATTTTTTTCCAATTCCCTGAGTCTGGCTGCTCTTTCAGCAGGTTTGACAGGAAGATAACCGTTAAATGTAAAATTCTGCCCGTTAAGTCCGGAAGAGATCAGAGCAAGAATAATTGAAGATGGTCCGGATAGCGGGGTAACTGTGATTCTTTTCTCATGTGCAAGCGCAACTATCCGTGCGCCGGGATCCGCTATGCCAGGCAAGCCTGCCTCACTCATGATCCCAATATCTGATCCTTTAAACAGTGGTTCAAGATATTGTGCTATATCAGTTTCCGGGGTATGTTCATTTAGTTCAAAGAATACAGTATCATTAATCGGAAACTCCTTATCAATGAGTCTCAAAAACCTTCTGGCGCTTCTGATGTCTTCAACGATAAAGAACCGCAATTGCTTTGTCAGACTGATTACTTTTTCGGGGATAATTTTAAAAAAATCATCTCCTCCCAAAGTCACAGGTACGAGATAAATCCTGCCGGTCACATTATTAAGTTTGGTTACTCAAATATAGCAAATAAACTGTACCTGACTGCATTAACAAAACTACCATTACATGTTGCCTTTTATTGAATTTTAATATAGGTTTGTCATGAAATATTTTTAGTGTGAAAATAACTTTTCTCGGAACCGGAACATCTCAGGGCGTACCTGTAATAGCTTGTGAATGTAATACATGTCTTTCTTCCGATCAGCATGACAAGAGACTTAGAACCTCTCTTCTTCTCGAGACAGACAGTACTACCTTACTTTTTGACGCCGGCCCCGACTTCCGTCAGCAGATGCTACGCGAACATGTAACAAAACTCGATTCAATCATTCTTACACATGAGCATAAGGATCATATTTCAGGAATGGATGATGTCAGGGCTTTCAATTATAAAAGTCAGGATGCAATAGATATTTATTCAGAGGAAAGGGTACAGAAGGCGATTAAAAAAGAATATTCCTACGTGTTTTCAGAATTTCAGTATCCGGGAATTCCAAAAATGAGACTTAATACTATCCCGGAGCATAGCTTTTCAGTTAAAGGGATTCAGATAATTCCTGTCAGAGTGTTCCATTACCGTCTCCCTGTTTATGGTTTCAGAGTAGGAAATTTCGCGTATATAACTGATGCAAACTATATACCGGAAGAGAGTAAAGAGAAGTTGTTTGGTGTTAAATACCTGATTATTAATGCCCTTAGAAAAGAAAAGCATATTTCGCACTTCAGTTTAAGAGAAGCTGTCGATTTGATAAGAGAGATTTCGCCTAAAAAAGCATTCATTACACATATAAGCCATCAGATGGGCTGTCATGCCGAAGTATCAAAAGAGTTGCCTTCCGAAATTATGCTTGCATGGGACGGTTTGAGTTTTTTGTGCAACCAATGAAAAGTTCAGCTTCCTATTTTTTCTTGTAAATCTTATTCAGCTTTTTTTGATAACCTGAAGAAAAATAGTATTTGTTTCTTCCAAGCTGTGATGCATTTACCTGGGAACTTTTCCTTCTTTTTTCGTAATACTGATTTTTTTTTGCAGAAACACATGCAGTAACCATCGCAATCAGGAAAAAGATAAAAATATATTTTAATATTTTTACAGACAATGTCATTACCACATCCTCTTTTGAATAACCCTTAAAAATACAACATATTTATCTAAAAGAAAAAAAAAGACTAACTTATCTGTTTTGGAAGATTTTTATTTCAAACTTAAGAAAACATTTTTTTAATGATTTGTATGGTTTATATTGCATAACTAATAATTTCATAAATGAACAAACTTGGAAAATCGATCTGGTTATTGAATGTGGTTCTGATAATATCTTCATTTCCGGGTTATTCTCAGGCGCTGCATAATGTAGGAATTGCAAATGAACCGGGTCTGATTACCGATACTGTTGTTCTGTCAGATAGTAGTGCAATTATCTTTTCTAAGAGTAAACCTCTGTATAGTTTCCTGTTAAATAACAAGCTTTTCAATTCAGGAGAGGTTGATGCAATAAAGACGGGGGACCAATATTCACAGATCTTTGAAAATTTTCTCAGAGTGACTTTTAATAAAACCGATTCCTCTGATTCTGGCTGGAAAAGAGAGATCACTTTTGAAAATTCCGGTGGAGATACTGTCTCAATAAGTAACGTGGTTCCGTTTGGTGAAGATAATAATTCAGTATATATAACAGGAAAAGGTCCCCGGGATCTTGCCCGGGCATGGCTTTTCCGTCCGGGTTTTCGACCGGTCAGAGTTATTCTTCCTGATAATGCATGGGAGCTGGGGTATTCCTCTTTTATGGCCGGAAAGGATTTCTCTGTATGTGCTGTTGCCCGGCGCCTTAAGACTGAAGGTGGAATAAAACAAAGATACCTAACAATACTACCTCCAAAAGCAAAAGTTATTTATTCGGTATATGCTGATGTTTTCAGGGGAGAGTGGCAAAATGGACTTCGTATGATGTTTAGAGACAGGTATTTGTGTGATATTGAAGAATTCGACAACACTCTTTTTGAAAGAGAGGATCTTGCATGGATAAAGGAGAGTTACCTGATAATTCTTCAAATGGCATGGGACAGGGAATTCTATGACAGGTTTACAGGTAAATACACTTATGCTCAGGTTTTAAAAAATGGAATAGAGCTTTTCGGAAATATTGATGTATTTGGAATTTGGCCAACATGGCCAAGGCTCGGCCTCGACCAGCGCAACCAATGGGATTTGTACAGGGATCTTCCGGGAGGAACTGAACAACTACGGAACTTTGTCAGACTGTCGCGACAGTCTGGTACACGGTTCTTCATAGCTTATAATCCATGGGATAACAGTACAAGAAAGGAAGATCATTTTAAAGGTATGGCGCAACTGATAGATGAAACTGAAGCTGATGGTGTGGTTCTTGATACCAGGGGCAGTTCAAGTCTCGAACTGCAGGCAGCAGCCGATAGTGTCAGAAAAGGAGTAGTTATGTACTCTGAGGGAATGGCAATACCCGGAGATATGCCCGGAATTATTTCCGGACGCGTTCATAATGCCATCTATCTGAGCCCCGAACTGAATCTTAATAAGTTAATTAAACCCGATTTTTCTATTTTCAGGGTTTGTGATGTGGGTGAGGATATTATTCACCGCGAAATAGCGATTTCATTCTTTAACGGCTATGGAACCGAGTTGAACATGTTCAAACCCGGAGGAAGAGATGAAAACTATAAAGACGATCTTGATTTTCTTGCAAACACAACCTTTACTTTAAGACAAAATAATGACACATTCCTTGATAATGACTGGACTCCCATGATTGAAACAACTGTTGATAGTGTCTTCGTGAACCGTTGGAGATCAGGGGATAAAACTCTATATACTGTTCTTAATATGAGGCCTGAAGGTGTCAGTCAAAAGCTTTTTAAAGTTGAAATAGCAAAAGGAAAACACTTCATCTCGTTATGGAACCACGAGAATCTGTTACCCATACTTGAGAAAGGAGCAGCTTTTATCACGGCAAACGCCACCGGCTGGCAATCTTCATGGTCAGGGACGCGAAGAGAAGGGTCTGTCGATTGCATAGCTGAATTGCCTGATTTAATCAAATCGACATTGATTGGCGATTCAATAAAAATCAACAGAACAGGAAATGGAAGGTTATTAATATGGAAAGGCAACCCGTCTTATAAAACTCTGCATAAAGAATTCAGAATCTTTACTGACACCACAATCAGGGTAAAAGATATTTTTGGATTTTATGAAGGTAAAATTGTTCTGCAACTTATTGAAAATAAAAAATTAAAAGATGAGAATATTTTAACTCTTAAAGGAGGAAAACCATGGATCATCAGCAAGGTTACAATAACAAAAAAATCATTGGATATTCCTTCGGATATGGTTCTGGTACCGGGAGCTCTCTTTTCATTTAATGTCACCGCCAACGATGATTTTATACCTTACCCTGAGGTTAGCGGCAGCATCGTCAGGATTGACAGTTTCCTGATTGATACATATCCTGTTACTAATGCCCAATATTATGAATTCCTGATTAATTCAGGATACAGGCCGACAGACACTTCCCGATATTTAAGGCACTGGCAATCAGGAATGTTCAAGCAGGGTCAGGATAAATATCCGGTGGTTTATGTTAGCTATGAAGATATTATGGCTTATACAAAATGGGCAGAAAAACGACTTCCTTCCCAGGCTGAATGGCAACTTGCCGCTCAGGGCCCGGATAAACGCAAATGGCCCTGGGGTGATGAATTCCATGGGACTTTCTGCAACAATTCCTTTGGCAGGCAAACTCCGGTTGATGCATTCACAAAAGGGCAAAGTCCTTATGGGGCAATTGATATGGTTGGTAATATCTGGCAGATGACCAATGATATTTATTTCAATGGAACAAATTATTTTGCTGTAATCCGGGGAGGAAGTTATTATAAACCTGAATCGAGCTGGTGGTATATTCAGGGGGGACCTCAGTCGCTCGATAAAACACAAATTCTTCTTATGGTCTCACCCGGCTTTGACCGGAGCCCAACGGTCGGTTTCAGATGTGTTAAAGACATTGACAGTAAAAATATTAAAGACAAAAGACAAAAGTAAAAAGATAAAAGTAAAAAGATAAAAGTACCTCAACCTCATCCTATTCTCCCAGCGCCATTTCCAATTTCAGGTTGATAAAATTCCGGTACAAGTCCGGTCTTTTTCTGGTAAACAGCTGACAGTTCGGACACAAATTTTGAAACGTCAGTTTTCTTAACTATGCTTACAGTACATCCGCCAAAGCCGGCTCCTGTCATACGAGTACCAATAACACCGGGAAGTTTTCTTCCTTCGTAAACTAATGTATCGAGTTCATTACCGGTAACTTCATAGTCATCTTTAAGTGAGTCGTGAGAAAGATTCATAAGTTCTCCGAAACGAATTAAATTATTATCTTTCAATACTTTAACTGCTTCTATAACTCTTCCATTCTCACTGATAACATGCTTTGCCCTTTTTCTGACAACAGGATCTTTAATATATTTTTCAAGAAGATTTATTTCTCCGGTATTGAGTTCACTTAAATTCCTGATAGGCTTATATGACTGAAGCAGCTCAACAGCTTTTTCACATTCGCCGCATCGTTCATTATACTTTGAATCGGTTAATCCTCTTCTTTTGTTGGTATTGGTAATTATCAGAGAGCAATCATTGAGTATCAGGGGAACGTTTTCAAAAGATAGTGTGTCGCAATTCAGAAAAATTGCATTATCCTTTTTACCAAAGCCGACAGCAAACTGATCCATTATTCCGCAGTTCATCCCTACAAATTCATTTTCAGCTTTCTGGCTCATCTTAACTAGTTCGAGAGTGCCAAAACCAACGCTAAAAAATTCATTCATGGCAACTGCTGTTACCATTTCAATGGAAGCTGAAGAGGAGAGACCTGCCCCGTTGGGTACATCCCCGTAATATAGAAATTCAAGACCACCTATTTTTATCCCTCTCTTCAGAAACTCATTTATTACTCCAAGTGGATAGTTTATCCATTTTTTTGCTGTATTAACGAATAAATCTTTTATCCGTGTTTCTGTATCCTCACTGAAGTTAACTGTGCTGAATTTTAGAATATTACCCTCAATTTTACGAATTAGGAGATAAGTACCGTAATTTAATGCACAGGGAAAAACAAACCCGCCATTATAATCGGTGTGCTCACCAATAAGATTAACCCTTCCCGGTGAGAAAAAAAGAACAGGTTTATCGTTCCTGTTACCATATTTTTTATAAAACTTATCAGTAAAATTATTAGGATCCATTTTTACACTTTTAGTTTTTTCTCAATTTCGTTTATCTGGTTTTTGAAATGTTTATCGGTGTCTATGAGATTGTTAACGGTCTTGCAGGCGTGAAGAACTGTTGCATGATCTTTGCCACCGATATGTGATCCTATACTTGCCAGAGATGCTTTTGTAAGGCTTTTCGAAAAATACATTGATACCTGCCTCGCCTGAACAATCTCTCTCTTCCTGGTTTTTCCCTGAATCAGATCAGAAGGAATTTTATAATAATCACAAACTATCTTCTGGATATAGTCAATAGTAATTTCACGTCTGACTGTGCGGATAAGTTTTTCAACCATGAGCCTTGCAAGTTCGAGGGTGATCTCTTTTCTGTTCAGCGTGGACTGGGCATACAGAGATATTAACACTGCTTCAAGTTCCCTGATATTATTCGAAATATTTACTGCCAGAAATTCGAATATTTCTTCTGGTAATTCGATACCGTCATTATATGCCTTTTTTTTAAGGATAGCCAGCCTGGTTTCATAATCGGGTCTTTGCAGATCAGCCTGAAGGCCCCATTTGAACCTTGAAAGAAGTCTCTGTTCCATACCCTGAAGCTCCACGGGCGGCCTGTCGCATGTAAGAATCAACTGTTTTCCTGATTGATGGAGATGGTTGAAGATATGGAAAAACGTATCCTGGGTTTTTTCCTTCCCGGCAAACTCGTGCACATCATCCAGTATAAGAACGTCAATCATCTGGTAGAAATGGAGAAAATCGTTTTTGTTATTATTTCTTACAGACTCAACAAATTGAGTCTGAAACTTATTGGCATTTACATACAAGACGATCTTATCGGGATGCTTTTCTTTAACCTGGATCCCGATTGCCTGTCCAAGATGAGTTTTTCCAAGACCGGAATCACCATAAATCATAAGAGGATTGAAAGCTGTGCCTCCCGGGTTATTCCCGACAGCAATTCCTGCTGATCTGGCCAGCCGGTTACATTCCCCCTCAACGTAATTATTAAAATTGTAATCAGGGTTCAGTTTTGGATCAAAATGAACTTTTTTAATACCGGGAATAACGAATGGATTTTTTATTGAGGGTTGTGTTGCATCAAAGGGAACCTGAACGGGTCGGTTATTAAGGTCTGTTTTATTTCTTGAAGGATATTTTACTGTATATGGTTTGCCATCAGAATATTTAGAGTTCTCCATAACGACGTTATATTCGAGCTTTGCATCGGTTCCAATCTCGCGTCTAAGGGTTTTCCTTAGAATATCTATATACTGCTCTTCAAGATACTCGTAAAAAAAAGGACTTGGCACCTGAATGGTAAGAACATTGTTTTCAAGCTTTAAGGGAATGATCGGTTCAAACCAGGTCTTGTAGCTGATGGATGGAATAATATCCATTATTATCTGCAGACAGTTATTCCAAACATCATTATGTGACTTATTCATGAAGGGTTGGTTTTTTTCAAAAAACTAAGGTAAGAATCAAGTTGATTCAGTTAGCAATATTTGTAAAAAAAAATCTAATAAAAAAAATTATTTTTACTTGACTTTCTCAATAAAAGTATATGGTTTTAAGCATCAGTAACTTATGAAAATATATATTTTGTTTTTGTTTAATACATTGAATATCAAATATATATTATAAAGCATATCGGTTTATAATTGGATTACAAATCTTTATGATCCTTACTCAAAATTCAACATAATCTCACCAAAATGTGGACTATTTTGTCATAGATTCTGAACTCTTTTTCAAGATCAAGATAATCTGATTATTAGAATTGTGTTATTTGGAAGGAGTACTTTTTTTACCGAATAGTGAAAAGTGAACATATCTTTTAGGATTCGCCTTCATATCCATAAATAGCACATTTAAACTCTCCAGACTATTGGTCAGATTTGCATAAAGTGTGTCATTTGTCAATAACTGACCTGCTGTTCCTTTGCCATTATTCATTTTGTCCATCATGATGGCCGCTTTTTCAAGACTTGCTTTCAGGTTCGACACGGAAGAATAGATGTCAGCAGCTGCAAGGGTATCGGTAATTGCTTCAAGATTGCTGAATGTACTGCTCATCCTGTCTGAATTATCAGCAAGCATCCGGGAAAACTTATTCAAATTATCGAGAGTTGTCTTAAGTTCTTTTTCTTTCGACCCTATTATCTCATCAAGGCTCTCTGTTGTACTGTTCAGATTAGAAAGGGTTCCTCCAATATCCTTTTTAAAATCAACATTCATTATTTCATTTATCGAACTAATAACAGAATCGAGAGTGACAACAAGATTTGTAATCTTATCCTTTACAGGTAACAGTTCTGATTCAACTTTATCCATAAGTGATTCTGCCAGCTTCCCGGGTATTGTATCACCTTCAGAATAAGTTCCAGGGCCATTCCCATAAACAAACTGAACCTTCATTCCTCCAAGAAGCGATACCGGAACTATTTCCGCGATTGTATTCTTTGGAAGCTTGAAATCCTTATCTACTGAGAATACTACCAGGAGCCTTCCACTTTCGGCATCGGTAAAATTAATTGATTGAACAACTCCGACCTTATGACCGTTAATTTCAACAGGGCTCGATTCAGCAAGCCCACCTACCTTCTCATAGACAGTATAATAGTATGCCGAGTTTGTTAAAAAATCTTTCCCCTTAAGAAAATTGTACAGCCATACAAAAATCAATATTGTTAACAGAGCAATTGCGCCAACTTTAACTTCGTTTGAGATTTTTTTCATTTATTCTTATGTTTTATTTTTTCTTCTTTTGCTCCAAAGCCTGCTGCAAAGGTAGCATTTTGTTGTCTTTTACTGCTATTACGAAGGCATCGGGATATACAACTTCAATCTTTTTCCTGTACCTGAAAGCAGGGGAATAATCAGTAAAGCTTCCGGTAGCATATCTGAAGCCATTTTTGGTGTCTATTTCAACAACATCTGTTAATCCTTTGAAATTTTCAGGCTTAATTTCAATTTTTTCCGAAGAAGTGGCGATCTGTACCATGAATATTATCTCTCCTTCCGTCGGAATTATTGGTCGGGAAACGTTTTCTTTCCGCTCAGGATTCTGGTTTTTACCAGTTAATATTACACTCTTACTTTCGATTTCAAAAATATAGTCTCTGCATGCCCTGAAGATAGCAGAAGCCAGATAATCCTGTCCCGTTTTTGAGTTCAGAAACTTCTCCTCAGCGGGATTAGTGATAAAGCCGGTCTCAGTAAGTACACTAGGCATTGTTGTCATGAACAATACCCAGAATCCGGCTTGTTTGACTCCTCTGTCTGTTCTGTTTATCTTCTCTTTGAATTGGGATTGGATTTTTGATGCAAGATCTGTACTCTGTTCCTGAAAAATGTTTTGCATAAGAGTAAACATGATATATGATTCCGGCGATTTGGGATCAAATCCTTCATATTTTGTGGAGTGGTCATTTTCAAGAAGGATCACCTCATTCTCTTTCATGGCAACCTCAAGATTCTGCTCGTCCTTAGCCAATCCCATTATAAAGGTCTCTGTTCCCTGGATATTTTTTGATTTTGCCCAGTTTGCATGAATTGAAATGAACAGATCGGCTTTATTTTTATTGGCAATGTCAGGACGCTCCCTAAGTTCGATAAAAGTATCATTTTTTCTTGTATAAATCACAGTTACATTCTTGATATTCTTTTCAAGATATTCCCCTGTCTTAAGAGCAATTGCAAGTGTAATATCTGATTCACGGCTCAGGGAAGTCACTGCCCCCGGATCTTTCCCTCCATGGCCGGCGTCAATAACGATAATCCAACCCTTTTCATTTCTCATGGCTGTTGCAGAAGTCATTATTAAGGAGAAAAAAAGAAAAATCAATTTCGTCAGATATATATTATTGGTATGAAGTTTGCCGTTATTATTTACTGTTCTCATTTTTAGTTCATGTTTTTTATTAGTTTTGCGCAGGCTTCCCGGTATCACACAAAAACTACACAAAAATAGTATTTAAGTTGTATTTTTTAAAAGAAAAGCGGTTTCTTGTAATGTTTCTGGTGATGGTCCAATCTTTTTCGCTGTTCTCTCAGGAAGGCAAAAACGCTATGGACACATTACTGATTCATCAGGAGCCTGTTATAAGCGATACAATTTTGATGGACATTCGCCAACCTTCTTCCAATGCCATTGACCAGAAGGTTACTTATACAGCAGTTGGTTATAGAAAAATAGATATAGTAAGCAAGAAGGTAGTTCTTGTCGGAGCAGCTAAAGTAAATTATGGGGAAATAGAGATCAAAGCCGATTCCATAGTTTTTAATATGAAATCAAACCTGCTGTTTGCTGTAGGAAGATTGGATACAGCCGGAAAAATTACAGGTAAACCGGTTTTTAAAGAAGGAACTCAGGAATTTGAAGCTGATGAGCTTACATATAATTTCAAAACACGTAGGGCGCTCATAAAAAATATCATAACAAAACAGGAAGATGGACTTTTGCATAGCGCTCTTACCAAGCTTCTGGAAGACAAAACATCTAACATCTCAAAGAGTACATATTCCACCTGCGATGCTGATACGCCTCATTTTTATATCAATCTGCCAAAGGCAAAAGTATATCCCGGTAAAAAAATTATTACCGGCCCGGGTAACCTGGTACTCGAAGGGATTCCATTACCCCTGGTTATTCCATTTGGCTACATTCCTATTCAGACCAAAAAAGCTGAATCGGGATTGCTTTTTCCAAGGATTGGTCAGGGAAATGCAAGAGGTTATTCACTTTCTGATGGAGGATATTATTTTGCAATAAATGATTATTTTGATCTGTCCATTAAAGGTGATCTGTACGCAAATGGTACCTGGATGTTTACTGCTCAAACCAATTACAAAAGGCTTTATAAATACAGCGGAAATTTTTCTTTCAGCTATGCAAATAATGTAAGTGGACACAAGGGATTACAGGATTACAATCAATCTACCAACTACAGGCTGGGCTGGACCTACGCTCAGGATACAAAAGCTTCGCCCGGCTCCAGATTCTCGGCCAGTGTCAATATGAGTTCCAGTGGCTTCGATCGCAATAACAGTTATAATGTTGCAGATCATGTTACAACACAGAGACAATCAAGTGTAAGCTATTCCAAATCATGGGTGGGAACCCCTTTCAATTTGTCGGCCAGTATGAACCATAGTCAGAATGTCAAAAATAAAACTGTAAGTCTTAACCTGCCAAAGGTTAGTTTTGGCGCCGGAAGGATTTATCCTTTAAAGAGTAAAAACAGTTCAGGACCTACTAAGTGGTACCAGGAGCTTCAGCTTTCATATACTGCATCGCTTGATAATCAAATAAATACAACAGATACCTTGCTGTTTACACCAAAAGTGTGGAATAATATGAGAAATGGTTTCAAGCACGATATACCATTAAGTTTTCAGATTCGTCCGTTTAAAAATTTTTCGATCTCACCGTCTGTAACTTATTCCGGGGTAATGTACACTCAGAAGATCGTTAAAAGATGGGATCCAAAAAATTTCAATGTTGTAAATGATACCGCCAGGGGCGTTTTTTACGGGCATGCATTCAATCCATCAATCAGTGCAAGCTTTAATCCACAGATATTCGGCATGTTTACTTTTAAACCTGAATCAAGAATCGAGGCAATCCGTCATGTGATAAAGCCTTCAGTAAGCTTTAGTTTCGTTCCGGCGCTTGAAGGGCTCAGTTCAATAATGTACAGGCAGGTACAAATAGATACGTCAGGGAAAATGAGTCAACCGTACTCAATTTATGAAGGTAATATTTTTGGAACACCTTCATTATCAACTAAAAGTGGTAATGTTTCATTTAGTCTTGTTAATATTATTGAAGCCAAAGTCTTCGCACGGAATGACACAACGGGAAAAGCAAAAAAGGTTAAGATTATCGATAATTTTGGTATAAATACATCATATAATATATTTGCCGACTCAATGAGATGGGCTCCGGTATCCATGCAGATAAGAACGACTATTTTTGAAAAGATCAATATTTCGGCAAACAGCAATTATTCACTATATGGTGTCAACAGCAAAGGCGTTCCTGTCGGGACTTTTCTATATGCCATGAATAAGAAATTATTGAGGCTTACCAATTTTACCACCAGCCTCGATTTTAGCCTTAGCGAATTACTAAAAGGGAAAAAGGATACGAAGAAATCGATCACTCCCCAGAATCCTATAAATCAGGGTATTAAGGGAAATGCCGGAACCCCCGGACCGAATCAATCCACACCGCAGAATTCAGCCGAGGTAATCAGAGATGAATACGGTTATCCTGTTTTTAATGTTCCCTGGTCACTAAATGTAAGCTACAGCCTCAATTATTACAAGTCGGGTTTGAAATCGACTGTCTCTCAGACACTATCATTTAACGGGAATGTTTCGATTACAAAAAAAATGGCTATTACCTACACGAGCGGGTATGACTTCACAGGAAAGCAGATAACAATGACAAACATAGGAATAAGCCGCGACCTTCACTGCTGGGAAATGAACTTAAACTGGGTACCTAACGGCTCCATGAAAATGTGGAACTTTACAATAAGAGTTAAAGCTTCAGTTCTTGGCGATCTGAAATATGAGAGAAGAAAAGATTTCCATGACAGCTATTAACTATTCTCCTTTGATCTCAAATTCAACCTCAACTCTTACCTCCCTGTGAAGTTTGATAACAGCTTTATAGTTACCAACTTCCTTTATCTGATCTTCAGGTAGAGTAATGTTTTTCCTGTCAATATCAAACCCTTTTTACTTCAGCGACTCGGCAATCTGAATTGTGTTAACTGAACCAAAAATCTTTCCTGATGTACTGGTTTTAGCGCCAACAACAATCTTCACACCGGCCAGTCTTCCTGCTATCTCCTGAGCTGCTATCTTAATTTTCTCCTCTTTATGAGCTCTCTGCCTCAGGTTTTCAGTATGCATTTTTTTGGCTGATGATGATGCAGCAATGGCATAACCTCCCGGGATAAGGAAATTTCTCCCGTATCCGTCCTTAACATTAACTATATCGTCCTTCTGCCCCAGCTTATTGACGTCCTGTATTAATATAATCTCCATATTTAATCCTCCTTATTTTAAAAGGTCAGTTACATAAGGAAGAAGAGCAATATGTCGCGCTCTTTTAACGGCTTTTGCCACTTTCCTTTGATATTTAAGTGAAGTACCTGTAATTCTGCGCGGTAGAATTTTACCCTGGTCATTCAGGAACTTTTTAAGAAATTCCGGATCCTTATAGTCAATATAACGGATCCTGTTTTTCTTAAACCTGCAGTATTTCTTTTTTTTGATCTCAACCGTTGGGGGAGTCAAATATCTGATTTCTGATTCGTTTTGTGCCATGTCTTATTCCTCCTTCGATTTTCCTGATTCTTTCTGTTTTCTCTTCTTCTCTGCATATTCGACGGCAAATTTTTCCATCCTGAAAGTTAAAAATCTAATGATCCTCTCATCGCGGCGATATTGGACCTCAAGTTTTTCAATAAGATCACCTGTGCCTTTAAACTCAACCAGATAATAGAAGCCTGTTGACTTTTTCTGGATGGGGTAGGCCAGCTTCTTCAGACCCCAGTTCTCTTCATGAACGATCTCCCCGCTGTTATCGGTAATGACCTTCTTGAATTTCTGTACCGCTTCCTTCATCTGGTTCTCAGATAAAACGGGAGTTGCAATGAAAACGGTTTCGTACTGATTCAACATAGTAATTAATTGTTTATTAGTTTAATGATTTTGGCTCGCAAAAGTACAACTATTTTATATTATTCAAAAATTAATTGATGAAAAATTTTGATTTAATATTCTGACCATATTAACCATACTTTGACATAATTTTATTTCGCATTTTATCAGGAAGGCAATTTAACTATATTTGCAAGCTAACAATTGTAAAAGAAACCAGAGTCGTAAAATTTATGGAAAACTTCATTGTTTCAGCTAGAAAATATCGTCCTGCAAGCTTTGATATGGTCATTGGCCAGGATTCTATTACAAATACGCTGAAAAGCGCCATTAAGAATAAACATCTTGCACAGGCTTATCTTTTCTGCGGACCCCGCGGCGTAGGGAAAACAACATGTGCAAGGATTTTTGCAAAAACGATTAACTGCATTAACCCCGGCAATAATTCGGAAGCGTGTGATAAGTGCGAATCCTGCCTCTCTTTCAATACATTAAGATCGTTTAATATACATGAACTTGATGCAGCATCAAATAATAAGGTTGAGGATATCAGAAGCCTTAATGACCAGGTAAGGATTCCACCCCAGATCGGGAAATACAGCATTTATATAATTGATGAAGTTCACATGCTCTCTTCATCTGCATTCAACGCCTTTCTGAAGACACTTGAAGAGCCGCCTTCACACGCGATTTTTATTTTGGCCACTACTGAAAAACATAAGATTATCCCAACTATTCTTTCACGATGCCAGATATTCGATTTCAACAGGATAAGAATTGAAGAAATAGTGAACCGGTTAATGTATGTGGCTAAAAATGAGGGAATTAATTTTGATGAAGAAGCCCTTCATATTATTGGTCAGAAAGCTGATGGGGCAATGCGCGATGCTCTGTCAATTTTCGACCAGATTGTGAGCCTGAGTGGTAAAACCATAAATTACAAGGATGTTATTGAGAACCTTAATGTACTCGATTACGAGTATTATTTTAAGACTATTGATGGAGCGATGACCGGGGATGTCTCATCAGTATTGTTGACATTCAATGAGGTCCTTGAAAAAGGATTTGACGGTCATAATTTTATTTCCGGTCTTAACAGCCACCTTCGCGATTTGCTCGTGAGCAAAGATGAATCGACTTTGCGTCTTCTCGAAGCGACCCCGGCAGTAAAACAAAGATATCTGCAACAAACAGTAAAATGTCCGGTGGTATTTATATTCAGAGCATTGGAGATTGGCGCCAATTGCGATCTTACATATAAGAACAGCAAGAATTCCCGGCTTCATGTTGAACTCTCACTGATACGGTTGTGCCGGCTAATGGATGAACCGGTAGAAGAATCAGAGATATTACGACAGGAAGCTCAACCTTCTGAAAAAAAGATCGTCAGACAGGAATTACCGGTTGGTAAACATGATCCTGTTGTTGATAAACCATCAAAGACATTTTCGATAAAGGAAATCATTTCTGAAGATAACAATCCTGTTAAGAAACCTATGGAAGTAAATGACCATTCTGCCGCTGAATTTCATTTAAAACCAAAATATGAATTCGGCCCCGTGGCATTCGAAGCTGCCTGGCAGGAATTTACAGATCAGCTTAAAGACGATGGAGCGAGAATAATCAGCATGTTTAAATCGCTTAAGCCTGAAGTGGAAAACGATCAGACAATTAAGATCCATCTGAGCAATGCTACTCAAAAAGATATATTTTTGCAGAATTATAAACAAAGACTTATAAATTTTCTGGAGAATAAATTCATTCTTTCAGGGATTGATATTGAAACTATTGTTGACCTCGCGGAAACAAATGAAATTTTATACACTGATGAACAGAAACATGATTACTTGTTTACCAAATACCCGATTTTGAAAGAGATGAAAAAAACTTTTAATCTTGATATTACTTAAATAAATAAACACGGCAGCCAACATTCAGGCTAATCTATGAAAAAAATTCTTTTACTCTTAACCGGTTTTCTGATCGCTGCTTCTGTTCTTAAACTTCAGTCACAGGACCTTATTAAGAATTCAACTGTAACCGGAATCTGTTATGCCGGGAATAAAACTAACAGGATATATATTCCACCACCGGATGAGTTTTTTAAGAAAAACGGATCAAAAAGCCGAGGGTCAATAAAAATCTATTATACAGGTTTTTCCAGTCAGGCAATATATGCAATGGAGTATGCGAAATCAATTCTTGAAGATATGCTTCCCGCAGATACAAAGCTTACAATTTTAGCCATTTGGGATAGCAATTTGGAACCCGACGTACTTGGTCAGACATCAATAACCGGGTACGCGGCAGGCTGGGGAATAGATGCGTTGAACCCGATGGCAATTTATCCTGTCGCTCTTGCTGAAAAAATAGCCGGTGAAAGCCTTAATGATGATCTTCAGGGTGACATTCAATTATTTATCAATAGTTCACAATCATGGTACCTGGGAACCAACGGGTATCCTCCAGCCGGGAAATATGATCTGGTTACTGTAGCTCTTCATGAGATATGCCATGGCCTTGGTTTTTCTGACAGTTTTAATACTGACGGAACATTTGGCGAGTACAGTTCAGTCCCTTTCATTTACGATACTTTTATAGAAAATACTGTTGGAAACAGATTAACCGATACTCTGAAGTTTATAAATCCTTCAACTACACTTAGAAGTCAGCTCATTGGAGATCAGCTCTATTTCAATGGGCCTCTGCTGAAGAACTATTGCGACGCGAATCATTTTTCACCTTCAAGAGCCAGGTTATGGGCTCCGTCTGTTTGGGATCCGGGCTCGAGCATCTCTCACCTCGATGAAAATAGTACTCTCCAGGCAAATTCTCTTATGACACCGTCAATTGATTATCAGGAAGCAATTCATAATCTAAAATATACTTTTTCAATACTTGGCGATCTTGGCTGGATTAATACAAGAATAATTCATATACCAAAGGGTGATACAGAAAAACCTATGACAGAAGTTGAACTTTCTGTAACAATCAGGTCGGATACTTTGTATGTACGTGATAGCGTCGGAGTTGTCTTTTCATTTGACAATTTTCTCTCCAGTGACACTCTTTTCATGACTTCACCAAATTATGATGATGTATTTAATACTACAATAAATATACCTTCCTATAATTCAGAACTACAATACTATTTCTTCGTTGAAGATTGTTTTTCGCGGCTTTACAGGTCCCCTTCATTATTTGAAAGGTTACGTTATAAATCTTATATCGGCGTTGATACTATAAAACCGGTTATTTCACATACGCCAACGGTCTTTTATCTTGAAACAGTCGATTCTATTGGGTTTATAGCAACAGCAACTGATAATATAGCAATAGATTCAGTTTATGTTGAATACAAAGTTAATAATGGCCCATCGAAATATCTTAACTTAAAATCGGGCATACCAGATAGTTACAGCGCCGGTATTAATGCGAGGCCATTAATGTTAAAAGGTGGTGATTCAATTCAATACAGAATAATTGCAACAGATTCGGCAATCGTGGTCAATACCTCCGTTTTACCAGATACAGGGTACTTTGTTATTAAAATTGAAGATATCTCATCAACTCTCGAAAGCTATTCAACAGATTTTACCGGTGCAGCAGCTGATTTTTTTAATATTGGATTTGATATTTCGAAACCGGCAGGATTTAACAAGTTTGGACTCAATACGAAACATCCGTACGAAAGTCCGGAAGTTGACGGTAAAAGTATTGATTACACGGCAATGCTGAGGCATCCTTTGAAGCTTAATGAGTCAGGCCTGTTGATTAATTTCAGGGAACTTGTCCTTGTTGAACCGGGAGACTTGGGATCCTTATATGGCTCAGCTGATTTTTTTGATTATGTTATTATTGAAGGTTCAAAAAATTTCGGCAAAACATGGTTCAGTCTGGCTGATGGATATGATAGCAGATATTCTTCATCCTGGGAGTCAGCTTATAATAGTTCTATTGTTGAAGGGAATTCAACATTTACAGGGACAGAATCGATGCTTCAGAAACATACAATTTTTATCCGCCCGTCTGACAATATTTCTGCAGGAGATACTTTATTGTTGCGGTTCAGGTTATATTCCGATCCTTATGCCTATGGCTGGGGATGGGTAATAGAAGATCTGCAAATAAACCCTCTTATTGATGCCGTAGAAAAAGTAAATTATGATCTGGTTAAAGTTTATCCTAATCCGGGTAACGGCCTGATTAATATAAGTACTGCCGGGGCTGCAAATGAAAACATGAAACCATTTCGTTACAGTATCTTTAACCCGGCAGGCATATGTATTATCAGAGATATGGCTTCAGAAGGTTCCGGGACTTTGGTTAATATTTCAGGTTATCCTTCCGGTATTTACATTATTGTTTTATATCGCAACGACGGATTAAAGACAATTAAGTATTCTCTTATAAAATAAAAATATTAACCCCGCAATTTTGGCGGGGTTTTTGTATAAATTGAAATTTGGAATTCTTTATTGGAAAATATAGCTAATTTTACCGGATATTTTAAAAAATTGTAAAACATCTAAAAATGAGCATTATAAATGATGTATTGGGTCTTTTTCTGGGGAATAAATATGAGAGGGATATAAAGGAAATTAATCCTTATGTTGAAAAGATCCATCTGGAATTTGATAAAATAAAAGAATTATCGAATGACGGTTTAAGGGACATGACAGAAGAAATCAGAAAAGAGATCCTTGGAAGTGTTGAAGGTGATGAAAATGAGATCATAACGCTAAGGGAAAAAGCTGAAAAAGAGGAAGATATCTACAAAAAAGAAGAGATTTACAACAGTATTGATAAAATTGAAAAGGATATCAATGAAAAGCTTGAAGTGGCGCTTGATAAGCTTGTCCCTAAGGCCTTTGCTATTGTAAAAGAGACTGCAAAAAGATTCAAAGAGAATAGCGTACTCGAAGTTACAGCGCGACAATATGACAGGGATCTGGCAGCTATGAGGGAAAGTATAACCGTTAATGGCAACAAAGCGCTTTGGAGTAATAAATGGATTGCCGGAGGTAATGAGATTACCTGGGATATGGTTCATTATGATGTCCAGCTTATTGGAGGCGTTGCCCTTCATAAAGGGAAAATTGCTGAAATGGGTACAGGTGAGGGAAAAACCGTAGTAGCTACACTTCCTGTTTTTCTGAACGCTCTTGCCGGAAGAGGGGTGCATATCGTTACTGTAAATGATTATCTCTCGAAACGCGACTCTGAATGGATGGGGCCGATTTATGAATTCCATGGCCTTACCGTTGATTGTATTGATAAACACCAACCCAATTCACCTGAAAGGCGTAAAGCATATAACGCAGATATAACTTTTGGCACTAACAACGAATTTGGCTTTGACTACCTCAGGGATAATATGGCAATTAATCCTGAAGACCTTGTACAACGCAAACATCACTATGCAATTGTTGACGAGGTTGACTCGGTACTGATTGACGATGCCCGTACTCCGCTTATAATTTCCGGACCAACTGCTAAAAGCGACACTCAACAATTCGATGATTTGAAGCCAAAGGTTGATAAACTTGTTGGAGCTCAAAAAAAACTTGTAACACAGATTCTTGCTGATGCCAAGAAACTTATTGCTGATAATAAAAATGAGGAGGGTGGCTTGCTTCTCCTGAGAGCTTATAAAGGTCTTCCAAAAAATAATGCTCTCATCAAGTTCCTCAGCGAAGAGGGGAATAAGTCCCTGTTGCTTAAGACAGAGAATTTCTATATGCAGAACAATAGCAAGGAGATGCCAAAAGCGACTGATGCGCTCTTCTTTATTATTGACGAAAAAGCTAACTCAATTGAACTCACTGAAAAAGGTCTTGACCTCATTTCTACTTCAGTTGAAGATGCCGGCTTTTTCATTTTGCCCGATGTTGGTTCAAAGATTGCTGATATCGAAAAATCCGAATTGTCCGATCGCGAGAAGCTCAAGATAAAAGATGAACTCCTGCAAGACTATTCAGTTAAGTCAGAACGGGTTCATACAATGACTCAACTACTCAAAGCCTGGACACTTTTTGACAAGGATACCGAGTACGTGGTAATGGATAATAAAGTTAAGATTGTTGATGAACAAACCGGTCGTATCCTGGAGGGCCGAAGGTATTCCGATGGACTTCACCAGGCGATAGAATCGAAAGAGAATGTTAAAGTTGAGGCGGCTACACAGACCTATGCCACAATTACTCTGCAGAATTATTTCAGGATGTACCATAAACTTGCCGGGATGACAGGTACTGCCGAGACTGAGGCGGGTGAACTTTGGAATATCTATAAACTCGATGTGGTCGTGATTCCAACTAACAGACCCGTTGTACGATTTGACAGAGAAGATCTCGTGTATAAAACAAAAAGGGAAAAATATAACGCGGTAATTGATGAGATTAACGAGATGAACCGGCTTGGGCGACCGGTTCTTGTTGGAACAACTTCAGTGGAGATATCTGAATTGTTAAGCAGGATGCTCAAGATGAAGGGTCTGAAACATAATGTTTTGAATGCCAAGCTCCATCAGCGTGAAGCTGAAATTGTTGCTGAAGCCGGCAAAACAGGGACCATCACAATTGCAACAAACATGGCTGGCCGCGGTACCGATATAAAGCTTACCGACGAAGTCAGAAAAGCAGGAGGATTAGCTATTATCGGTACTGAAAGACATGAATCAAGAAGGGTTGACCGCCAGTTGAGAGGTCGTGCAGGCAGACAGGGAGACCCCGGCTCTTCCCAGTTCTTTGTATCACTGGAGGATGAGCTTATGAGATTGTTTGGTTCAGAAAGAATAGCCGGTATAATGGACAGGCTGGGCCTGAAAGATGGCGAGATGATACAACACTCGATGATCACCAAATCGATCGAGAGGGCACAGAAAAAAGTTGAAGAAAATAACTTCGGAATCAGAAAGAGACTTCTTGAATATGACGATGTAATGAACTCACAAAGAGAGGTCATATATAAGAAAAGACGTCATGCCCTTCTTGGTGACAGACTAAGTGTTGATATCGCTAATATGATGTTCGATGTTACTGAAAATCTGGTTGATGAATATCACGGAGACGGTGATTTTGAAAGTTTTGATTTTGATCTCATACGTTCATTTTCAATGGATTCACCTGTTCCTGACCAGGAATTTAAAAAAGCCTCTGCTCCTGATGTAACTGATTCAGTCTATTTAAAGGTACTTGACACATATAAAAGAAAAGTTGAAACGATTTCCTCTCAGGCTTACCCTGTTCTAAAAGATGTTTATGACAGGATGGCACATGCTTATGAAAATGTTGTTGTGCCGATTTCCGATGGTGTGAAGGTTTTTCAGGTTGTGACCAACCTTAAGGCCACTGCAGAATCAGAAGGCAGAGAACTGGCTAAATCCTATGAGAAAACTGTTGTCCTGGCAACAATTGATGATGCCTGGAAGGAGCATCTCAGGGAGATGGACGAGCTGAAGCAATCGGTTCAGAATGCTACTTATGAGCAGAAAGATCCTTTACTTATTTACAAGTTTGAATCATTTGGGTTATTCAAGACAATGCTCATCAAGGTGAACAAGGATGTGGTGAGTACTCTTATGAAAGGCCATATACCGACTCAGGATCCTGAACAGGTTAAGGAAGCACAGAGAAGAAGGCAGGTTGACATGAGCAATCTGAGAACATCAAAAAGTGATTTCTCTCAATATAGCAGTACAGGTGGTGGAGGCCAGGAAAAAAACCAAAAAACAGAACCTGTCAGGGTTGATAAAAAGGTAGGAAGAAATGACCCTTGCCCATGTGGAAGCGGAAAAAAATATAAACAGTGCCATGGCTTGCAGCAGGGTGCAAGTCCAAATGGCTGATCAGATTTTATTTACCTCCTCCATCGCTTTCTGGATCCTGGAATAAATAGCCCTGCTGACAGGAACGAGCGGAAGCCTGAGGTTATTCTGGCAGATGTTCAGTATATTAAGCATTGATTTTACACCTGAAGGATTGCCTTCAATAAAAAGTAGTTCTATAATCTCAAGGAAACGGAACTGCATTTCAC
This sequence comes from Bacteroidota bacterium, assembly GCA_037127735.1. Lineage (GTDB taxonomy): Bacteria > Bacteroidota > Bacteroidia > Bacteroidales > VadinHA17 > LD21. The sequence goes on from JBAXXU010000016.1 coordinate 26,270, forward strand.
GGGCAGATTTAAAATTATTTTTAAGAGACAGGGCTACCAGCTCACTACACTGTGCAGGGAAAGCATTGGCAAGAACAGATATAACTCCGGATCCTCCTGCCGCAATTACAGGGATTGTCATCATATCATCACCCGATATCACATTGAAATTCTCCGGTTTCCCTTTAATTATTTTCATAATCTGACTCATATCGCCTGAAGCCTCTTTTACAGCAACTATATTCTCACATTCATGGGCAAGCTCCAGACAGGTCTCCGAAGATATATTGCAGCATGTCCTGCCCGGAACATTATAGAGGATAACAGGTAGAGAACTTGATGTTGCAATTGCTTTAAAATGCTGAAAGAGTCCCTTTTGGCTTGGTTTATTGTAGTATGGAGCTACAGATAATATCCCGTCCACCCCTGTAAGATTTGCATGTCGTATGCAATTTATTATATCCTGGGTGTTATTTCCTCCAATACCAACAACCAAAGGAACCCTGTTATCAATAAACTCAACTACGTATGATACAATGGCTTTCTTCTCATCTTTTGTCAGTGTAACCGACTCCCCGGTAGTTCCCATTGCAACTATGTAGTTTACTCCTCCATTAATAACATGATTTATTATGCGCCCAAATGCGGCAAAATCAATACTTGAGTCATTTTTAAATGGTGTAACAATGGCAACTCCTGTTCCTTTAAATCTTTTCATTAACTTAATTATTTATTAGCTGTTTTAACTGGACCGGAATTGATCATCTCAAGGTATTGAATAACCTGAATCAGGTAATTATCAACATCAACCGGATTTTTTATCTCTATCATAAGGTCAAACGGGGTATCAACCGTTTCAGGCTCAAATAATCCAACCTTAAACGCGGCATTGGATAATGATAATATATAAAGAAGTGGAAATTGCTTTTTGAAGTTGATATCAATAACGATATCAAAACGATTGCTGATGAAACTATTTGATTCAGGAGAATCAGGCTGGTAAAGAAAGTTCAGCTCCTTTCTTCTTAAACAAGTCAGGTATCTTATTGCTGTATATTGATCGGGCAAATTCTTCCCGGGGAAATAGCCGAGTATGGTAACTTCAATATTTCTTTCATGCATTTTTTGATAAAACCTTGATAAACAAGAAAATTCACCAGTATTGGATGCATCCCATACTATCCCGATCTTCTTTACCTGACCTAAATTTGAATAATAAAGCTTTCGCTTTGTCGTTGCCATCTTTCTTCTGAGGAAAACCTTTGAGATTTTCAGTCTGACATTTTTAAATAATTCCATATTACAAACCTAATAGTTTTTTGTTAAAAACAGAGGTGTGTCCTTATTAATCTTCACCTACCATTTTTAGGAATTCTAACTCGCTTATCAGGGGTACTCCCAACTCATTAGCCTTCTCTTTTTTTGATTGTCCCATATTTATTCCGGCAAGTATAAAGGAGGTGTTTCCGGAAACCGACATCGAATTTTTGCCGCCGTTCTTCTCAATCAGCTCTTTATATTCATCGCGGTTATGTTTCTCAAACAGACCTGATATAACAATTGTTTTACCATCCAGGGAGTTTCCTGTACGGATTTTATCTTTATCATCACTGAACTTAATGCCAAACAGCCTGAGCCGGTTTATTATTTCAAGGTTCTCTTTGTCTGAAAAGTAAGCAATAATTCCGGCAGCTATTTTTGGACCAATTTCATTGACACTTGTTAACTGGTCAGGATTGGCATTAATAAGTTCATCGATTGTTTTGAATCTCCCGGAAATGATTTTAGCTACTGTTTCTCCTACATGCCTGATACCGAGGGCAAAAAGTACTTGGTGATAAGGAGTATCAATTGATTTTTTGATACTTTTCAGAATATTTGAAGCCGATTTTTGGCCGAGGCGCTCCAACGGGATGAGCTGCTCCAATTGTAAATCATAGAGATCCGAAAAATTTCTTATCAGATCTTTACTAAAAAGAAGGTCAATTGTCTCTTCTCCCAATCCGTCTATATCCATAGCCTTCCTGCTGATAAAATGTTCAATTCTGCCTTTTATCTGTGGAGGGCAGTGAAGATAGTTGGGGCAGAAATGATTTGCTTCTCCATCATTTTTAATGAGCGTTGTTCCACATTCCGGACAGTTGGAGATAAACGCTATTCTTATGCTGTTTTTATCTCTTGAAGATAGATCAACACCCACAATTTTCGGAATTATTTCTCCTCCCTTTTCAATATAAACCATATCGCTAAGATGCAGATCGAGAAGATAAATCTGATCAGCATTATGAAGAGTGGCTCGTTTGACAGTAGAACCTGACAGAAGAACAGGCTCCAGGTTTGCCACAGGGGTAACAGCTCCTGTTCTTCCAACCTGAAATGTTACTGAAAGCAATTTTGTTAATGCCTCTTCTGCTTTGTATTTATAGGCTATTGCCCAACGGGGAGACTTAGCTGTAGAACCAAGTTCTTCCTGAAGATACAAGGAGTTAATTTTCACTACAACACCATCGGTATCATAAGGAAGGTTTTTTCTTTCTGATTTCCAATAAGATATGAATTTAATTACTTCATCAATATTTCTGCATAACCGCATACTGTCAGGAACCCTGAAACCCCACGCTTCAGCCTCTTTTAAATTATCATAATGGTTGGCATGAGGAAGATCTTCCGAAAGAAGAAAATAGACCAGGCAATCGAGCGACCTCGAAGCTACAATCTTTGGATTCAGTAACTTAAGGGTACCTGCAGCAGCATTGCGAGGGTTAGCAAAAGGAGGAATATCTTCTTTAATTCTTTCGTCATTTAAAACATTAAATACTGCCCTTGGCATAACTATCTCACCCCTTATCACAAACTCAGCCGGTATGGTTTTGTCAGATAGATTTAAAGGGATGCTTTTTATGGTTTTAACATTCAGGGTAACATCATCGCCCTTATTACCATCACCTCTTGTTATTGCCCTGAAAAGTTTACCGTTTCTATAAGTGATGCTGATTGAAGCTCCGTCGAATTTTAATTCACAAACATATTCAATTGGTTCTGAAGTGGTTTTTCTTATCCTTGTATCAAATTCCCTGAGTTCTTCTTCACCGTATGTATTTCCAAGTGACAGCATAGGATACGCGTGTTCATATTGTTTGAACTCTTTGGTGATATCGCTGCCTACCCTCTGCGTAGGTGAGTCCTCAAGAATAAATTCAGGAAATTTTTTTTCCAGAGTATCAAGTTCATTTAACAGGATATCGTACTCAAAATCTGAAATCAAAGGTTGATTCACAATATAATATCTATGATTATGTTCTTCGATTTCCCTCAGGAGATTAGCAATACGTAACTTTGCTTCAGATTTTTTCATTTCTTGTATTATGGGTTTTGGCGTAAGTAAATTGATTTTCAAGCGATTTAGAAAATTTTGTTCATTTTTGCCGATAATCATAATAATATTTCAGCTCCACACTCCGTCAATTGTTTTTCCGCATTTAGGGCATTTTCCTCCAGTAATGATGTTTGAAACTATCCGGAATCCCTGTCTGACAACAATCGTTGAATTGCAGAATGGACATTTAGTATCTGACTTTTCATCTCCGGGAACATTACCTGTATATACATATTTTAAACCTTCTTCTGAAGCAATATGCGAAGCGCTATTAAGTATTTCAACCGGCGTAGGAGCTAATTGTTCAAGTTTATGGATAGGATAGAACCTGCTGAAATGTATTGGCGTATCTCTAAAACCGTTGTCGCTCAACCATCTGCACATATTTCTGATATCACCAAGGTTGTCTGTCCAGGCAGGAACGACCAGATTGGTAATTTCGAGCCATACCCCCATATCTTTATATATTTTAAGAGTGTCGAGCACCGGTTGTAATTTTCCGCCGGTCAGTTTCAGGTACGTGCTTTCGCTGAATGCCTTCAGATCAATATTAGCGCCGTCAATAACACTGCAAAGCTTTTTCAGAGGTTCTGCATTAATATAGCCATTCGATTTGATGATATTTTTTATTCCGGCCTTCTTCGCGAGAGTTGCAGTCTCATATACATATTCATAAAATGTTATCGGTTCCGAATAGGTGTATGCAATTGACCTGCAGTTGTTTTTTATACATTCCTCAACTACTTTTTCAGGCATCAGATCATAATTTCTTGTTTTATCCGGACTTGTTTGTGAAATGGTCCAGTTCTGACAGTTCAGACAAACAAGATTACATCCGGCAGTTGCAATAGAGTAAGCTCTTGACCCTGGAAGAAAATGGTATAATGGCTTCTTTTCAACAGGATCGACATTTACCGAGCATGGATTTCCAAATGCCAGGGTATATAACACCGATTTATGAACTTTCCGGTTATTGCATTTGCTTAATTCACCCTCTTTGAGAACACATTCATTCGGACAGATTCTGCACATTATCCCACGGGCAGTCTCCTCCTGGAACAAAGCAATTTTTTTGTATATGCCCTTTTGTTCAGAAACAATCCCCGATAAAAGAGAATGGCCTGGGAAACTTATTACACCGGCTGAAAATGCCAGTGATTTTTTCAAAAAATCACGTTTACTGATATAATCTGAATTATTCATAAATATACTTAAAGTGCTCTTTTCCTTTGTGTTACTTTGTGATGTACTTTGTGTACCTTCGTGGTAAAAAAATATTAAACACTAAGTCGCACAAAGGGTAACACAAAGGCTCACTAAGTTAAAGAATAAAAGAAGATAACACTTCGCATTTTTCATTTGGCCCGGAATAGATGTTCCAATAATTAATAAAACTACTATTTGTTCCTAATTGTAGCAAATAGAAAACCTGCAAAAATCAGCGCTGATAATAAAAATATTGAAACCTGAATCCCGAATGTTGGTACCGCAAATCCGGAAATAACAATAAAACCGAAAGCTGAACCGGCAAGATCGGCGCTGTATATTGCTGCCATTATGGAAGTTCCTTCAGTTTTTATGGTTAACTCGCGAAAGATTTGACCTGTGATTAATGCAGGTAAAAATACTGAAATAATAATCAGGCCAATTGCAGGCAATAAACTATTAATAGCAAGTATGTGGTTATAAATCAGACCAAAACCGACATAAAAAGCTACTAATCCGAGACCTTTATTTCTGACTGAAAAAAAATTCAGAAAACTGATGTTCATTCCTGCACCTATAGCCAGGCCGGTCATTAATCCGGCAATTATCAGCCCGGTAAGCTGGTACATGTTCCCCACGATCAGCTGAAGGGTCAGCAACATGATTATTTCAAATCCTGCCAGCGCCGAGGCGCTGAAATACATCTGCAGATTTTTTCTTTTTATCGTCAGTACAGGTAATACGAAGAAAATTATCAGTATAATAATTGCAGGTATCTTCTCATCAATATTCTTACTGAAGTTATATGATTGAAAATGTGAACAGGCAACAGGAAACGCGGAACTGTTTTGTTTTATCTTGTGGTCCATCAGTAAACTAACCTCATCTGATTTCATTGTCACAAGATCATCTGCAAGAAAATCAGAACTGACATAAATATTTTTTATATTTCTTTTTTCAGTAAGCCGGCAGAATGATACAGACAATTCTTTATCAGATGCAATAAAATAAAGTTTATTGCCTGCAACGGGTTTAACATTTTTAAAAACGGCTGCCAGGCTATTATATATTGATGAATACAGGTTTAATGATTCCTTGTTGAAGTAGTTGTTTCCCGGCCCGGGTGAACACATGAAAATGCCACCTGAATTAAGCTTATCCTTTACGGCTTTAAAAAATTCGGTTGTATAGTACCTGTTAAGGAGCAGAGTTGATGGAGGAGGAATGAGAAGTATTATTACATCAACCAATTCACCTGAACTACTGATATATCTGAAAGCATCGGTGTTTGCTATAACAACTTTCCCGGGAAGAGTATCTGTCGCGGATATCTCAGATTTTGCGAGAGCAGGGTCCCTTTCAATATAAATGATCTTCTTAACAGGATATTTAAATATTTCAGGAAGATGGGAGCGAAGAGATCCCGACACCAGAATTATTTTTTCAGGAGATTCACTCTGAAGCATTGCATAATGAATATCTTCTTCCCTTTCTATGGCATCATTATTATATGACAAGAGCCTCTGATTATAATAGACACTCTTCTCATCTTTATATTTACCCTCAGTTATATTGCCATAAGGCGTATCTATGGTGCCTATAACTTTAATACCGGGAAGTAAAATTTGTCTGAAAAAATTATCAGGATTGAAAATAATTATACATGACGCCAATACAGTTATTGAAATTTTAGTGAATATCCCTGATTTATAGCTCCTGATAAAGAAAGTAAGCAATACGTAAGCTAAAGAGAATATTATTAAAAGTAAAAGCAACTGATAGGTATTAAGTAACCCTGATGTCAATAATGATATTAATATTCCGGCAGCAACACCACCAACAGTTTCGATTGAAAATGATTTTCCGGGAACAAAATAATTGGCTTTTCCGGCAATAGAAATAAGTTTGACAAACGTGAATCCTGATACCAGGCAAAAAGGTAACAGAACAAGAAAAGTATAAACCATACTTACTAAAAAAGAAGGTGTCTCTCCGCGATTCAAAAATAACCCTGATAAAAAAAATAGTAGTAGTATGGAAACTATTGGACTAAGAGCAAAAATGAGGTTGATCTTTCCTACATCAATAAGTGGTGATTTACCGGCTAATGAGGCGCCAATTGCCGACCCAATCAGCCACGAACCAAGAAATATACCTGTAATAAGTTCATAGCCTCCAGCGATATTCATCATCTCTCTCAGTAGCAGAAGCTGAACAGAAGAGCTAACGAGACCTATGATAAAAAGGTTAATACTGATCTCTGAGGAGGTCAGTTTTTGGAATTCTTTGTTTTCATGAGAATTTTCTTGTTTGACAAATATCTTTTGGAAATAGGAAAGATGCCATGAGAAATGAAATATGCCGGTGAATGTCATTCCAATTCCCGACAGGACGTGCCACTTAAGTACTGATTTAACAAACGGGATGTCCCATTTATAAGTTATCTGAAGCGCCATGAACACTCCGGCAAGAGCGGTAATAAGGAAGGCTGTTGCAAGTAGTGAGTTCCATAACTTTCTATGAAATTGAAGGGAATAATAACCGATCCGGTAGATAAAATAACTGATTAAATAAAGGATTATTGTAGTTAGCCCTGTTCCAATAACATGATACATAGCTACTTCCTGTTATCTTCAAGTACGATTCCTTCATAGATAAAAATTTCTGCATCCTTCCAACCGTCCCAACCCAGGCCGGCTTTATCGCGCGATGTATATCCAAGGAACTCTTCAACTGTCCATCCGTTTTCCGTGGCTACCTGTGGAAGCATGGTACCTGACCTGAAATCCTTCTTAATATAAATTCCATGCTTTCCTAAAATTATCTCGCTGATGCTGTTAATCTTCTTCAAAGGGCCAAGTACTGTTATCTCGATATCGGTTTTTTCAAATTCATTTTTTGTAAGAGGGGAGAAGCGCGGATCTTCAAAGGCAGACGATAAGGCAGAAGCCTGTACAACTTTAAATAGAGGATCTGATGAGATGAACCTTCCAATGCAACCTCTTAATGCCCCGTCAATTTTCAAGGTAACAAATGCCCCCATTGGTGTTTTAAGTTTTGAAGTAATGGCTCTTTCATCAAAGGTATATTGCTTGTTATCAAATAACTTTGATCGGATACTGTTCCTTACAATTGTAAAAAGCTGTTTTTTCTCCTCCTTATTAAACGAAAACTCATCTTCTGGCTCATGGTTACCTTCAGCTTTTTGCTTTTTCTCAATCAGTGCAATTGCATGATAACCAACAACTTCGTTTTTGCTGCCATTTGGAGAATCACCAGAATTGCAGTAATCTACAAGTTTGAATTCAAGTTCATTATTATCTTCAGTCAGGTACAGGAGTGTAAGGCCGGAAGTCCAGCCACACATGCTCGTGGCCAACCCCGGAATCTGTTTTGAAGAGTTTTTTTCAAGAGTTTTGAGAAATATCTGCGGATTGCCGGAAGCAATACTCACTGCTGTAGAATTATCAGTTTCAATCGCATCCTTATATGGGGGATAATGTGAGAAGTCGCTGCTTATAATAAAGAGATTATCTGAATTGAACCAGGGTCTGAGCGCCTCCGCGATCTTTTTGACAGTACTTTCATTATTGGTTCCTATAATAATCGGAACAATTAATGGTTCATCTTTAAAATAATACTGAACGAACGGTAATTGAACTTCGATGCTGTGTTCTTCAAGATGTGCTTTTGTCGGGAAGTTGAACACTTTGTTCTCATTAATGAGTTTATTGGCAATTTCCCTGTTCACTCTCACCCTCCCCAGCGGGGTAATATAATCACCTGAATTATAGACCGATGCTCCATCGAATGACATTACATGACTTGACGCTATAATAAAAATATTTTTAAATATCGAATTACCGGGTATCGCTGAATAAGCTGCTGCGGCGATTTTTCCTGAGTAAATATACCCTGCATGAGGACTGATAATAGCCCACACCTCCAGGGTACCGGGTGACTTCTTGCAATTTTCGAAAAGTTGTGAAAGATCTTTTGTAAGAGTTATTTTATCGGCTGAATAAAACCTTCCTGCAGCAACCGGCTGCCTATCGGTTGTTTTGTTTTGGGAAGATGTTTCCATTATAGCAAAAATTGAAAGCAACACAATGATTACAGTCCGCATTACAATAACAGCAAAATGGCGAAATAAAATTATGATAAAAAATTGAAAAAAATGATTTATAAGTAAATGTCAGGAGTAAAAATTAAATAAGAACAATAGACTCTTTAAGAATTTTTCCTTTTTCATCAGTCCCGTAAATTTTAATTCCAACACTGATGGTAGAATTACCAACCATATCTATTATCGGACTGAGTGCATCTTTATGATCGTCATCATCCATGTTATCAAAATCTTCAATATCAAAATAAAGGTGTATCATTACCATATTCTCAACTTCCTTCATAGAGCAAAGAGCTCTGACAATTTTTGCAAGCCAGATTGTTGACGCAGTGTTAAAATATTCAAGATTTATCCTGAGATTTGTGGTATGCCTGGGTTTCAAAATATATTCCTGAACCCACTTTAGAACATTTTCATAAAGTTTTGCAGCATTTTCAGGGAATGACTTGCCAGAAAAGATAAGTTCACCGGTAAGCTGGTTTAAATCAATCTGAGGTGTCTTTTCAGTAGGCTCAATATATAAACTTTTTATTTCCACGTTAAGGTCCTCTCTATAAAATTATTATTTTGAATAAAACATTATCAATCAAAGATAAATTAACTTTTTTATTTATTTGTAGTTTTATCAAAAAGAAATCGTAGATTATCAAAGAAATATGCATGTTGGTATAAGATTTGAAATTTTTCAAGTGAGATATAGTAATTTCTCTTATTTATTTTCTTCTATATCAGTTTAATTAGTACTCCAAACTTTAGCTCACTTTAAGTACTTAATAGTTATGAACAATATATTTAAATATTATCTTTGCACGCTGATATTTGTTACAAAATAATGGAGATTGTTCTCAAAGGTAAAATAAAAGAGGCTGTTAAAATTCTTTACAATAGCGAGGTTGCAGATGACCTGATCCAGATACAGGAAACGAGAAAGGATTTCACAGGGGACTTCACACTGGTAGTTTTCCCACTTTTACGCTTCTCGAAAAACACACCTGAAAAAACAGGTGAAACTATTGGGAATTACCTTATTGATAAATTCCCTTCAGTTTCAGCCTTTAATGTCATTAAAGGATTCCTTAACCTCGAAATTTCTGATATTTGGTGGGTGGAGTATTTAACCAGGATGGCATCAGAAAAAAGTCATCTTGAGAATTGCCGGGTTTCAAACCCTGAAACAATTCTTGTTGAGTACTCTTCTCCTAATACAAATAAACCCTTGCATTTAGGTCATATCCGTAACAACCTCCTCGGTTATTCGCTCTACCGGATATTATCTGCCTGTGGACATAAAGTTATAAAAACCAACATTGTAAATGATCGTGGAATTCACATCTGCAAGTCGATGCTGGCCTGGCAAAAATTCGGAGATGGTGAAACGCCACAGTCATCCGAAATGAAAGGAGATCATTTGGTAGGGAAGTATTACGTCATGTTTGAAAAAGAGTATAGGCTTCAGATCGCGAAACTTATGCAGGAAGGATTGGATGAGACGGAGGCAAAAAACTCGGCGCCTCTTATGAGAGAGATAAGAGAGATGCTTCTGAAGTGGGAGGCCGGTGATACAGAAGTTTTTGATCTCTGGAAAATGATGAACTCATGGGTTTATGCCGGATTTGATGAGACCTATAAAAAATTAGGCGTGGATTTTGATAAAATCTACTATGAATCAGATACATACAAAATTGGAAAAGATATTGTCCTTTCTGCTCTGAAGGAAAACATCCTTTACAGAAACAACGACAATTCAATATGGGCCGATCTGACGCCCGATGGTCTCGATCAGAAACTTCTTCTCCGTTCTGATGGTACAGCAGTATATATGACACAGGATCTTGGAACAGCTGTTGACCGTTATACAGAATATAAGTTCGATAAGAACATTTATGTTGTCGGGAATGAGCAAAATTATCATTTTCAGGTACTTAAGGCTATTCTGAAAAGAATGGGGTATAATTGGGCAGATGGACTTATCCATTTTTCATACGGCATGGTGGAACTTCCTGAAGGTAGAATGAAATCGCGCGAAGGAACTATTGTTGATGCCGACGACCTCATAAAGGAGATGCAGGAAACGGCTAAGGAGGTCTCTTTGGAGCTTGGCAAACTGTCTGATTTTTCCGATGGGGAGAAGGAAGATATCTTCAGGAAAATTGGACTTGGCGCACTGAAATATTATATCCTTAAAGTGGATCCCCGGAAGAATATGACATTTAACCCTGTTGAATCAATTGATTTCAATGGCAACACCGGACCATTTATTCAATATACTTTTGCACGAATAAAATCTGTGTTCAGAAAAGCAGAGCAAATGGGAATTCAGGCTGAATACGGGTCATTAACTGAAACGAAAGTCGGTACTAAGGAAATTGAGCTTATTAAACTCTTGCGAAAATTTTCGGAAACTGTTTCCGCGGCAGCAACCGGGTACAGCCCTGCACTGATTGCAAATTATTGCTATGATCTTTCGAGGGAATATAACCAATTCTATCACGAATTTTCGATTCTTGGCGAGGACGAAGTATCTGTAAGAAATTTCAGACTTGTACTGTCAAAGCTTACCAGTGAAGTTATCTTTAAAGGTATGTGGCTGCTGGGTATTGAAATGCCGGAAAGAATGTAGAAACTTCCGACTTCTGACTTCGGTCTTACAATTGATTAGTTAAATTATTATATATGACATCATATGTTTGAAAATCTAAGTGAACGGCTGGAGAAGTCCTTTAAACTTCTTAAAGGACAGGGAAGAATTTCTGAAATTAACATTGCTGAAACACTTAAGGAGGTTCGCAGGGCGTTACTCGATGCTGATGTCAACTTTAAGATTGCCAAACAATTTACCGATACCGTTAAGCAGAAAGCTTTAGGACAGGAGGTTCTCAAGTCGGTTAACCCATCGCAGATGATGGTTAAGATAGTTCATGATGAACTTGTGGAACTGATGGGTGGCGACAAGACTGATATTAATATTAAGATCAATCCGTCAATTATTTTGATCGCCGGTCTTCAGGGTTCAGGAAAGACAACTTTCAGTGGAAAACTTGCCAAATGGGCTAAGAGTAAAAGGGGAAAAAATCCTTTGCTTGTTGCCTGCGATGTCTATAGGCCTGCTGCTATTGAGCAGTTGAAAATAATTGGCGCCCAGGTCGAAGCGCCGGTATATACAGAAGATGGAAATATGAACCCGGTCGTTATTGCCCGCAATGCTGTTAAAGAGGCAAAAAAGAACGGACACGATATTGTTATTATTGATACAGCCGGACGACTCGCCATTGATGAAGATATGATGAAGGAGATTTCATCTGTTAAGGATGCTGTGAACCCTCATGAAATACTTTTCGTAGTTGATTCGATGACCGGTCAGGATGCTGTCAATACTGCAAGGGAATTTAATGAAAGGCTTGATTTTGATGGAGTTGTATTGACAAAACTCGATGGCGACACAAGGGGAGGAGCAGCTCTTTCGATTAAATCGGTCGTCAACAAACCAATAAAGTTTGTAAGTTCAGGTGAGAAAATGGATGCTCTGGATATCTTCTATCCCGACAGGATGGCCGACAGAATTCTTGGGATGGGTGATATTGTGTCGCTTGTAGAAAAAGCACAGGAACAATTTGACGCTGAAGAAGCGAGAAAACTTCAGAAAAGAATCGCGAAGGACCAGTTCGATTTAAACGATTTCATCACACAGATACAGCAGATAAAGAAAATGGGTAATGTGAAAGATCTTATGGCCATGATACCGGGTGTTGGAAAGGCCGTGAAAGATCTTGATATTGATGATAATGCTTTCAAAGGAATTGAAGCAATTATTAAAAGCATGACTCCTGAAGAGAGAGTTAATCCGATCGTTCTGAACGGCAGCCGACGTAAAAGAATTGCTATGGGAAGCGGAACAAGCGTGCAGGAAGTGAATAAGCTTATTAAACAGTTCGATGATATAAGGCGGATGATGAAAATGATGACTAAAGGTGGTAACGTCGCCAGGCTTATGAGTAAAAATTAATCTTTGAGATGTATAAGATAATTGACGGTAAAAAGATTTCATCTGAAATTAAACAGGAAATTGCCGGGGAAGTTACGAAGCTCAGAATTGCAGGAAGGAAGATACCACACCTTGCTGCAATCCTGGTTGGAAATAACGGCTCCAGTGAAATTTATGTTGCAAATAAAGTAAAAGACTGTGAGGAAGTTGGCTTCAAGTCAACACTTCTGAGATTTGGGAATGAAATAACAGAGGCTTATTTACTTGATAAAATTGCAGAACTTAATAATGATAATGACATTGATGCCTTCATTGTACAATTACCTTTACCTGGTCATATATCTGAGAACAAAGTAATTGAAGCGATTGATCCACGAAAAGATGCTGACGGCTTTAACCCGGTAAATCTTGGGAAAATGATGATAGGACTACCCGGGTATCTGCCGGCTACGCCATTTGGGATTGTTGAACTTATAAAAAGATATAGTATAGAGACGTCCGGTAAGAATTGTGTGGTTATTGGTCGCAGTAATATAGTTGGCAGGCCCGTAAGTATTCTTCTTTCCCGGAAAGGAATGGATGCCACTGTAACTGTTGTACATAGCCGTTCAAAAAATATTAAGGATATTGTTAGTAAAGCCGACATAATTATTGCAGCAATTGGCTCTCCTGCCTTTGTAACTGCCGAAATGGTAAAGGAAGGAGCAGTTGTTATTGATGTGGGTATAACACGTTTACTAACCTCGGAAACAAAATCGGGTTATAAGCTCGCGGGTGATGTAGATTTTGAAAATGTTGCCCCAAAATGTTCTTATATCACTCCCGTCCCCGGAGGAGTGGGCCCAATGACCAGAGTATCGCTTTTACGCAACACTCTCATGGCTGCTAAAAAATATTGAATAGCAACTCTGTGAATTCCTGAATTATTTTTCGGGAAACTCCACATCCGCGAAATCGTTACAAACGATATTAATATAAAGCGAAAAACCGGGTAGGTGCCCGGTTCTTCGAAGTTAGAATTTAGGTTAAATCCAGGGTATATAAGTGTTAAAATCTCTTTTATATGGATTACAAACAATAGATGATTATTTGGTTCATTAGGTTGCGTGGTGATAATAAAAAAATATTATTAATTTTGTAAACATATTTTGTGAGCAATGGAAGATGACAAGTTAGGCTTTCTCTACGGGGAAGATATGAAGCAGGCTATACAGAAGTTTGAGAGGATGAAGATAAATAATGAGAATTATTTTTTCGATGTTATTGAATTTGAAACAATTATTGATTATTATATTGAGAGTAATAACTCTTCGAAAGCTTTTGAGGCTGCCACAATAGCCACCGAACAGCATCCTAATTCCGTTTCAATACAGTTAAGGAAAGCCAGAGTTTTACTCGATAAAGGACGCGCTGTTGAAGCTCTGAGGATACTTAAGAAACTTGAAAGTATTGAGCCGGGAAATCATGAGATTTATATTGCTAAAGGAACAGCATTAGGAATGCTTGGCGATATACAGGGAGCAAAAAAAATGTTCGATTATTCCCTGACCCTTGATTCTGAAGAAATTGAAAACATCCTTTTTGCAATAACATCAGTGTTACAAAACCTTAATTATTATGAACACATGATACCATACATGTTAAGGCTTGTAGAGATGGAACCGGAATTCAAAGCGCACCTTTACGACCTTGCTTATGGATATGAAAAGATTGAGGATTTTGAGAACAGCATTAATTACTATTTGAAATATCTTGAAGAAGAACCATTTTCCGATAGCGCCTGGTATAACCTGGGTATAATTTATAATAAGCTTGAATTGTACGATAAAGCAATGGAAGCTTATGATTATGCTCTGGCCATTAACTCTGAGAATACATTTGCACTTTTCAATAAAGGGAATATTCTCAGCAATATCGAAAGATATGCCGACGCTATTCCGGTTTATCACGAATACCTCGAAAACGAACCTGACTGTTTTGAGGCAATGACTTATCTTGCAGAATGTTATGAAAAGATAAGTGAAATAACTATGGCCAGAAAATATTATCAGGAAGCTATAGAGCTTGCTCCTGATTTTGCAGATCCATGGTTCGGGTTGGGTATAATATCGCTTAATATCGGAAATACTGACGATAGCCTGATTTATTTCAGAAAAGCCGTCCGGCTCGATGATGAGAATCCTGAAATCTGGTATCTGCTCGGTAAAGCTCACTACATCAAAGGTGAGATAAAAGCCGCGATGAGATGTTTCAGAGAGGCGCTTAAGATTGATGCCTATTATGACGAAGTTTGGGTAGATCTGGGGAAAATTATTATTAAAGATGATCTTGTGATGAAAGCCATTCCATACCTGGAACATGCATATAAAGTCACAGGTGATGTTCCCGGTATAAATTTTTTGCTTGCCTCATTTTATCTGCATTCAGGAAACAATGAGAAAGCATTCCGGCATCTGGCAGCTGCAGTTGATATGGACAGTGATATTTTTAAAGAGTTTGAAGATATATTTCCACCCGAACTTTTTACAAGAAAGATTAAGAAGTTTCTTAAGGAAAATAACCTGTATAAATAGTTTATTGCAATAATTTACCGGAATATGAAAAAGGTACTTCCTTTCATGCCCGAAAGGCCTTCTAAACCCAGAAATTCAGGAATCACTATGGTGATGGACAAAGGCCTTAGTATTAGGGAAGCTGAAGATTTTATGTCTGTTGGAAGCGAATACACTGATTTTGTAAAACTTGGTTTTGGAACATCCCTGATAACTCCGGGATTTGAAAAAAAAATTGAGATTTATAAAAAATCTGGAACAATTCCATACTTTGGCGGAACGCTCTTTGAAGCATTTATCGTGAGAAATATGTTCCGGGAATATATTGAATTTCTCGACAGCCACGAAATAGAATTGGTTGAGGTTTCTGATGGATCTTACGACATTGAGCATAACAGGAAACTTGAATATATAACCAGGCTGGCTGAAAGAGGTACGGTCATTTCTGAAGTTGGTTCCAAAAAAAAGGATGTTATTTATTCTCCCGATGAATGGGTTTATATGATGAAAGCCGAACTAAATGCCGGATCAGTGAAGGTTATTGCAGAGGCGCGCGAATCAGGCACCACGGGAATATATAATGAAGATGGCTCAATTAACAACAATATAATCGGGGCAATAGCGGAACATGTAAAACTTGAAAATGTTATCTGGGAGGCCCCGCTAAAATCACAACAAGCCTGGTTCATCAAACACTTTGGAGCAAACGTAAACCTTGGCAATATAGCGCCAAATGAGATTATTCCGCTTGAATCTCTTCGTCTTGGACTACGGGGCGATACTTTTTTTCAGTTCCTTCCAGATGATCTGAAGCAATAGGACGAATTATATTGCATCGTTTTTATTTTACAAACAAAACCTGAAAAATGAGAAAATTTGGCCTTATCGGATTTCCTCTCGGCCATTCTTTTTCAAAAAAATATTTTTCCGAAAAATTCATTCGTGAAAATATAAGTGATTGTCAATATGAGAATTATCCTTTAATCAGTATTGACCTTCTGGATGAATTAATTTCCGGCAATTCTGATATTGGCGGATTAAATGTAACTATCCCATATAAATCTGCAGTAATAAAATACCTTGATTTTATTGATGAACAAGCCAAGTCTATTGGAGCTGTTAATGTATTGAAATTTAAAAGGAGTGATGATAAAGTAATAACTAAAGGGTTTAATACCGATATTGACGGTTTCAGGAACTCCATTTTTCCATATCTCGGCGAAAGGGTTATTAATGCTCTGGTTCTGGGAACAGGAGGAGGTGCAAAAGCTGTATGTTATGTCCTTAGAAAGTTTGGCATTGAAATAACTTCAGTGGACATAATCAAACTTGAGGGAGTATTAAACTATTTTGAAATTACTGACAATATATTGATCAACAATCAGTTGATCGTCAATACAACACCTTTGGGTATGTTTCCTGATATACTAAGAAAACCCGATCTGAATTACCGCTGCCTCAATAAAGATCATATTCTTTTCGACCTTGTCTATAATCCGGAACTCACATCATTTTTGAAAGCGGGAAAGGAGCAAGGCTGTACTATAATAAGCGGGATAAAAATGCTTTACGGCCAGGCTGAGAGAGCCTGGGAAATCTGGAATGATGACAGGTTGTAAATTAACCGTCAATAGTCTTTCGGGCTCCTTTTCTTCTGGTCCAGTATCTTGGATCGCAGTCGGTACATTCCTGTTTCCAGTATCCTGGAGTCACGAATGTTCCTTCTTTGGTTTTAAGCTGCTTTTCATAAATAGCAAAAACAGGATTGAAGACAAGATCTGTAACACCAATAGTATATTTCGGTTCCTCGCCCGGTATATCTGAAACTTCCTGAATCTCTTTTACTTCCAGGTTGTTAAATCCCAGAAGATCGCTCAGAAAAGCAACTCTTTCAAGTGTAGCGCCCGACTCAACGATGGTACAGCGAATACCGTCTATTTCGCTGATAATATGTTTTGCATTATTTATAGCCATATCTTTTGTCTTTATTTAACCCACCCCTTGCCCTAAAGTTCTATGATCATTTGCCTTTTGCCTTTTGCCTTTTGCCTTTTTATACTCCAAAACTTAGATTTCTAATGACCTCAAAAATGATACTTGCAAATCCGGTGATTACAATACCTGCAACGCAAATACCGAGCGCGAAGCGTGTTGGGAAATCACTTCTGAACTTTTCAACAGGTGTTTCGCCTTTGTTTATAAACATCGCTTTAACTACAATAAGATAGTAATAAAGCGATATGATTGTATTCAGCACTGCAATAAGGACGAGAAGATAGAAGCCTTTCTGTGCGGCTGCTGTGAAAAGGAAAAATTTTCCGAAAAACCCTGCCACAGGTGGAATCCCTGCCAGGGAAAACAATGCCAGCGTCATTATAAGGCTGAGTTTAGGGTTAGTGTGATAAAGACCATTGTAGTCATCTATATTTTCCTTTCCTGTCGCGTTTGAAATTGCTGTCACCACGCCGAAAACTCCAAGATTTGAAAAGATATAGACCAGAACATAATAAATTACAGAGGCCATCCCAAGCTCATTACCTCCAATGAACCCAAGCAGGATATACCCTGCCTGCGAAATTGATGAAAATGCCAGAAAACGTTTCAGGTTCTGTTGACGGATGGCAAAGAGGTTACCGATAGTCATTGTTAATACTGCAGTGACATAAATGGTTTTTTGCCAGGTGGCAATCATCACAGGAAAAACTGTAAAAAGAAGTATCATGAGAATAAACACGGCAGCTCCTTTTGAAATAACTGAAAGATATGATGTAATGTTTATTGGCGAGCCTTCATATACGTCAGCCGTCCAAAGATGGAACGGGACGATGGAAATTTTAAACGCCATCCCGGCAAAGAAAAAGATGAACCCAAGCACCTGAAGATTATTATTACCAAAGAGGGACGCTACCTCTTTGAAATAGAGAGTGCCGGTTGTTCCATATATCATAGATAATCCGTACAACATTATCCCTGACGATAATGCTGATGATAAAATCAGTTTAATACCTGCCTCTGCCGATTTGTTTTTGTAACGCTCAAAAGCCGATAGCGCTGCAATTGGAATTGTTGCCAGTTCAAGACCGATATAGAACATTAAAAAATGACCTGCCGATATCATGAAATTCATCCCCACGAGGGTTGAAATGAGAAGCAGGAAATACTCACTGATCTTCTCTGAGTTCTCTTCTTTCTTAAGCCAGGTAACCGACTGAATAAAAACTAATAGCACTCCTATATTCAGAATATTCTTCATGAGCAATATTGTACCAGATGTTACATACATCCCCCCAAAGAGAGTCCCTGCCTGTGATGGTAAAAACCCGGCAATAGTTATAACACCGAACAGTATCACTGAAAAAAGACTTATATAACTCTTCTTATCCGGATTACTGAAAATCTCTGCTATTAATACCAGAAGAGCCGCGGCTATCAGCAGTAGTTCATGCCGCATTATGAAAAAGGTTCCTAAGCTCATATTAATATTTTATCCAAAACATTTATAAATCAATAATCTAAAACGGATTAAGGGCAATAATCCTGTCAACAATCGGTTGAAGACTTATTCCGATCATCTTTGATAACCAGAAGGGAGCCAGGCCTATTGCAGCTACTGACCCGATTAATGTAACAACAGAAATCTTTTCAAACCATTTCGCATCGGTAAGATGGTCATGATCCTCATTTGTTGTAGGGCCAAGTAACAGAATTGCTACTACCCTCAGAATATATACCGCCGTGATGACTATTGAAGAGACAGCGAGTATAGTTACAATACGGTAAAAGAGTTCAGGATGCTCGAATGCGCCAACGAAAATAGTCATTTCAGCAACGAACCCGCTTAATCCGGGAAGCCCGAGTGATGCCAGTCCGGCAATTACATAACAAACTGACAAAAAGGGAATAACTTTCATCAGTCCGCCCATCTCATTAATCATTCTTGTATGTGTCCGGCCATAAAGCATCCCTATCAGAGCAAAGAAAAGGGCTGTCATTAACCCGTGAGAGATCATCTGGAGAATTGCTCCATTCATGGCTGTCTGATTCATCATCAATACTGCAAAAAGGACAAGGCCGCAATGGCTTACCGAGGAGTAAGCATTTATATATTTCAGATCCTTCTGTGCAATTGCTCCGAAAGCTCCGTAAATGACACTGATAGAGGTAAGAATGATAAAAATCCAGGATAGTTCATGAGCTGCTTCAGGCATTAGAAAAATTGCTACCCTGAAAGCGCCATATCCTCCAAGCTTCATAAGAACACCGGCATGAAGCATCGAAACAGCAGTGGGAGCAGAGGCATGCCCATCGGGCGACCATGTGTGGAAAGGAAACAATGCCCCAAGAACTCCAAATCCAACAAAGGTGAGCGGGAAAAAAAGTCTCTGCGCTGATATTGGAATAGTAACTTTAGAAATCTCAAGTATGTTAAAGGAAAGCTGACCTCCATCGGGTGCGGAGTTAAAATAAATTCCAAGCAAACCAACCAGCAGAAGGGCTGAACCGCCCATCAGCATAAGTGTCAGTTTCATTGCCGAATACTCTTTTGGCCCGGTGCCCCATATTCCAATTAACAGATACATAGGAATCACAGCAAGCTCGTAAAACAAGAACATTGTAAACAGATCGATCGAAATAAAAAACCCAAAAACCCCGGTGGAAAGAAGAATAAGAGAAATAAAAAATTCTTTCCTGAGAAACTCAACCTCCCACGAGGCGAATATTCCGGCAAAAAGAACAAGCGATGTAAGAGCAATCATTGCAACAGATATCCCATCTACGCCAACCGCGTAATGTATGTTAAGACTTTTAAACCATAAATAGTCTTTAATAAACAGCATTTCATCGCTGTTGCCTGAATGACGGGCAGAGAGATACAGGAATACAAGAACTGCCGCCATAATTAATTGAAGACCCATTCCAAAAGCCGATACAAGCCTTACCTGTCTGTTGTCTTTCAAAAACAGGATGCCGGTAATGGTTAGGACCGGAATTACTACAAACAGTGTTAAGATATTATCCATAATGAAAAATCTTTTTCTTAGTAATCAGTTATTTCCACAGGTAAATAAACAATATTGCAAGCATAATCGCTCCGGTAACAAAAACAAAAGCATATTTCTGTAACTGTCCCGATTGAAACCCTCTGATTCTGAAAGAGGCACTTTGGGTAACAGATGCAATTGCATTCATTGTGCCATCAACAATATGCCTGTCGAACCATGCCACCGGCTGGGATATGTACCTGAAGATAATCTTCTTGGTAACGAAAAGATATAATTCGTCCATATAGAACTTATTATATGCCCATTTATAGACATACTTAAATGTTGAAGCCAGTCTGTCAGGGATATTGCTCTCTTTCCTGTACATCACGAATGCAATACCTATTCCCAGCAATCCAATCAGAACTGATGGTATAGCGACAATCAACTCCAATTCCGATTCAAAAACTTTACCATCGGTAGTAACCAGTTCATTAAAAGGAATAAAACCTGTAACCACAGATCCTATTGCAAGGATGATCAATGGAATTGTCATTGTGGCAGGAGCTTCATGTGGAGTATGATGATAATGAGTCTCTTTTCCCCAGAAAATGCTGAAATAGAGCCTGAACATATAAAATGCTGTTAGTCCTGCAACTGCATACTCAACGGCGAACAGTATTTTATTGCTGTGTAATGCGGCAGCAAGTATCTCGTCCTTGCTGAAAAAACCTGACAATGGAGGGATTCCGGCTATTGTCAGACAAGCTATTAGGAATGTCATGTGTGTGATAGGCAGATATTTACGCAAGCCGCCCATTTCTGTCATGTAATTGCTGTGAACTGCATGTATAATTGCCCCGGCCCCTAGGAAAAGCAACGCCTTAAACATTGCGTGCGTAAAAAGATGGAACATTGAGGCCATATAACCAAGACCTTCATGTCCGCCATAACCTGAAACCCCAAGTGCAAGCATCATATAACCTATCTGCGACATCGTGGAGTATGCCAATACTCTCTTTATATCAGTTTGCGTACATGCAATAACAGCTGCAAATAACGACGAAAAAGCGCCAACATAAGCAACAACCTCAAGTGCAACAGGTGCAGATAATGAATAAATCGGGAACATTCTTGCAACAAGATAAACACCTGCTACAACCATGGTAGCAGCATGGATAAGAGCTGAAACCGGTGTCGGGCCTTCCATTGCATCGGGAAGCCAGATATGAAACGGGAACATGGCTGATTTACCCACGCCACCCATGAAAACAAATATCATCGACCATGTCATAACCGACAGGCCAAGGAATGCAATACCACCACCTTGCGCGATAGCTGCCCCTGACGGATTTGTGAGGGTAATAAAATCGAATGTTTTTGTATTGAATGACAAGATCAGAATACCTATAAGAAAACCAAGATCTGCAAACCTGGTAACGATAAATGCCTTTTTTGAAGCCCTTACTGCTGAGGGCTTCTGATAATAAAATCCAATCAGAAGAAAAGAGGAGACACCAACCAGTTCCCAAAAAATATACATCTGGAAAATATTGGTTGCAAGAACCAATCCAAGCATCGAGAAACTGAAAAGTGATAAAAACGAAAAGAAGCGTTCAAAACCTTTTTCACCTTTCATATAACCGAGGCTATAAATATGAACCATTAACGAAACGGTAGTTATTACAACCAGCATCATTACCGATATAGGATCAAGTAAAATACCTATATCAATGTGCAACTTATCAGTGAACTGGAGCCATACTGTATTGAAGGCAATAATCTTTTGAAATGCCCCGTCTATCTTTTCACTTGAAAAAAAATAATTGTATGCTGTAATATATGATAGTGCTGTAATTATTGCCAGTCCGCAGGTTCCTATAACACCGGATAGTTTTGGAAAATACTTATGACCCGCTAATCCCAGAAATATAAACATAAAAAAGGGTAGCAGAAGAATCCAGATTGTATAATTGAAATTTATCATATTTTTTGCTTCCTGTATTTGTAATAATCAGAATTTCATTTCATTAACATCTTCAACATTAATAGTAGTGAACCTCCTGTAGATATTAATTATTATGGCTATAGCTACTGCAGCTTCAGAGGCTGCAACCGCTATAACAAACAGGCTGAAGAACATACCTTCAAGTTTATGGGGATAGAGATACCGGTTAAAAGCCAGGAAATTTATGTTTACTGAATTTAATATTAACTCAACTGACATTAATATAGTTATAAGATTCCGGCGGGTGAGAAAACCATATACCCCTGTAAAAAACATAATAGTTGCCAGAATTAAAAAGTACTCTAATGGTATTCCTGTGTTCATCTTATTCCTTATTTAATGTTGGTGACTTGATTTTAGCGGGACCACCTTTTTTTGCAACCACAATTGCTGCAACCATTGCAGCAAGAAGTAATACTGAGATTACTTCGAATGGGAGTACATATCCATCATAATTAACCGACAGGAGACTTTTCCCAATAAGGTTCATACTTACCTCTTTTGCCACCTCGGCAGAGGCAGAAAATTTATAGTCAAGGATAGTTATAATAGCAAGTATAGCCCCCGCTGATGAAGCAACTGCTGAAAACATATTCTTTTTCCAGCCTGATGATTCAAATTTCTGGCTTATATGGCTTGTTAAGAGAACTGAGAAAATGATAAGGACAACAATACCCCCGGCATACAATGTCAACTGAACAGCCGCAAGAAACTGATAATTTAACATGAAATATAATCCCGAAGTTGACACCAGGACAAACAGGAGATATACTGCGGCCCTTAGTATCTTACGACTTGTAACTGTAAGAATTGAAAAGACAATTATCATTAAAGCAAATAGAAAAAACATTATCTGATTAGAGGCCATATTATTCAACTCCTTTCATTAATTGGGACCCTGGTTTATTTAAAGTTTTAATCAGTAGGGCCCGGTTAAAAACAGCATGCTCAAATTTCTGCGAAAAAGCAAGTGCCTTGGAGGGACATGTTTTTACACATAGCGCGCAGAAAGTACACATTCCTAACCTGTAAATATGTTTATCAATTGCCCTCTTCTTCTTTCCATCTTCAGAAATAATTGATTTTGAGATTACCTCAATTGTACCATTTGGGCAATTTATTTCACAGATGCCGCAACCGGTGCATTTATGTTCATTTTTTTCATTATGGGGCATAACTACTTCACCCTTAAAACGGTCGAACATAACAAGATCTTTCCTGTTACTCGGATATTTTTGTGTCACGATCGTACCAGGTCTGAAGAAGTATGATCCTGTTACTTTCATACCTTTCAGCAGTGACCAGACACCAAATATTATTTCCTTCAGATAATCTATTATACTTCTCATTCAGAGATAAATATATTAAAATTTAAACTATTAAAAATGCCAGCCCATTAGAACAATAAATGCCATAATCAATACATTAACCAGATTAAGTGGCAGAAGGTACTTCCACTCAAGAGTAAGCAACTGGTCAATTCTCAGTCTCGGGAATGTCCATTTGAACCACATCATTAAGAAGATAACAAAGAATGTTTTGCCGATATACCAAACAAACGGAGGAATGAAATCCATTACATGGTTAAAGCCATTCAGGCTACCCACATGAAAAGGCATCCAGCCTCCGAGGAATACTGTTGCTGCTATTGAGGCTACAATGAACATATTCATGTATTCCGCGAGGAAAAAGAAGGCGAATTTTATTCCGGAATATTCAGTGTGATATCCTGCCGTAAGTTCCGATTCTGCTTCAGCGAGATCGAAAGGACCGCGGTTTGTCTCAGCTGTACTTGAAATAAGAAAAATAACAAAAGCTATAAAAGCCGGAATATGGCCTTTAAAAATAAACCAACCATCTCTCTGAGCTTCAACAATTACTGATAGTTGCATCGAACCTGCCAGAACAACTATTGTAATAAGTGCCAGACCAACTGATAATTCGTAACTTACAATCTGAGCGCCACTTCTCATCGCGCCAATTAGCGAGTACTTGTTATTGCTCGACCATCCTGCCAGCAATACGCCAATGACCCCCATCGCTGATACTGCTATCACATATAGAACTCCGATGTTAAGGTCAATGGCGTGCAGTCCATTTGAAAAAGGTATTGCTGCAAGTGCCATGAACCCTGCAATTATAACAATGAAAGGGGCAAGGTTGAAAAGAAAACCATCGGCGTTCTTAATAGGTATCAATTCAACAAAAAGCAGTTTTACAAGGTCAGCGATGGTCTGAAAAATCCCAAATGGCCCTATCCTGTTAGGTCCAAGCCTGTTCTGCATGAACGCGCATACTTTTCTCTCAGCATAAACAAGGAACAAACCAACCACAGCATAAAACAGAAGTATCAGGACGCCGATGATCAGCATCTCAGTAACAGTTGTCCAGAATGGAGACATAGCATCGTGCAGGCCCTTGTCAATCCATTCGGTAAATGAGTTAAAATTATAAATGTCAAATGGCATCAGCAATATCTTTAAATACTGTTTAATAATTCGTTCATTCTGGCTATTTTCTTTTAACTATAGTCACTTTAGTCACTTTAGTCACTCCAAACTATCTGTCAATATCCGGTATCACCAGGTCAAGCGACCCCCCTATTGCAACAAGGTCGGCAATCTTGAAACCGTTTGCTATATGATTAAGAACAGACAGGTTTACAAAATTCGGTGACCTGAACTTAACGCGATACGGGTTCTT
>JBAXXU010000017.1:0-50147 GCA_037127735.1 Bacteroidota bacterium
ATCAAAGATATCTATAATCAATTGAATTTGTTTGAGTTATAACGCACCACTAGTGTTCTCTCCTGTATAATTCCCTGATCCGCTTATTGAAATATCTGCTTTGGCTGCATCACCATTTCCCCCGATAATAATATCTCCTGAACCGGAAATGCCACAATCCAGATTACCAATTACCACATCGGTAGTATATAATTTACCACTACCGCTGACACTTAAATCAAGATTATCCGCTTTGACAGCATCCTTAATTTCTGCCCTTCCTGATCCGGAAACACCTAATCCTTCTATGGCGGGCATTGTAATGTAAACAGTAACTTTTTCATTCATATTTAGTCGCCGATTCTCTTTCTTAATGACGAGTTTGCCTCCGGTGACTTCTGTTAAAATATCTTCAAGCAAATCTTTCTCTCCCTCAAGAACTACTTTAAATTCAGGACCCAAATTAATGTACATTTCACCGGATACACCAAAACTGACTCTCGTAAAACCAGTTACATTCCTTGTTTCTTTCACGATCGATTGGCTGAAACAAAAAGCAGCAGACACTACTGTTAATAAGATAATTGCAGATAAGAAAATTCTCTTTTTCATAGGATTAGATTTAAAATAGATTTAAAATTCTTTTAGAAAGACAGGAATTTTTCAGAATAGCTGCATAAAAATCAATTAATTTCGGTAAGTCCCTCCGGGATATCCATCAGAAGAGTTTTCTTCTTTTTGTCGATTTTCACAATAAAATCCTCATGGAAAGGGATAAGAATTTCTTTTTTCTTAGTAGATAAAACCTTCAACAGTAATTGCCCCGGATTTGGAATAACTTCCATAATTGTTCCAAGGAGTATATCGTCATCAATTAAAACTTTGTACTCAATGAGACTCGTAATCCCGTCTGTTTTTTTTTCAGCAGGAGCCCCGGTTGTTAAAAACACCCTGCAACCTGTAAATTCATTGATTTTTTCAATTGAGTCGTAACCTTCAAACCTGAGTTTCAGAATGTCGGCGCCTGAATATTTCGATTCGGATATAAAAAAAGGAACCGGTCTCCCTTCAATTTCCAGAAAGACCGATTCCATCAGGGGTATATTTTCAGAAAAGATTTTCTCTAACTTAACTGCAACAGCGCCCTCATAGCCGCTGACTTTTGTGATTCGTCCCAGTAATATGGTGCTATTATAAGCCATTGGATCGTTGATCCTTATGACTGTTCAACTATTCCTGAGGCTTATCTTCTGCAACCGGCTCCGATTCAGTTACTTCTGCAACCGGTGGCTGGGTTGGCTCCGGGGAATGTGCTGCCTCGCGGGCCAGAGCTTTTGCTTTATCTCCTGCTGCCGCTTTAGCTGCAAGATCGGCATTTCTCTTAGCAAGTTTTGCTACTCTTGCTTCGTTAACCCGCTTTTCGACTGAGAGACGTTTCCCCAATTCATCATCCTGAGATTTCTCAAGGCCTGATTTTTTAGCCTCAATTTTTGTTTCGTTCTGCTTCAACCACTCTTCAAACCGCTTTGTAGCTTCAGCTTCATCAAAAGCACCTTTTTTTACACCTTCAAGAAGATGTTTTTTAATCAGGACACCTTTATAAGACAGGATAGCTCTACATGTATCTGTAGGTAATGCGCCATTTTGCAGCCAACCTAATGCCTTATCGAAATCGAGTTCGATTGTGGCGGGGTTAGTGACCGGATTATACGACCCGATCTTTTCAATATATCTGCCATCGCGTGGCGATCTGCTATCTGCAACCACAATGTGGTAGAAGGCCAGTTTTTTACGGCCTTTTCTAGCTAATCTGATTTTAACTGCCATTAATTCTTACGCTTTAATATTTAACCTGTTTAAAAAATTGTGGCTGCAAAGATATAATATTTATAATGAATTCAGGGAATAATGATACAAATTTATTGATTAAATAGTTTCTGCTTAATCTATAAAACCTGAACTTCAGTATATTATTCCTGAGTTTGATGTTAATTGAAGTCTGCTTATTTGGTCAGACTCCTCAAAGTGTAATTACAATTCAGAAAAAATAAAGGCCGCCCTCAAAAGAGAGCAGCCTTTTAATGTACTCAACCCAATTATTTGTTAGTTTCTGGTGAATGTATAGTTATTTTCTGCCCAATCTGTACCATCAGCAGTAATATGAAACTTCATTGTATAAAGTCCGGTGCATGTATCGTATGTTCCGGTTCCTTCAAAGGCGTAATTAGTGAAACCATAAAAATCGGAATCAATAACAGTTTTGTCTGCAGTTACGGCAAAAGTAACAGGATTTATATGCATTACCAGCGGACCCAGGTCTTCTGACTCACCATCTATGGTTGAAAGACCTGCCACAAAAATAGTATTTGGATCGTCCGGATCAGCAGTAAGTGTTATGTTACCTGTTGAATTCCAATCGGATGGAGGAGAATAAGCAAGGTAACTACCAACCGTTAAAGCAGGATCCAGCGGACATGCTACAGTGTATGTCACGTTTATACTGGAACCGGGAAGGTTAATTACACCCGGGTCAAAGGAAGCATACGACGGATCATTCCCCTTAACTACGCTACCGTCTTTGAGAGTGATGTCGACATAAAATAAAAAGTAATCACCCAGCACCAACTCATTTATATTATTAAGGTTGGGAAGCAAATCAATCATGTTACCAATGTTAAAATCCACAGAGGTAGGGAAGGTGGTAATATCGGATTTTACAAGAGCCGAATTCGCTACCTCTCCATTCATACATACCATCAGATTCATACTCTTTGGCATATCTTCATAGTAAATGTCAACAACTACAGAACCGTTAAATCCTGGCAAATCCAGCAGAGAAATGCTTTGATTCTTTGTTGCAGATTTTGTAACTAACGGGATAACTGCCTGCTGAAGTTCAGGCATTGGCAATAACGGGTCCTTCTGGCATGCTGTAGTGAACATGACCCCTATTGCAACCATTGATATTATTTTAAGTTTATTTTTCATTTTGATAATTTTAAGTTTCAACACACGATTAATTTTTCAATACATAGTCTTTAAGAATTAATGTACGTCATAAAACACCTTATAAGTTCCAGGATCTTTTTGGGATGGTGCGTTTGGATTTATGCTTAATTCTGATTGAGGCCATACAATTGTCCAGGGAACAGGATTTACAAGTGTTACCGGAATCACAAATCCGTCAGGCGATACAACCTGTCCTCCGGGTGCCTGAGTAGCGTCAAGAGGATTAAATATTACCGGATATCTGGTTCGGCGATAATCTGTCCATGTATCAACACTGCAGCCAAATTTTGAGATCCACTTTTCAGTCATTATGTATTCAAGTTTCTTAGTTGCTGATGCGGAAGTATATAATGCCATAACATCCATAATATACTGTTGAACAAGCCATCCGGTGGTTGCCGGTTCAAGAGGTGCCGGAGCAACGGCTCCCGGAACCCACATTAAAGGAGGTGTTGATTGCGAATTTGATGCAGATGCCGGATTAACTAAAGTAACTACATGATCAACCTGCTGGAAAGATGCCTCCAGAGCCTGTTTGAAATATGTATCCGGGCCGGCTTCAGGTATTAGTCCTGCATTAGCTAACTCAGCCTGAATGAATAACCGGTCGGCATAGGTTATGAATCTATATGGCGCTGCACCTGTGCCATCCGTTCCTTGTACTTTAAGAGCTTTGTTAGATTCCGGAACAGTAGCATCGTTATAATCATCAAACCTTCCTCCAACAGGGTACACACCCATTACTGTTATACTTCCATCAGTTGCGTGGTCGCGGTTTACACTGACTGAACCAAAGACAATACTTACAAACGGACCATCGCGGTATTCCGTTGGATTACCTTCCCGTGTAGTTGATGTTGAGGTCATCTGATTGTAATAATAGTAAGGTACTCTGGGATCTTTAATTCCTGTGAATATCTGACTATTTTGCCCTTTCATTATTCTGTACATCCATGGGCTCATGTAAAACCTTCTCTGGCCGGCTTCATAATCAAGAAATCCGGGATTTCTCTCATCAGGGCTTGATCTGGTTTTATAAGCAAATTCAAAATCTTCACCACTCCTGATAAGATCGTCTGAAGAAACAAGGGCTTTAACCTCAGTAGAAACATCCTGAACCAATCGAACCTGATTGTATAGTTTCAATTTAATTGTTTTAGCGGTACGAATCCATTTTGCCTTATCCCCGGAATAAATTAAATCTTCACCATCCGGAGTAACCAGGTCTTTTGCTGTAGTATTTGTAAGATCGGTAATCCCGGCGTCCAATAAAGTAAATAATGATGCATAGATTTCTTGACTGCTATCCCATTTCGGATATGTAACTGCATCCTTAGAAGATAATTTATTCGCTTCTGAGAAAGGAATATCTCCGTATACATCAACCAGCTGGCTGAAGAGATATGCTTTTAGAATCTTTGCAATACCAGTATAAGTAACATTTTCATCTGCTTCAGCCTGTGAAATCATTAATTCGAGGTCCTGCAAAGGGCCTGTATAAATAGGGTCCCATGCACTGCCGGCCCAATATGACCCACCGGCAATACCATATTGATCAGGGCTGTCACGCATAGTAGTCTGGTGCATGTAACATGATGTAATGCAAGATAAACCACTTGAAACATTAGGATTATTTCCTAAACCATCTGCAACACCCTTTTCGACATTGGTCAATAAGAGTCCCAATGTAGCTTTAGTGGGGTTATTCGGATCAACATTGATATCCAGAAAATCTTTTGTACACCCTGCCAGCAATATCATTGATGCAAGAAGTACTTTTATATATTTGTTCATATCCATTGTGTTTTAAATTATTACATTGTTTCGAAAGATTAGAAGGTCACTTTCAGGTTAACGCCAAATCTTCTTGAGCTGGGTGCGCATGTGAGATCGATACCCTGCAGGTTTGAAGAACCATAATTATTAATATCAGGGTCAAAATTGGTATGTGTTGGTACGTTCGGAGCGAAGTACCATAAATTGCGACCGGTCACACTAATATTAATTTTGCCAATTTTTGCTTTCTGCAACCAGGCCTTAGGCAGGTCATAGCCCAGAGATACTTCCCGTAAACGATATACAGTTGCGTTGTACATATTAAATTCTGTTGCGGAATTTATACCAAAAGTAGTCTCATTACCTCCCGCATAGAAGTACAGATCGTTGGTAGTAATTCCCGTGTGATTATTAATTGGATTACCATTCCCGTCTAACAGAAGTTCACCCTGATTATTTCCATAAACACCCGGGATGATCCAACTGTGCTCCCTGTCTTCACTATCTTTTGTTACGCCTCTGCCTAATAATGAATAGATAGTTACACTGTAAAGATCTCCTCCCTGCCTCCAGTCCCATAAAGCGCTCAATGTAATCCCTTTATAAGAAAGGGTATTTGTTACACCCATAACAAAATCCGGATTAGGATCGCCAACAATCTTTTCATCCAGAGACAGATATGGAAAACCTGTCAGCGGGTCTATGATCATTTTACCTGAATCAGGATCTCTTAAAGCATAAGTCCCTCTGAAAGCGCCATAGCCATAACCTGGTTCAATAACAGAATTAAATCCTAAATCACCTCCCATATAAAGATTAAGTCGTTCAACTCCCTGGCGCAGTGACATTACTTCGCTCTTATTCTTCGTGAAGGATGTGTATATATCCCACTTTAAGCCATTTGACAATTGAAGAGGAACCAGTGTAAATCCAATTTCAATTCCCCTGTTTCTCATCTCCCCAAAATTCAGATATTTGTAAGCATAACCACTTGCAGATGGAACAGGAACCGGAGCGATCATATCACTTGATAATTTATTGTACCAGGTAAAATCCAATCCAATACGCCCGTTAAAAAACTGAAGTTCGGTACCCAATTCTGTTTCAGCCGATCTTTCAGGCTTTAATTCAGGATTATTCCTGGTATCCGGGGTGGTAAGAGTAAATTTCCCGTTAAAGGAGCTGTTGAGGTAAAACACATCCTGCAATGAATATGGATCGGCATCGTTACCCACTTGTGCATAACTGACACGCAGTTTACCAGAACTCAATACATTACTTTGAATTCCCAATGCCTCAGTAAACATAAAGGAGGTACTTATTGCAGGATAAAAATAACTTCTGTTATCTTTTGGAAGAGTTGACGACCAGTCATTCCTTCCAACAAGATTCAGGAACAACCAGTTTTTATATGATAAGGAAACATCAGCAAATACTGCGTACAGACGTCTTTTTGAAATGCCACTTACTAATTGCCCTGCATTTGTCAGTGATACTATGTCTCTGGTATTGAAGACATCATAAACGCCCGGGACCATGATTACCTTTCCATCAAAGCCCTGTCTCCTGTCTGAGCGCTGATTCACATTATGACCCAGGATAGCTTTGAGACTGAAATCACGACCCAGCTCATGTGCAAATGTTAAAAGCAAACTTGACTCTAATTCACGTTTGCCATATGTATCTTCAACAATCTCGCCGGTTGAAGCAGCACCTCTTGATCCAATATCGGTAACTTGCCGGCGGAACATTATATAGTTATTCATACCTAATGAATAAGCTATGTTAAACCAGCTGTTAATATTATAATCGATATTTATGCCGGCAACCGTTCTGTCATTTGTAGTAATTATCGTATTATGCCTGTATGACCATAACGGGTTATCAAATTGATTACCAAGAGGAGAAACAGGCCATCCATTAGTTGGATTTTCATAAGGTAAAGTCATATCCCAGGTCCTTCCTAAGAATAGAGATCTGGCAAAGGAGGAAGCGGCCCCGGAAAACTGGTTTTCCCCAAAGAAACCACCTACCTGATCTGTACTGGAGAAAGTAAGATTTCCACCAACATTCAGACCATTGGTCAGTTTACTTCTACCTCCAACGCTTATGCTGTACCTGTCAAAAGTTGATTCCGGAATATAACCATCCTGATTTAATGCAGAAGCAGTAGCGCTGAAAGAATTCTTTGAATCCCCACCGGATACAGAAAGAGAATTCTCATAAATTGTACCGGTTTTAAACAAATCCTTAACATTGTTAGGCTGAGCCTTAAACACTGTATTTCCTGAGGAAGGAAATAATTGTGGAAAGACAGCCAGATAATCGGGCCAGACAGGAATTGAATCTCTTGAGTCAAAACGCGGTCCCCAGGAACCATTTGCATTGGAATAGGTGAAATTTGTTCCATTTCCGTAACTGTTTTGATAGTCAGGTAAATTGGATATTGTCTCTTTTGCAATTGAAGTAGTATAACTGACTTCGAATCCTTTCCTGTTCTCTCCACCTTTTCCTGATTTGGTTGTAACAAGAAGAACTCCATTGGAGGCTCTTGATCCGTACAGGGCAGCAGCAGCAGATCCTTTTAGAACCGTAAGAGTCTCTATATTATTCGGATCGAGTGTACTCAGACCATTGGAGTAAGCGCCTCCGTTTCCTGCAGTTTGATCA
The DNA here is from genome assembly GCA_037127735.1 of Bacteroidota bacterium. Taxonomy (GTDB): domain Bacteria; phylum Bacteroidota; class Bacteroidia; order Bacteroidales; family VadinHA17; genus LD21. The sequence continues at coordinate 7,435 of JBAXXU010000017.1, forward strand.
GAAGTAGCAACCTGGTCGTTGCTATAAGGTACTCCATCAACAATTATCAGGGGTTGGTTACTTCCAAAGAAAGAGGAACTACCACGGATACTGATTTTTGTAGCTGACCCTGGTGCACCTTGTCCTACCCTGATATCAACACCTGGAATTTTGCCCTGTAATGTCTTCAGCATATCAGGTTCTGATTTAATCTGTGTCTGGCCGGCATTAACATTACTAACTGAATATCCAACAGATTTTGAGGAACGCTGAATTCCTACTGCGGTAACGATGACTTCGTCCAATCCAAGGAGATCCGGTTCAAGTACAATGTCAATCACTGACCTGTTGCCAATCTCAACCTCCTGCTTTTTCAAACCTATAAAGGAAAAAACAAGTGATGTCGCGTTCTGAGGAACTGCCAGGGTGTACCTCCCGTTAATATCTGTAGTGATACCGGTAGTCGTTCCTTTCAACTGCACTGTACATCCGATAACGGGCTTATTATCTTCAGCTCCGGTAACAGTGCCTGTAATTGTTTTTTGCTGAGCGCTCGCCGATAGCAAAACTCCGCAAAAAAACAGAAAGAGTAATAGAAGTCTTCTCATAGCATTTAGTTTAGGTTAATAATTTAAAAATGTGGAATACTCTGATTCCTTTTTATTATCGCTTCTAATGACCAAGTCATTGTTAACAAATTAAACTAATAGCCATCATAGTATTTAAATCATTCAACAGAATGTAGGATTAACTTGACAAATGTTACAAATGAACCAACGGATTATTTTTTAGGTTGAAATTTTAACTCCTCGAATCATAACTCAATTTTCTGTATTTTTGTGAACTGACCTAACTCAATATTTTTATACCACCAATGTCACGATTCGCTCACTTACACGTTCATACTCAATACTCTATACTCGATGGAGCTTCCAGTATTCCAGTGCTGATGGATAAGGTCAAGTCCCTGGGTATGGATGCTGTTGCAATTACTGATCATGGTAATATGTTTGGCGTCAAAGAGTTTCACAACTTCGCCACCAAAAAGGGGATAAAACCTGTTATAGGTTGTGAAATATATGTGGCGAAAAGACCTATAACAGAAGTCAGAGTAAAAGAAGACCGCTCAGGAGATCATCTTATTCTCCTCGCTAAAAACCTGACAGGATATAAAAACCTGATTAAACTGGTTTCAATTGCCTGGATCAAAGGCTTTTATTATAAACCTCGTATCGACAAGGAACTGTTAGCAAAATACAAGGAAGGGCTGATAGCTTCTTCAGCATGTATTGCCGGAGAGATACAGGATGAGATACTTAATGGTACAATAGCCGGCGCTGAGGCAGCCCTGAAAAGCTATCTTGACATTTTCGGCGAAGATTTTTATCTTGAGATGCAGCGGCACGAAACTTACGATCCCTCTGCTGAAAGATCCACCTTTCCCCTTCAGCAGAAAGTTATCGAGGCTTTTAAAAAGCTTTCAGTTAAGTATAATGTCAGGCTGATAGCCTCAAATGATGTGCATTTTATTAATGCCGAAGATGCTGAAGCGCACGACAGGCTGATATGCATCAATACCGTGAAAGATATTGACGACCCCAACAGACTGAGATATTCAAAGCAGGAGTTTCTTAAAAGTGAAGAAGAGATGCGTGTCATCTTCAGCGATATTCCTGAAGCCGTTGATAATGTTGCCGGGCTGGTTGCTAAAATTGAAAAATACAAGCTCGACCACGATCCGATAATGCCTGAATTTGAGTTACCTGAGGGATATACCGACAAAGACCGGTATCTGAGGCTTCTGACATACAACGGAGCAGAAAAGAGATGGGGAACATTAACAGAAGAACAGACCCAGAGGCTTGATTTCGAATTGGAAACGATTGCTAAGATGGGGTTCCCCGGATATTTTCTCATAGTTCAGGATTTTCTTAATGCAGCCAGGGAAATGGGGGTCTCTGTTGGTCCGGGAAGAGGCTCCGCCGCCGGTTCGGCAGTTGCCTTTTGCCTCAGGATCACCGATATAGATCCTATTAAATACGGACTACTGTTTGAGCGGTTCCTGAACTTCGACCGCATTTCAATGCCTGATATTGATATCGATTTTGATGAAGACGGAAGAGAGTCCGTCCTGAGATATGTTGTTAATAAATATGGCCACGATAAGGTAGCTCATATAATCACTTTTGGCTCAATGGCCGCCAAAATGGCCATAAGGGATGTTGCCAGAGTACAGAAACTCCCTTTACCCGATGCTGACAGACTTGCCAAGCTTGTCCCTGAAAGGCCCGGCATAACCCTCTCCCAAGCTTATGCAGAAGTTCCTGAACTCGCTAAGGAAAAAGAATCTTCGAATAAACTGATTGCACAAACATTGAAATATGCTCAGGTTCTGGAAGGCTCTGTCAGGCAAACGGGAGTTCATGCCTGCGGCATAATAATCGGGAAAGACTCTCTTGATAATTATATCCCGCTATGCACGGCAAAGGATACTGATCTCTATGCAACACAATACGATGGAAGTCATGTTGAATCAGTTGGTTTGCTTAAGATGGATTTCCTGGGTTTAAAAACACTTTCTATAATAAAAGATGCTCTTGACAATATAAAAAAATCGAAGGGGATTGTGATAAACATCGAGGAATTGCCCCTTGATGATAAAAAAACTTTTGAACTCTTCAGTAACGGTGAAACAACCGGGATCTTTCAGTTTGAATCAACAGGAATGAAGAGATATCTGAAGGATCTTGTGCCAAACAGGTTCGAGGACCTGATAGCCATGAATGCCTTGTACCGTCCGGGTCCAATGGAAAATATCCCAAAGTTCATCAGAAGGAAGCATGGAACTGAAAAGATTGACTGCCCAATTCCGGCCATGGAGAAATATCTTGCTGACACCTATGGTATTACAGTTTATCAGGAGCAGGTTATGTTACTCTCACAGGAGCTGGCAGGGTTTACCAAAGCGGAAGCCGATTCCCTTAGGAAATCCATGGGGAAGAAGAAACGCTCCATCATGGATGAGATGAAGCTGAAGTTTCAGGAGGGTTGCACAAAAAACGGGTATGATGAAACTATTGTAAATAAGATATGGTCTGACTGGGAAGCTTTTGCACAATACGCATTTAATAAATCGCACTCAACCTGTTATGCCCTTGTTGCATTCCAGACAGGTTACCTTAAAGCCAATTATCCGGCTGAATATATGGCGGCTGTCCTCAGCCGTAATATCAATGATATCAAGAAGATCACAACCTTCATGGATGAGACCCGAAGGATGGGGATGGAGGTTCTGGGGCCCGATATTAATGAAAGCAATGTTAAGTTCACTGTAAATAAAGACGGGAACATAAGATTCGGGCTTGGCGCTATTAAAGGAGTCGGGGAAAGCGCCGTATTGCAACTGATTGAGGAAAGGGAAAAGAATGGTTCATATAAGGATATCTATAGCCTTGTTGAAAGAGTGAACCTTAATTCCCTTAACAAGAAGAACCTTGAAGCAATGGCTGTTGCAGGTGCATTTGACTGTTTTCCGGCAATAATCAGGGCACAGTATTTTTCGCTTGACACAAGAGGATCGAGCTATATCGAAAGCCTTATCAGATACGGGAACAACGCGAAAACTATTAAGAATTCAAGCCAGCAGTCTCTTTTCGGGGAGACAGGAGGATTTGATATGATAAAGCCTGAACCTACCCCTTGCCCCGACTGGCCTAAACTGGAAAAGCTCAACAGGGAGAAAGAGGTAATTGGGATATATCTGTCATCTCATCCTCTCGATGATTTCAAACTGGAAATCAACACTTTTACAACCGCAACTTTTGCTGATCTTCAAAACCTTCGCGAATACATCGAGAGAGATGTTGTTGTAGCAGGAATGGTGACAGACACAAAAAACGGGATCGGGAAGAATGGCAAACCTTATGGATCATTTACTCTTCAGGACTATTCCGATTCATTCCGGTTTATGATGTTTGACAAAGATTATATTGAAAACAGTAAGTTTTTTATTATTGGCTATTACCTTTTGATTAAAGGAAGGGTACAAAAGAGAAAGTATAAAGAAGAAGAACTTGAATTCAGAATAAAAACAATAAATCTATTGTCGAGCGTGAAGGATGAACTTATTAAATCAGTAACGCTTAAAATTGCCCCGGGTAATATCAATAATGAGATGATTAATGAGCTTAAGGAATTAATTCATGAAAACAAGGGTGAAACCGAACTTAAATTTCTTTTTCTTGATGCTGATGATAAAATATCACTCCCCATGTTTTCAAGGACTTCCCGCGTGAGACTGAATAATGAATTAATCTCTTATCTCGATGATCACCCGGGCATTGATTATAAAGTTAATTAGCTATCTTTGCGACAGATACTAATAACAAAATCTTAAAATAATAAATATTATGGCATTAGAGGTAAATGATGGTAACTTCGATGAAATAGTTATTAAATCAGACAAACCGGTTCTCGTTGATTTCTGGGCAGAATGGTGTGGACCATGCAGGATGATTGCTCCTATTGTTGAAGAGATATCACACGAGTATGAAGGAAAGGCGCTCGTTGTAAAATGCGATGTTGATAACAGCCCGGGTGTTGCGCTTAAATATAATATCAGGAACATACCGACAATTCTTTTCTTCAAGGATGGTAAAATAGCCGATAAGCAAGTGGGAGCGGTTCCCAAGGCCAGCTTTGTCACTAAACTTAATGCCCTTATTTAGAACTCAGGAATACTCATCCCGACCATTAATTTCATTTGCTACGTCCTTATTAATAACCCTCTATGACAATCTGTGTGTTTGCCTCTTCCAGCAGCCGCATCAACAGTGAGTATGCAACGGCAGCTTCAACCCTTGGATCACTTCTTGCCAGGGCCGGAATGAATGTAGTTTATGGAGGCGGAGGTATAGGCCTGATGGGCAAACTTGCTGATGCAATTCTTGAAAATAGAGGTACTATTACCGGTGTGATACCCTCTTTCATGAAGGATGAGGGATGGGATCATTCAGATGTTAAGGAGATGATCATTACCCCTGATATGGGAGAAAGAAAGAAGCGCATGTTTGCAATGGCAGATGCTGTTGTTGCTTTGCCGGGCGGAGTCGGAACACTTGAAGAATTAACAGAGGCGTTAACCCTGAAACAGCTTGGACTCTATAAGGGACCAATTGTCGTCCTGAATACCCTGAACTTCTATAAATCGTTAATCGATTTTCTTGAACAAATGATATCGGGCAATTTCCTTAGATATGAACATAAAGAAATGTGGAACATTGCCAATACCCCGGAAGAAGTCATGGATTATCTTACAAAAAATGAGAGGTGGCTTAACGACCCCCGGAGTATTGCAAAAATCTAATTTTCAGGTATTCTTATACCAATAAACAAAATATCGTCCACCTGGTCAAGATCGTCTTTCCAGTCTGTAAGCTCCTTTTCGAGTCTTTCTTTCTGGTTTTGTACGGGAAGATGCCATATCTCAGACAAGAGTTTCCTGACATTTGCCGATTTGAATTTTTTGATCGCGGATGATCCGAACTGATCAGCATAGCCATCGGTACACAAATATAACATATCACCCGGTTGTATATCAACAGAATGGTTGCTGAAGCTCTTCTTCTTGTCCATTGTTGACATTCCGATACCAAACCGGTCGCCCTTATAAACAAACACTTCTCCTTTTCTCACGACATATAGCGGACTATACGCGCCCGCGAATTCAAGTGTAAATTTCTTCTTGTTAAAGGCGATCAGAGCCAGATCCATACCATCGGTAATAGCCTTTTCAGCCCTTTGCAGAAGTGCGTTCATAACCTCAATATTGAGCTCATCTATAATTGCGGAAGGTTTTACATGTCCATATTCCCGTACAATTTTGTCGAGTGAGTTATGGCCTATAATTGACATAAAGGCCCCCGGAACACCGTGCCCGGTACAGTCAACAGCTGCAGTAAATTGTATGTCGCCGTTATCGTACATCCAGTAGAAGTCTCCGCTTACAATATCTTTCGGAAGAAAAAGAACAAATGTTTCTTCGAAGGTATCTTCACGGGGGAGCATTGCTCTTTGGATCCTTTCTGCATATCGGATGCTTGCAGTTATATCACGATTCTTCTCTTCTATAATCATACTTTTCTGAACAACTTCTGCAGTTCTCTCTTCAACTTTTGCTTCAAGTACTATATTCTCTTTTACCAGGTTTTGTTCCCTGATTTTAATATAGGTGACAATAATTAAGAGAATTAAAACTATCGAGATCAGTATAAACCACCAGGTCAGATAGAACGGAGGCTTAATAATGAAATGGAAAGTAACAGGTTTGCTGTTCCATATTCCCTGGCTATTGCTCGCTATAACCATGAATGTATATTTGCCCGGAGGCAGAGCAGGATAATTTGCCCTGGTCTGGTCAGTAACCGGTTGCCAGTTATCATCAGCGCCTTCAAGCTTAACTTTATATTTAACAACATCAGGATTCGTAATGCAAATGCTGTAATAGTCGAACAATATTGACCGTTCTTTATATTTAAGCTTCATGCCTGAGATCATTTCACGCGGCTCGTAGTTTACCCGCATGGTCATTATATGTGTCAGTGGTTCAAGCTCTTCTGTTGATGTTTTATAAGGTCTGAGTTGTATGGCTCCATTCGCGGTGCCAAACCATAAATTGTCATCCGGGCCTTTATACACTGCATTGGGTTTTGTTTCAATTCCGGAAAAACCATTTCTTTCAGTATATGAAAAGATTCTTTTACTTTCAGGGAAATACCTGTTAAGTCCGTTATTAGTACCTATATAAATACTACCATCTTTACCGATTGTAAGAAGGTTAATATTATTTGAAAGAAGTCCGTCATCCTGGGTAATAGTTGAAATTACCGAATCATTTTTAAAAGCGATTAACCCATCGCCTGTACCTATCCACAAAACACCCGTACTACTCATGACTATAGTCTTAGGTATAATGCCTGATAAGGCGGGAACTCTTTTAAACACTTTATTCTTAGCATTGTATATAATCAAACCAGGTTTACCTCCCATCCGCTCAGTTCCAATCCACATATCTCCGTTTAGATCGCAATAAAGGGCAGTTATTAAAGATATTGTAAGGCTGTCCAGGAGAGTGTACCTCTGAAAATTTTGCTCATTAATTGTACCTACTACTACTCCCTCGACAGTTCCTATCCAGAGATTGTTCTGCCTGTCAATTTCCAGAGCTTTTACCTGTCCGCCCGGGTAGAGAGTTGAGTTAATATATGGCTGAGCTTCAAACTTTGAAGTCTTCATGTTAAACATTATCACACCTCCTTCGTTGGCGCCGATCCATAGATTCCCATCTTTGTCATCGCGAAAGAACCTGATATCTTCGTAAATTAAGTTATTGTCTTTATTATAAATCAGCGGTTTTTTATCTGATCCCTGGTAATAACGGGAAATACCTGCATTTGTTCCAAACCATACTGCTCTGCTTTTATCCTGATAAATTGCGTTGACATTTGGATCAGGTAGTATCTCTTTCTCATTGATTGTTTCAAAAGCGTCGCCTTTAAATATTGTGAGACCGTTGTCCTGATCAGCAATGAGGATATTCCCTTCAACATCCTCGATAATATCAAATATTCTTGAAGCTTTCAGTCCGTTCCCGGCATCAAACTTACGTATCTTATCTCCTTCGAAAACAGCTATTCCTCCTTCCCATGTTCCAACCCATATACGACCTTTACTATCCTCAGTCAAACAAGATATCCAGTTGCTTGATATGCCTGCTTTAGGAAGATCAATCACCTCCATCCTGCTCTCTGACATTATGTACTTATAAATCCCGCCGTTATAGGTTCCGAACCAGATATTGCCTTTCCTGTCTTCAAGGAGACATGTTGGATTGAAATAGGTTGTCATATGTGGCATCCTGTATATTTCAAACTTTTTATCTTCCTTGTTATATCGTCTTAAGCCAACATCTGCAACACAAATAAATGACCCGTCCCTGATTACAGTTGCGCCAAAAACCTGATCACTAAGACCATCCCTGCCCCTGAACTGTTTTACTTTAATATGTTTAATATCAGTAACCGGGAAATCAGCCAGTAAAGCTCCGTCATATCTGGATGTAAACCATATCTTATTATTAATCTGAGCGATACCTGTAACGTCTCCTGTCAACATTAATGAGTCGAAGGCTACCTGTTCAAACTTCCGGCCATCGTAACGGGAAATTCCTCCATTCAGATGACCGAACCAGATATACCCCAATGAATCTTCAATAATTGATTTAACACCTCCTGTTGCAATACCGTTACGGGATGTAAAGTTGTCAAACTTGTTACCATCAAACCGCGAAACTCCATTGGCAGTTCCCAGCCAGATAAAATCTTTGGAATCCTGAAGAAGAATATTAACTTTCTGTTCACTAAGGCCCTGTTTGATACTATAATTGTCAAAAAAACAGGTCTGTGCCGTTACCGGCAAAATCGTGACAGGAATATAAATCATAATCCAGACAAAACATATCGCCAGGCGCTTTGTGACTGTTATGACTAACATACAGTTTCTATTTTGCTATAAAGAAGAATGTTCCATTCATGTCATCCAAACCCTGTATCTTTCCAAACTTTGGTTTCTGCCCACTTTCAGTCGCGACAGCTGCGGTCACCGATTTTACAATTGTCTCGATGGGTATGCAGGCATTCTTGTTATTCATAAGTGTATTCGCGAAGGTAGCCGTGAATTTTGAATTATCAACAGCGAGCTCATACCCTGCAGAGGAGAATACCTGTGCAGATTTGGCGCCGGCAACGATAGTATTATCACATTTGGGTTCCCTATTAACAGAACGCATTGCCGTATAAAAACCAGGGCCCGATTCACAAGCATCAGAAACAACCAGAGTATGCACGATAACATCGGTATAGGCCTGCAATCCGGCTTTCAGAGCATTGATATTAAAATAGGTAAACTCATCATCTCTTTTTGCATCCACAGGAATCCAGTAACCCACGTCATTTATAAATTTGCCGTGGCCCGCGTACCAGACCAATAACGATTTAACCTGATTTTTCTTTACAAGATCGCGGAGTTCAATATTGAAATATTTCTCCATCTCGGCCTTTGTCATATCTTTCTTATGAATAATGCGATGTATCTGGTAATTAGCAAGAGCTCTCTGGATCGTTATTACATCTTTTATTGGTCCGTCAAGGCTGGCGAATGTTTCATAGCTTGAATTTTCGATAAACACAACCCAGCTCTTTCCCATCGGATTGTTTATAGCAATTTCGCTGCCCTCCCTGTTAATTTTATATTCAGTTTCCTGCCTGTTGCCGTAAATATCTTCAACGACTACTGCAAACTTATTTAAATTCGAAACATCCATAATAGCCGTAAATTCCGGATTTAATTCATCCCGGCGGTAACTTGCTGAAACATCGCCTACAGTAATTGATTTAATAAGGCTTTCATCTCCAACTTTCCCCTGTATTGCAATATTTGGTGTGGTGGAATCAAGGAAAACCTCTCTCTCTTCCGAAGTATATGGTGCAATAATACTTATTTTTGGCGCATTAATTTCGGTACGTGAAAGCGGATATACCAGAACCTTCTCATTGTCATAATCATCACGGGCTATTAATGTTATTTTATCAATACCACTAATATCGATATTTGATAAAAACTCATATTCCCCGTTTTTTTCTGCAATGGTAACAGCTCCATTATTCACCAGAAATGATTTAATTTTACTCTTATCCTTAATCTTCCCTGAAATAAGAATCGCCGGTCTGTCTCCTCTTATTTCAATAGTATCTTTTACCGGAACAGGACTGATAACAGTTATCTCAGGAGGAACTGTTTCCCTGTTTAATTCAAAAAGCCGGGTTTGGGCATCTTTCAGCATTTTACGCGCCTTCATATCAAACTCAGAGAGTACAGTGATTTTATTATAGTCCAGTATGGCTTTATCTAAGTTCAGGATTTCCTCATACGATTTGGCCCGTGCAAAATAGCCATCAGGATCATCGGCTTTAAAAGAAATATATTTCGTAAAATCAGCTATTGCATTTACATGCTGATTGAATTCCTGATAACATTTGCCTCTGGTGAGATAAAAAACAGGATTTGTCGGGTCAATCATGATGTTTTTGGAAATATCATTGATAGCATTAGGATAATCAAGATTCTTCTTATAAATCTCACTTCTCAGCAGATAAGCTTCCGTGTTCCGGTCATCCAAAGAAATTACCTGATTGCACTGGTTCATGGCTTCCATTGGATTAGTTGAAATAAGAAGATCCGCGAGTGCAAGCCTTGCTAAAACCAGATTTCTGTCTTTAATAATTGCTTTTTCATACTCGCTTTTTGCAAGTACCTCGTTGTTTAGTTTTCTGTAAATGACCCCTCTGTAATAATAGTCCATAGGGATATCCTTTATGATTATAGCCGTATCTGATACTTTAAGAGCCTGATCATACTTCACAAGGCCAATTAGTGTTATAACCTTTTCGCGATATAATTTTACATTGCGCTTATCAAGGCCCGAAGCGCGGTTCAGAAGTTTAAGAGCTTCTTCAAAATTGCCCATCTTATTACGAATCGCTCCAAGGCTGATGATTGCATCAACTTCTTTTGGTGCAAAAACCATTGCTTTTTCATAATCGCTCCCGGCTTCAGGGTTTTTCAACAACTTTTCATAAGTCTGACCACGGGCTATGTAAAAATCGGGGTTAGAAGGTTCAAGTCCAATAGCGCTTGTGAACTGCACGATGGCATCTTCATATTTCATATTTTCAACAAATTCCATCCCGGCTTTGTAGTACTTCCTGGCATTCTGCCCAAAAGCACAAACTGATGCAAGAGCCATCAGGGTTGCTATTATAAAAATTTGCTTCTTCATATTCTTCAAACTAAATTTGTTTAAATAATAACTATCAAAATTACACTATTTCTTACAATTATCAATTTTTCAATTCCTTCTGACTTCCACGTCATTCAAATATGTTTTAAGGTAACCACAGCTGAAACTCGTTTGTGATGACAGGGAGCCGTTTATCAGAGGCGCTTTTATTCCTTCTTTAAAATAATTTTCCCCTGTAAAAATCCTCGCCTCATCCCACAACCCCGTTGAAATAAAATGGTTAAGCGCTTTTGCCCCTCCTTCAATTAACAGTGATTGAATATCTGAATTGAACAGGTACCCTGCAATTTGCAAGGAAGAAGGTACATTATCATTCAATTTCACCTTTATTGTATTTGCGATGTTTGCATCCATATTATGAGTAAATACAACAACAGCGCCATTTGTTTCATTTACAGCAAATTCATTATTGAATAATCCGGAACTGCTAAGGACTATTCTTAAAGGATTAGCTCCTTTCCATTCTCTTACATCAAGACTTGGATTATCAGCCCTCACCGTGCCGGCGCCTACAAGAATTGCCTGTTCGGATGCTCTCCATTTATGAACCAGTACTCTTTCAGGCTTACCTGTAATCCATGTTGGCCCAATAATATGATCTTCTGACCTTTGAATATCTATATATCCATCAGCGCTCTGCGCCCATTTAAGTGTTATATAGGGCCTTCTTTTTTCATGAAAGGTAAAAAACCTCCTGTTGAGCCTTCTGCATTCCTCTTCAATCACTCCGGTAATAACCTCACAACCTGCATCTCTCAGAATAGCCAATCCTTTCCCCGATACTTTTTCACTTGTATCCAGTGTTCCGATCACTACGCGCGGTATTGAATTAGAAATAATAAAATCTGCACAGGGTGGTGTTTTCCCAAAATGGGAACATGGTTCAAGGTTTACATAAAGCGTTGAATATCTTAATATTGATTTATCGGGAACAGAGTTGATGGCAATAACCTCTGCATGAGGGCCACCTGCTTTAAGATGATACCCTTCTCCTACGATTTTGCCTTCATGTACAATTACTGAGCCTGCCATGGGGTTGGGATAAGTCAAACCCACGGCTTTGGAGGCCAGCTCGATGCATCTTCTCATAAATTTTATATCATCTGTCTCCGTCATTTCATTGAAAATGCTAAATTTGGCTTATGTGTGTCAATATACAAACAATAAAAGATATCAGGTTTTATCTTGCAAAAGAACTGGAAGAAATCTATAAAGAACCGGAAATAAGTTCTCTTGCCAATATAATCATTAAGACTATTACAGGCCTCTCAAGGTTGCATCAGCTTTATCTCGCGGAACAGAATATTTTTAGCGGGCAGGCCGAAAAGATTATTGAAATCTGTAAAGAGCTTAAAACAGGAAAACCTATTCAGTATATCTTTGGAGAGACCATTTTTTACGATTGTTACATCAGATTAAACAGTTCAACTCTTATTCCCCGACCCGAGACCGAAGAGCTGGTTGACCTTATCATCAGGGAAAACAGAGGCTTCAAAGGAAATATTATTGATATCGGTACCGGTTCTGGTTGTATAGCTGTTGCCCTTGCAAAGAATCTGACAGGGTCGCTAATTACAGGTATTGATATTTCCGGCGAGGCCATCAGGGTAGCTGATGAGAATGCAGTTTTGAACAATGTGATTGTGTCGTTTAAGAAATGTGATATTTTCAGTTTTGATAATGAGATAGTTTATAAAACCGACATCATCGTAAGCAATCCGCCTTATGTCCGCGATTCGGAAAAACAATTCATGAATAAAAACGTACTTGATTTTGAGCCTCATACGGCCTTGTTTGTTACTGATTCCGACCCTCTTGTTTATTACCGGGCTATACTTAAAGTGGCAGAAAAAATTCTTGTCCCCGGTGGCAAAGTCTATTTTGAAATCAATGAAGCGATGGGGAAACCTATGATTCAGTTACTTGGATCATTTGGGTATTCAGAGACAGAAATTGTTTCAGATATCAATAATAAGGATAGAATAATTAAAGGAATAAAAAATGGCTGAATCACCTCTGTTTAGAATTGCACTCAAAAAAGTAATGGCGAAGTGTTCCCGCCGGGAATTCTGTATTAGTGAAATACAGGCTAAACTGCAGTCGTGGAGTGTTGGAAATGATGAAGAGGAGAAGATTATCGCTATGCTTATTAGTGAAAATTTCATCAATGAGTCGCGTTACACGATAGCATTTGTCAAGGATAAATTCAATTATAATAAATGGGGCAAAGTTAAGATTGCTGCTAACCTCAGGTCAAAAAACATTCCCGCGGATCTCATTGGAAAAACGCTTGATACCATTGATAATGACCTTTATAATAAGGTATTAAATGATTTGATATCAGCTCACCGCAGGATTATAAAAGCTAAAAATCCGTATGATTTGAAAGCCAAATTACTGCGTTACGGATTGTCGAAAGGGTTTGAGAGCAGCTTGCTGTATGATTTACTAAATGATATTCATTATAAATGGCCAGAAAGCGATCAGAAAGATCAGACCTGAGCCAATACAATCAATGATTATCAACTGCTTGCGGGTATCAGGATACCTGAAGTAGAATATCGAAAATCCCACTCTCAGAAAAAGTTGCAAAACAAAAAAAAGAAACACTTTCATACCATACATGTTCCATTGGTATGCTTCATTAAAGCGTCCTCTGACTATTAATGAAAAACTATGTGATAATCCGCATGAAATACATGGTTCCCCTGTAAGTTTTTCATGTAAACAGGTAACAGGATAATTATCTTTCTCAGGAGAAAAAAAGCCGGAGTATGCGATAATCAGCAATATTACTCCGGCAAAAAATATATTAATGATAAGGTAAGGTTCATTTCTGAGCCTTACCTTTTTGTTGTGTCGCGTACTACTTTTTCTTTTGTAAAGTATCATCCTTCTGAGTGTTTCCACCTTCAAGATCTTCAAGCTTCTGCTCACGATCCTTTTTATTAAAACTGGCATTTATTTCAACTTTTTCGCCGGTACTATCTACTTTTATTGAGACATTCGCATCTTCAATATCCTTAATAACATTATCCTGGACATCATTAATAATGTTCTGAATGTCGCCGGGCCATTTACCGGCGCTTTTCGCGATCTTTCCGGCTACAAATACCTGCGAAAGTGAGATCAGTGAAGCAAGTATCGCAATTATAAGTCCGGCTATCAACATCCCGCGCGGAGAGTTATTTCTTGCAGCCTGGGAAAGCCCTACGGTTGCGAGAACTATTGCTATTATTCCCGGGATGATTGCAATCAGACCCACACAGGGAATAACTGCAAGAACAAATGTTATTATAGCTGTTATAAGAGCAGCAATCCCCAGATTTTGTCCCGTGTTGTTTTTTACATCTTCCATGATATTCAAATTATTTATTACTATTCATTCCTTTTAAGGATGTTAACCATATCCTGCTCTAAAGACGTTGTTGGATTTTCAATGATGCGTCCCGCCTCAATATTATTTTTGTAAATAATAAATGTCGGTACACGCTGGATATCCAGTTTGTTGTATTCACCTACAGGCGACAGCTTGGCATTATCAACACCAATAAATGTCACCTTTTCAACAGGAAATTGCCAGATGTAAAGAATCCTCATAAACCGTGGAACCTCTCTTCTGCTATCAGGGCACCAGGTTCCCATAACAATTTTTATTGTAATGTCATCCTTGTTGATTACTGTTAAATTATTAACAGCATCGGTATTGAACCGGTAATCATCATAACCTTTAAAATACCAGGTCGAATGAGGCTCCCGGGTTAACTGACCGGGGCTGAAATAACCGAGGAGCCAAGTTGACTGCTCCGAAAAGTTTATTACAGGTGCAAGAGTCTGTTCCACTACAGGCGAAACCACTTTCGCGGGTTTTACTGTTGCGCATCCGTAGAAAACCGGCAATAATAGAAATATGACGGCAATTAAATTTTTCATCTATCTAAATTTAGTTAATTGAGCATATACAACAATATTTTTTTGTCATTTTTTCATTCAAATGTATGGAACAGAATTTCAAGAATCTGTTTTGCTGCTTTTGATACGGATGTCCCCGGCCCGAATATTGCGACTACACCTGCATCATAAAGAAATCGGTAATCCTGTGGAGGTATTACACCTCCTGCTATTACAAGAATATCTTCTCTCCCGAGTCTCTTGAGTTCATTGATAACCTGTGGCACTAGCGATTTATGGCCGGCAGCCAGACTGGAAACGCCGAGTATATGAACATCGTTTTCAACTGCCTGTTTTGCAGCTTCGGCAGGAGTCTGGAAAAGGGGTCCGATATCAACGTCAAAGCCAATGTCGGCGTATCCGGTTGATACAACTTTTGATCCGCGATCGTGGCCATCCTGTCCCAACTTCGCGATCATTATCCTGGGCTGACGACCCTCTTTTTCTGCAAACCGGGCAACAAGGGCCCTGGCTTCATTCAAGTCTTCATCTGATTTGTACTCCGATGAATAAACACCCGATATAGTTCGTATCACTGCTTTGTACCTCCCTACAATTTTTTCACATGCGTAAGATATTTCGCCCAGGCTTGCGCGTTTTGCGGCAGCCTCCACAGCTAATTCAAGAAGATTTCCTTCGCCGGTCTGAACACATTTGGTTATTGCATTAAGCGCTGTCTGACATTCTGCATCATTTCTCTCCGTTCGGAGTTTTACAAGTCTTTTAATCTGCGATTCACGTACGGCTGAATTATCAACTTCCAGTGTTTCGAGCGGATCTTCTTTTTCGAGCCTGTATTTATTTGTACCGACTATCGTTTGTACCCCGGAATCAATTCTTGCCTGTGTCCTTGCAGCAGCTTCTTCAATCCTCATCTTTGGAACACCTGCTTCAATTGCTTTTGCCATTCCCCCAAGACTTTCGACCTCCATGATATGACGCCAGGCACGATGAGCAATCTCATGAGTGAGAGTCTCAACATAATATGATCCGGCCCATGGATCTACTGCCCTGCATACCTGGGTCTCCTCCTGAATATAGATCTGTGTATTTCGCGCTATCCGTGCTGAAAAATCAGTTGGGAGCGCCATTGCCTCATCAAGGGCATTTGTATGAAGACTCTGTGTATGGCCCAGTACAGCAGCCATTGCTTCAATACATGTCCTCCCGACATTATTGTATGGATCCTGCTCGGTTAAACTCCATCCGGATGTCTGGCAGTGAGTTCTGAGAGCAAGTGATTTGGGATTCCCGGGATTGAATCCGTTTACAATTTTTGACCACAGCATACGCGCAGCCCTCATCTTGGCAATCTCCATAAAATGATTCATTCCTATTCCCCAGAAAAATGATATTCTTGGTGCAAAAACATCAATATCAAGTCCACAATTAACCCCTGTCCGCAGGTATTCAAGTCCGTCAGCAAGAGTATATGCAAGTTCAATATCGCAAGTAGCGCCTGCTTCCTGCATGTGGTAACCCGAAATGCTTATTGAATTGAACTTCGGCATTTTAGCGGAAGTATATCGCAATATATCTGAAATGATTTTCATGGAGAATTCAGGAGGGTATATATATGTATTCCTTACCATGAACTCTTTAAGTATATCATTCTGGATAGTGCCGTTAAGCTCATCGAGTTTTGCCCCCTGCTCAAGAGCTGCAACAATATAAAAAGCCATTATAGGAAGGACGGCTCCGTTCATTGTCATCGAAACAGACATTTTGTTGAGAGGAATCCGGTCGAAAAGTAATTTCATATCAAGAATTGAGTCAACTGCAACCCCTGCCTTCCCAACGTCTCCTGCAACCCGCTCATGGTCTGAATCATATCCACGGTGAGTAGCAAGGTCGAAAGCAACAGAAAGCCCTGTCTGACCGGCCGCGAGGTTGCGCCGGTAAAAGGCATTTGAATCTTCAGCCGTTGAGAATCCTGCATATTGTCTTATGGTCCATGGCAGCATAGCATACATACCGGAATATGGCCCCCTTAGAAACGGAGGCAAACCGGCAGCATAATTAAGATGCTCCATTCCCACGATATCCTCTTTGGTATATACGCTCTTGATAGAGATTCCTTCAATTGTCAACCAATCCTTTTTCAGGTTATTTTCCTTTTCCCATTCACAAAAATCTGTTTTTGTGATGGGAAGTGTACTTAGGTCACTATATCGAAACTTTGGTCTCATAATCTTTCTTATTTTTTTGCCTGCCTGCCGATTCTGATAGTTTTTTCTGTATAAATCCAGATTTCAGGGAGGAAAGAAAACCACCCTGATCTTCAATTTCGAGAAACAATTTCCAGCCATTGTCCGCGATCAGATTTGTAAGGTTTTCAATATAATATGAGCCTGCTCCGGGATCAACCACTTTATCAAAAAATGATTCTTCCTTAAGTATAAGCTGTTGGTTACGGGCAATCCTCTCAGAAAATTCGTCAGGTTGCCTGAAAGTTATGTCAAATGGTTCTACAGTAAGAGAATCTGTTCCGCCAAGTATTGCCGACATTGCTTCAGTCTGGCTCCTTAGCATATTTGAAAAAGGATCATCAACCGTTTTATTCCATTTACTTGTCACGCAATGAATATCCATTTTAATTCTTTCACTGTTTGCAGGGTGAAAGCCATTGGTGACAACGGACCATAGCATGCGGGCAGCCCTCAGCTTCGCGAGCTCCATGAAATAGTTTGACCCGATACCAAAACTAAACCTGATCTTTGATGCTGCAATGTCGCCACTTAATCCCCTTTCAGTAAGTTGAGATATGTATTCGCTTCCCATTGAAATCCCGAATGCCAGTTCCTGAACAATATCAGCCCCCGAATCATTAAAATATGAAGCATTCAGGTGAACTGTGCGAAGATTTGGAATAACAGATGAAGAACTGATCAGTGAAGCAAGATAATCAAAACCCTCTTCCACCGGAACACAGAGTTTACCATTCACCATTAAACGGCCAATAGGATCAGCTTCGATTGCGCCGCAAATTTTTAACGGATCCAAATTTCTTTCAGCTATGATTTTAACTATCATATCCAAAATCTCTTTTGCCTTCCCGTTACATAGAAAATTTATCTCAATGTTTTCAATATAGATATTGCCCAAAAGAGTCTCAAAATTCTTCTCACTAACTGACTCAGGATCAGTTATTATAAATCCAAGTGAATCAACTCCTTTCATCAGGATAACAAGAGCTTTACGATTTGCTTCGGCATAATCGGATACTTCAATATTTTGCCTGACACGCCAGTTGTTATTCTTAATTTTTGTACCTCTCAGATAGGGAAACTCGCTTGGCAGAGTGTAGATATACATAAGATTTTCAATATCTTCCACCCGGTAAAAAGGTTTCACCTCAAACCCTTCATCTGTTTTCCAGACCAGTTTTTTATTAAAGTCAGCTCCCTTGAGATCAGCATGGATCTTGTCCATCCATTCCTTAGTACTTACCGGTGGAAACTGATCAAATAATTTTTCCTGTTTCAACATTATTTTTCCTGTTGTAATAATTCGTACAAATAAAATGAATTGCAAATCATAGTTTTATGAAATTTGTCATATTCAGGAGTTTACGTGATTTGTCCCTATTTCCATGCAAACTCCATCAGGAATGACTTTATAAATGGATTCAGGTCTCCATCAAGGACAGCCTGCACGTTGCCGGTCTCATGGTTTGTCCGGAGATCTTTAACCATTTTATACGGATGAAGCACATAAGACCTGATCTGTGACCCCCATTCAATCTTTTTCTTTTCACCTTCGATTATTGCCTGTGCTTCCCTCTGTTTTCTCAGTTCAAGCTCATAAAGCTGCGATTTGAGAATCCTCAACGCATTCTCTTTATTATTGAGCTGCGAACGGGTCTCCTGGTTTTCTATTATTATTCCTGAAGGATGGTGTCTTAACCTTACTGCAGTCTCGACCTTATTTACATTCTGCCCCCCTGCACCACTTGAACGGTATGTATCCCAGGTTATATCTGCCGAGTTAATTTCTATCTCGATATTGTTATCAACAAGCGGGGAAATAAAGACCGATGCAAATGTAGTCTGACGCTTGCCCTGTGCATTGAATGGAGAGATCCTGACAAGGCGGTGAACGCCGTTTTCACTTTTCAGATAACCATAAGCCCGGTCACCATCAACCTCTATTGTAACCGATTTTATTCCAACCTCATCGCCCGGCTGATAATCAAGCTCTTTAACCTTATAATTGTTTCTTTCTGCCCAGCGGAGGTACATCCTCATGAGCATTGCTGCCCAATCGTTGCTTTCCGTACCGCCTGCCCCTGAATTTATCTTCAATATAGCGCCAAGCTGGTCTTCCTCTTTTTGCAGCATATTCCGGACCTCCAGGTCCTCAATGATCGAGAGACAAATCTGATACTGACTATCAACCTCATCTTCAGTTGTTTCCCCCTCTCTGAGAAAATCATTTATTACAACAAGGTCGTCAATGGCGGTGTTAATCTTTTCAAAATCTGTTGTCCAGCTTTTTAGTTGTGCAATTCCCTTCAGTAGTTCTTCGGCTTTTTTCGGTTCGTTCCATAAGCCGGGTTGCTGCGACATACTCTCCTTTTCCGCGATCAGTTCAAGTTTGCCCTGAATGTCAAAGATACCTCCTTAACGCGTTGCGGCGTCCCGATAAACCCTTTATCTGTTCGTTAGTTATCATTTTGTCAGTTTAATTAAATGCAAATTTAAGCTTTTATATCAGACTTATCCCATTTGAGCCATAAGGATAGGATTTTAACCGACAAGGTCTCAGACAAATGGTTATTTATCAATTAATTGTTAAAGGTTAATGGCCAATGGTTAAAGTTGTTTTTGTGGTTTTGAGGATGCTGGTGGCAAGAAATTCTCGCCGGTTACAACTCTTTTGCCGGTTTTTGCTTCCAATGCCTGTCTTGCATTTTTAGCAATTGCCCCACCCTTTTTACCTGCTTTTGCATTTTCATTTAAGCCTCTTGCCTCATCAGTTTCAGCAATCTGCCGGGTGGAAAGTTCAGCCAGTGCGGTAAAAATCAATTCAGCTTCACTTATGTGATCACGCAGGTTTTGCGTTTTCAGGCCTTTAAGGTCTTTATGCTTTTTTACGGTAAGCCCTGTCCATTCCTGATGGATAATATTTGTAAGCAATGCAAATTCATCGCTTTTTTCTACTCCGCTTTGTTTCCAGTAATCGGTAAGTTTATTTCGGGTTTCCTGCCCGGTCATACGCTGCTGTATCCATTTTTCACTATGGCCAAGTTTTTGCCAGTTTCCTCTAGCACGTTCAATACTCTGACCGGGATCGGATATTTCCTGAATACGTTCATAGCCAGTTTTGGCCAGCCATTGTTTGAAAGGTTCAGCCTTGGGTGATGGAATGGATTGTATGATACGCAGCAATGTTTGAGTATTTGCTACATCAGTTTCCCTCATTTTTCCATCTGCAGCTTTTAGTTTCAACTGTCGACAAATTGTCGACAGTTCGAGTCCATCCTCTGTTTTTACCCTGATTTTCATTTTAAACCAATAGTCTCTGGGGTTTGAACTATAGGTTAATACCTCCACTACATCTATAATGGAAAAATACCATTGTTGCTCCTCTTCATTCCAATGGCTGCGAATCTGCTTATCCTCAAATAATTTAATGTTGCTCATATTCCAATTATTAAAATGTTTCAATTTGTAACGGTTTCATCTCCTTTTCTTTTTCCCCCTGTTTTCTTTTTCAAACAATGTGTCTTTTGACTTTTCTTCAGCTATCATTTGTTCGTACAATTTAAACAGATACTCCAATCGCTCTTCATCACTTCGAATAGGTTACTCCGGAAACAACATTCAACAGCAAGGTCGTCCTGACAGTGGACCTCACGCAATAATTCAGGCATGTTATCTGGATCGTAGATCTGGGCAATATTCATCCTTCTTCTACAATAATTGTATTTTTCAATGTAAAGAAGTAAAGTTAATCTTTTAATAGGATTTTGATTCCCATCCGGTTGGGAGAATGAATATTTGAATTTTCTAATTTGAGTCCCTTGGGGTACTGAAGTAAACCCAACAGTTCACCATAAAACATGTAATTGTTTACCCATGAAAATATTCTATATTTATTGCCTGAAATAACCAGATTGCTTTTATCATGATGAAAAAATCCCATCTCTGCATCCTTATCCTGCTTGTAACCATTTCCTGTACAAAGAATGAACCTCAAAAGAGCGATTGGCTTATTGATGGCTCTTCTTTCAAATCGGAAATCAAAGAAATAAATGGTTTTGTCACAATATCCAATGGCCTTATTTCCAGAACATTCAGTTTGTCGCCTGATGGAGCTACAACAGGATTCTCAAACCTGATGACCGGGAATGAACTTATCAGAGCTATAAAACCCGAAGCAATCCTGACGATAAACGGCAACGCTCTCAGGGTCGGAGGACTGACAGGACAACCGGTAAAAAACTACCTTACAAAAGAATGGATAGCAAGTCTGAAATCCGATTCTCTTTCACCATTAAAGCTGGCAGGTTATGAAACAGGCCCGACAGTTGCAAGGTTCGACTGGAAGAAGAGACCGGAATGGATGGCACAGGATATACCATGGCCACCTCCGGGGAAAAAACTTGATTTCACATATATTTCAAAAGAGAACTCCAAAGATTCAACAGGAGTAAAAATAATAATTCATTATGAGATATATGACGGAATACCTCTTATATCTAAATGGTTTACAGTGATAAATGAGTCGGGAAAAGAGATTGTTATTGATAATTATATTTCAGAAATTCTTGCTCTTACTGAAGAGGAGAGTGCTGTTGGTGATAAGAAAAACTGGATCCTGCCCAATCTTTATGTAGAAACTGATTATGCGTTCGGGGGAAGCATGTCATCCGAATCGTGTTACGAAAAGTCGGTATGGTGGCTCCCCGATCCGGAATATAAAACAATAGTCAATTATAGCCGGGTACAACCTTCAATGCTCGAATGTAAGCCAATGATCGGACCTGCCGAAAGAGTCGGACCGGGCAAATCATTTGACAGTTTCCGGACATGGATCCTTGTAAATGACAGCTCCGACCGTGAAAGAAACGGACTGGCGCAAAGGAAGATGTACCGGACTATTTCCCCCTGGGCAACAGAAAATCCTATATTCATGCATCTCAGGTATTCAGATAATGAATCGGTTAGGAAGGCTGTTGATCAATGTGCAGAAACCGGGTTCGAAATGCTTATACTTTCCTTCGGAAGCGGATTCAATATTGAGGATACCACCCAAATTAATCTTACCCGGTACAAAAAACTTGCAGATTATGCTCACAGTAAGGGAGTTGCAATAGGAGGATACAGCCTTCTGGCCAGCAGGAGTATTGATAAAAAAAATGATGTGGTGATGCCGGAAGGTAAACAGCCAACCTTTGGTAACTCCCCATGCCTTGGAAGTGAATGGGGCGAAGAATATTTTAAAAAGCTATACAGGTTTATTGAATACACAGGATTCGATAATTTTGAACATGATGGATCTTATCCCGGAGATGTTTGTATGTCAACCATACATCCGGGACACGAAGGACTTTCAGATTCTCAGTGGAAACAATTTAGAATTATTACAGATTTTTATAAATGGTGTCGTACCAGGGGGGTTTATCTGACTGTACCTGACTGGTATTTCTTAAATGGAAGCAGTAAGACAGGGATGGGTTATCGCGAAACCAACTGGTCGCTGCCCCGATGCCAGCAGGAGATAATTGAACGTCAGAATGTATTTGATGGTACATGGGAGAAAACACCTTCAATGGGGTGGATGCATGTACCTCTTGTGGAATATCAGGGAGGAGGGAAAGAAGCTACAATTGAGCCACTTAAGGAACATTTACCTCATTATGGTCAACGTCTCGCTGACCTCTTTGGCGCCGGCGTTCAGGCAGCATACAGAGGTTCCAGGCTATATGATGCCCCGGAGACTCTTGATCTTGTTAAAAAATGGGTCTCGTTTTATAAGAAGCACAGAGCTATTCTTGATTCAGATATCATTCATATTAAACGTGCTGACGGGACCAACATCGATGCAATTTTTCATGTAAACCCTTCAAACTGCGAGAAAGGGTTACTTATGGTTTATAACCCGCTCGACCATTCAGTAAAGCAAAACATTATTTTAAATGTTTATTATACCGGTCTGAGCAAGGTGGCTTCAGTCAGTGAAAATGACGCAAAACCTGTTGATTATACTATAGAAAGAAATTATGATATTTCCATTCCTGTCAATGTCGGACCAAATAGTCAGTCGTGGTATATAATAAAATAAAATGCTCAGATCGTACCTGTATCATAATCTTACAGAAGCCGGCTGCGATGAAGCCGGAAGGGGTTGTCTTGCAGGACCGGTAACAGCGGCAGCAGTTATACTTCCAAAGAATTATAAACATCCTGTTCTTAACGATTCAAAAAAACTTACCCCAAAACAGAGAACTCTTTTGAAGGATGAGATAATGAATTCGGCTATTGCATGGAAAGTAGCGTTTGTAGATAATAATGAAATTGATGAAATGAATATTCTCAGAGCTTCAATAAAAGCGATGCATATTGCTGTTGAAGGTCTGGAAAAAGAACCACAATTTCTTCTGATAGACGGAAATAGATTCTACCCATATAAGACCATTCCTTATAAGACAATCATCAAAGGGGATGGAATATTTTTCTCAATTGCAGCAGCTTCAGTACTGGCAAAGACATTCCGTGACGAGTTCATGGAAAAAATTCATAAGGAATACCCGGAATTTGGATGGGATAAAAACAAAGGCTATCCCACCGCATTCCACAGGGCTGCAATAATTCAACATGGTATCACTCCATATCATAGAAAGACATTCAATCTTTTTGACACCCAAATGAAAATTGATTTTTGAATATCTCATTCTTAACTAATATAGTTACCTTTGCCTTTTAACCTTAATTATTCATTTACTTGGTGAACCTTTGTGTAATCCTTTGAGTTCCTTTGTGGTTAAGGATTTTTTACCACGAAGTATCACAAAGTGTAACACTAAGTAACACAAAGGAAAACAATGAATTAAGCATATTCATGAATAGTATAGGTTAAAAATAAACCTTTAAAATAAGTTCTATTATATGAAAAAATTGTTTGCAATTTTAGTAATCCTTGTTATCAGTTTTGGATTCAAAGTAAAAGCTGATGAGGGTATGTGGCTTCTGCCGCTTATCGAGAAGTTGAATATGGGCAAGATGACTGAGCTGGGGCTTAAGCTCTCTCCTGAAGATATCTACAGCCTTAATAAAGCCAGTGTTAAAGATGCTATAGTTATTTTCGGAGGCGGATGTACCGGAGAGATAGTATCTTCACAAGGTCTTATCCTTACAAATCATCATTGTGGTTATGGTTCAATTCAGGCACATAGTTCTGTTGAACATGACTATCTTCAGGATGGATTCTGGGCAATGTCGAAAGATGAAGAGTTATCAAATTCAACCTTGTCAGTAACATTTCTGATCGGAATTGAAGATGTAACCGACCAGGTACTTGCAAATGTAAAACAGGGGATGAGCGAAACTGAACGAAGTACTGCTATAAATGATGCAAGATCCGGTATTGAAAAGAAAGCAAGCGAAGGAAATAACTACAGAGCCCAGGTAGGAAGCTTTTATGGTGGAAATTATTTTTATCTTCTTGTTTATGAGAGATATAATGATGTCCGCCTGGTTGGTACTCCTCCACAATCTATTGGTAAGTTTGGTTCTGATACTGACAACTGGGAATGGCCGCGTCATACCGGCGACTTCAGCGTGTTCCGCGTTTACACCGGCCCTGATGGAAAACCGGCACGATATTCTAAAGATAATATTCCATTGAAACCCAAACATTATTTACCGGTTTCTATTAAAGACCTCAATAAGGGTGACTTTGCAATGATACTCGGGTATCCCGGAAGGACTAGCAGATATATGACCTCTTTTGAAATAAATGAACAACTTCAAATCTCTCATCCCGACAGGATAAAAATACGCGGTATAAAACAGGAAATATGGATGAAAGACATGCAGGCCAATGAAAAGGTAAATATCCAGTATTCGAATAAATACTTCGGTTCTTCAAACTACTGGAAATATTCAATCGGGCAGAAAGGCGGACTTGAAAGGCTTAATGTAAAAGCAAAGAAAGAAGCAATTGAAACCCAGTTTAATAAGTGGGTTGCTGCCACTCCTGATCATAAAGCAAAATACGGGGAGGCCCTTAATATGATCAAAACAGCTATTGAAGGCAGGGCGGAATTTTATAATGCCCAACAGTATCTGAATGAATGTATCCAGGGATGTGAAATTCTTCAGATGAATCAGCTCGCTTCATCCCTTATTAGTGCACTCAAATTAGGTGATGCTCAGAAAACCGGTGAACTGATTTCCCAGATTAAGAGTGAAGTAATTGGTCTGTATAAAGATTATAACCCTTCCACCGATCAAAAATCGATGAAGGCGATGCTGAAACTTTACAGGGCCGATGTTCCTGTCAAATTCCACCCAGATTTTTATAAAAATGTAGTGGATAAGAAATTCAAAGGAAACATTGATAAATTTGTTGATGACATATTTGCCAGGTCAATCTTTTCAAATGAGGCGAAACTGAATGTATTCCTCAGTAAGCCCTTACTTAAAACCCTTGAAAAAGATCCGGTTTATCTTACAGCTGCATCAATAGGAAAGATCCGTTCAGAAGTATCAAAAGGAACCAGTCAGTTTGATGCAGGATTAACAACAGGAAGGAGACTCTGGATTGCCGCCTTAATGGAGATGGCTCCCGAAAAAACTCAATATCCTGATGCAAATTCAACGATGCGCCTTTCATATGGTACAGTTCAGGATTACGATCCGAGAGATGCCGTTACGTATAAATATTTTACGACTCTCCAGGGTGTTGTAGATAAGTATAAACCAGGCGATTACGAATTTGATATACCACAAAAGCTTATTGATCTTAATACCCGTAAAGAATATGGAAGATATGGATCTTCAAAAGGCTATATGCCTGTTTGTTTCCTTACCACGAACGATATTACGGGTGGTAACTCCGGTAGCCCGGTAATGAACGGAAATGGCGAATTGATAGGATTGGCCTTTGACGGGAACTGGGAATCAATGAGCGGGGATATTGCTTACGAACCCGAACTCCAGAGAACGATTGTTGTCGATATCCGATATGTACTCTGGATAATGGATGTTTATTCCGGTGCAAAACATCTTGTTGATGAGATGACTATAGTTCAGTAAAATCTGAAATATGCACTTTAGCCTGATAGAGATTCTTGCTGCTTTTATGGTCCTTTTCGCGATTATTGACATACCAGGGTCAATTCCGATAATCATTGATCTTAAAGCCAAATCCGGTGATATAAAATCAGCTAAAGTAACACTTGTCTCATTCTTCATACTACTGGCTTTTTTAGTTATTGGAAGCCCTTTACTTGGAATCTTCGGCATTGATGTGTCATCTTTTGCAATTGCCGGCTCTTTTATCATTTTTTTAATAGCCATGGAAATGATACTTGGTATCGAACTCTTTAAACACGATTCACAAGGCGGAGGATCGATTTTCCCTATAGCATTCCCTTTAATCGCCGGTGCCGGATCAATCACTACAATTCTCTCTTTGAAAGCTGAATATCAAACAATTAATATTTTTATTGCTCTTATTCTAAACATGGTAGTGATTTATCTTGTATTGCGTTTAACTTCAATATTTGAAAAAATACTGGGTGCAGGCGGGTTGCAAATCCTCAAAAAAGTTTTTGGCGTCATCCTGTTATCTATTGCAATAAAACTTTTTCTTACCAACACCGGAATAGTGCTTCTGCATGGCAAATGAAATCACTATATATACCGATGGGGCTTCAAAGGGAAATCCTGGCCCCGGTGGTTATGGGGTTGTACTGATTTCAGGAAACCACCGGCTTGAAAAGTCAGAAGGATTCAGGCAGACAACTAACAACAGGATGGAATTACTGGCTGTCATCGTGGGTCTTGAGGCTCTGAAAATACCAGGAAGTAAAGTAGTTGTCTATACCGATTCAAAATATGTGGTCGATTCTGTTGAAAAAGGATGGGTGTTTCAGTGGGAATCAAAAGCTTTTAAAAAGAAAAAAAACCCTGACCTCTGGATCAGATTTCTTAATATTTACAGGGAACACAATGTCAGGTTTGTATGGATAAAAGGACACGACAATATAGCTGAAAATGAAATCTGCGACCGGTTGGCTGTTAAAGCATCTTCAGGAACCAGACTTCCTGAAGATACCGGTTATCATCCTGAAGAAGAGATCATTATGTTATTCTAAAATTAATTGCAGTTTAAAATAAGTTATACCGGATGAGAGGACAGAAAGAACTCTACAATCTTTTTGAAAGACTGGGCATACAATTTGAATATCATGAGCATCCGACCTGCGACTTAAAAAATACCTCGGTGTTGAACCGGGTTCTGTCTCGCCATTCGGACTTATTAATGACATGGAGAAACATGTTCATCTTTTTATTGATGATAAGCTTAATGAATCCGATCGGCTCGTTTTTCATCCTAATGTTAATACTGCCTCACTTGTTGTTTCAAAGTCTGATTTTCTGAAATTCCTGGAATACACCGGCAATTCTTTTGAATTTATCAAGCTTTACGAATAGGGTATTATCTGGTCAGGGAAACTAAAAACTTGAAAAAAGAACCACTATTTTGCAACAAATTCCATTCTTATTCGTCATTATTCAGAAAACACTAAGCCTGAAACTCTATATGAACCGATTTTTTATTTCCTTCCTGATAATTTTTCTTCTCCTGCCACCTGTTTTTGGACAGACAGCTGAGAAAAAACAATACAAAGCGACTCAGATAACCACAGCTCCTTCAATTAATGGAATTCTTGATGATGCAGTATGGCAATCAGGTAGTTGGGTAGATGATTTTACTCAGAATGAACCATATAACGGCAGACCGGCATCTCAAAGAACTGAATTTAAAATTTTGTTTGATGAAGATAATATCTATGTGGCTATTAAGTCATATGATACCAGTCCCGACAGTATTGTTAACCGGTTAACGAGACGTGATGAGGCTGATGGGGATATGGTTGCAATAATTGTAGATAGTTTTCATGATCTTCGTACAGGATTCCTGTTTGGTGTAAGTTCATCGGGAGTTAAATACGATCAGATGATGACCAATGACGGACAGAATACGGATTCTTCATGGGATCCAAACTGGTGGGTAAAAACTTCTGTTAACAGTGATGGATGGATTGCCGAGATGAAAATCCCCTTCAGCCAGGTAAGATTTGAAAAAAACTCCGGGGATGTCTGGGGACTTAACATTGCAAGAGTTTTATACAGAAAGAACGAAACATCTTTCTGGCAGCATATTCCGCGAGATGCTCCCGGGTTAATCCATTTGTTCGGTGAACTATCAGGTCTTGAGCAAATAAAACCTCGTAAAATATTTGATGTTACACCTTATGGAGTTGCCAAAGCTGAAACCTTTAAAGCAATACCTGAAAATCCATTTATGGCAAAAGGCAGGTCGTTGCGATTAAATGGCGGCATAGACGCGAAGATCGGAATCACAAATAATATGACAATGGACCTCACAATTAATCCCGACTTCGGACAGGTTGAGGCCGACCCTTCTGAAGTTAACCTTTCAGCATACGAAACTTTCTTCAGCGAAAAGCGTCCCTTTTTTATTGAAGGCAACAATATCACGAACTTTGGATTAGGCATTGGCGATGGTGGCATCGGAAATGATAACCTGTTCTACTCCAGAAGGATTGGCCGTCAGCCACAAGGATATCCCAACCTGAATGGAGGATGGAGCGCCGATGTCCCTACAAGCACAACTATACTTGGAGCCGCCAAGCTTACCGGAAAGACCAAAAAAGGACTTTCACTTGGTTTCGTAGAAGCTATTACTGCAGAAGAAAAAGCTGAAATTGATACGCTTGGGGGAAGAAAATTCGAGACCGTTGAGCCGCTTACCAACTATTTTGTCGGTCGTGTCCAGAAAGATATTAAAGATGGCAATACAATTATAGGAGGGATATTTACCAGCGCCAACAGAGCCCTTGATGCAAATCTCAGCAACATTATGCATAAGGCAGCTTATGCGGGAGGAGCTGATTTCACACAATATTTTAAAGATAAGAGCTGGATGTTTAATCTCAATGCCGCTTTTAGTCTTGTGGAAGGGTCAAAGACAGCTTTGCTTAATACACAGCAATCTTCAGCCCGCTATTTCCAGCGACCCGATAACGATTACGCTGTACTTGATACGAACAGGACCTCACTTTCCGGGTCAGGTGGAAGGATGCAGATAATGAAACTAAGTGGACACTGGAATTTTATAGGTGCCTCTATATGGAAATCGCCAGGCTTTGAAACCAACGACCTTGGCTACATCCGAGAGGCAGATCAGATCCTGAATATTCTATGGGCCGGTTATAACCAATGGGAACCAAAAGGAATTTACAGACAATACAATATTAATGCCGATTTCTTTTCAGCGAATAATTTTGGTGGCGACTGGGTGGGCCAAGGATTGGAATGGAATGCAAACATGAATCTGAAAAATTACTGGAACATATTTACCGGAGGTAACATTAGCAGCTCATCACTCTCCACTGGAATGCTTCGCGGTGGACCAATGATGAAACTACCCGGGAGTATAAATGCACGTCTTGGATTCGCGACAGATTATAGGAAAAAACTGGTCTTTGATGTTTCTGCAAACATTACAAATGGCTTTGAAAAAGACTCAAGGGACATGAACACACAAATTAGCGTTTCTTATAAACCAACTAATTATCTTGTGATAACTGCCAGTCCGGGTTTCAGTAAGTCGTTCTCAGAACTTCAATATGTTACAACAACAAATGTTGATAATAATGACAAATACATTTTTGCAAGTATCAACAGGAAAACCATAAACACATCGTTCAGGGTAAACCTGAACCTCAGCCCGAATCTTACTTTTCAATACTGGGGACAACCATTTGTCGCAACCGGGAAGTACTACGATCACAAATTCATACTTGAACCGATGGCAGGTAATTACAGAGATCGTTTCCAGACATATTCCCAAAGCCAGATAAGCCTCGATGGCAACCTGTATAATGTTGATGAAAATATGGATGGAACAACTGACTTCAGTTTTGACAAGATAGATTTTAATGTGCGCGAATTTCTATCCAACCTTGTTGTAAGATGGGAATATAACCCCGGTTCATCAATTTATCTTGTCTGGAGCCAGACAAGGAGCAGTTACGCCGATGCAGGCAATCTTGATCTTTTTAATGATCTGGGCGATCTTTTTAGCACAGGCGATAATAAACCTCATAATGTTTTCCTTATAAAATTCAGCTATCGGTTTGGTTTAAAATGATTTTGCTTTCCTTTGTACTACTATTATTTATATCCTCATTAAATCACTTCATTGCAAAATATACGGGTGTCTGATCGGTAGGCAAGTTCTTCATCACTGAATTTAATTTGATAATTTTGGCCTTTGTCTTGCTGATAGAACAGTTTCTGCAATAATCATATTACTAATTTCGTATCATTACATTATGGGAAACTCATTAATTACCATTCGGGGACTGAAGAAATCGTATGGTAAAGGTAAGGGTAAAAATGAAGTGCTAAAAGGCATAAACCTCGATATCCATCCAGGGCAAATCATTGGATACATAGGCCCGAATGGCGCCGGGAAAAGCACAACAGTCAAAATTCTCTGCGGCATACTGACAGACTTTGAAGGCGAGATAAGAATATTTGATAAGGATCTGAAAACGGAAAGCCTTGAGATAAAAAAACGAATTGGCTAAGTTCCTGAAACAGGCGCTTTATACGATCTGCTTACACCAAATGAATACTTGGCTTTTATCGGGGCCCTTTACGGACTTGATCCTGCAAAGCTTGAGTCGAGAACAGGCAATTTGCTTTCATTCTTTGGGATGGAAAAACATGCTGATCAGAGAATGGATACTTTCTCGAAAGGGATGAAGCAAAAAATCCTGATCATTGCAGGGATAATCAATAATCCTGATGTGCTTTTTCTTGACGAACCTCTTTCTGGTCTCGATGCAAACTCAGTGATACTGGTGAAGGAATTGCTGATACGCCTGGCCAAAGACGGGAAGACAATTTTCTACTGCTCACACCTTATGGATGTGGTTGAAAAGATATCAGACCGTATAATCCTGATAAACAATGGCATCGTTGTAGCCGATGGCGCTTTCGAAGAACTAAAAACAGAAAATGCCGGTACCCTTGAGATGTTTTTTGCACAGTTAACCGGCAGACAAGACAATGAGGTTAATACAGAAAAATTATTTAATGGTTTAAACGAGAAATAACCCATGGTGAAACTTGCCTTGTTTCTTGTCGGACTTTTTAAAAAGCCTATTCAATGGCTGGGTGTTGATTACCCCCAGTTTGAAATCCTGTTACGTACTAAACTTACCATAGATAACCGCAACGGATCATCTGCTTTTCAGACCCCAGGAAGTAAAAAACGAACATTTCTTTCACAGTTTATTATCTTCACTCTTTTCGGTTTTCTTTTCGGTGTCGTGTCATTCTACATTGGCGATATTATGCTGAGTCTCACAATATTATTTTCAGTTATAATGGTTACTCTTACAATGACCCTCCTCAGTGAATTTACTACTGTTTTGTTCGATCATCGCGATAATTCCATTCTTCTCCCTCGTCCTGTTAATCACCGGACTCTTCTCATGTTAAGACTTTCGCATATTCAGTTTTACATGGGTTTCATTGCTCTGGCTTTGTCTCTCGCTTCCGGAATTATGGTGGCCATCAAATATCCCGGTATTGCTGTTTTAATTTTTTTTGTGGCTGTTGGACTGAGTACATGGATGACATTGATTTTTACAACTTTCATTTACCTGCTGATCTCAAAAACGGTTGATGGAGAACGATTTAAGGATATTATTACCTATGTGCAGATTTTTATCGCCATAATAATTTTTGCAGGTTACCAGCTCATTCCCAGGTTGATGGATGAAGATATACTGAGCAACGTCGCGATGTCAGTTCAATGGTGGACCTACCTGTTACCTCCTGCCTGGTTTGCCGCTTTAATAAAGCTGAGTCTATTCACCGATACCACAACCCCTCTATTATTGCTTTCATCACTGGCAGTTGTGTTTCCACTTTCAGGAGCATTTCTGCTTATACGATTCCTGTCAAAAGGATTTGGAAATATTCTGGGAGAAGGATCTTCTGAAAGTGTTGCACCGGTTCTTAAAAAGACGACTACAGGCAAAAAGTTGATCAGGCTTAACAGGTTTTTTTGCATCTCTGATCTTGAAACTGCAGGATGGAATCTAACTATGGCAACCACAAAACGCGACCGTAAGTTTAAGCAATCGGTTTACCCCTACTTTGGTATAATGATTGTTTTTGCTATAGTTATTCTTAAACCAGACCTGCATAATCCGGTAGTTTCATTACAGGAAATGGGAGAACTAAGCAAATACCTCTTCATTTTTCTTGTCGGGTTTTCGGGGAGCGCCGCAGTTTCACAACTGCCATATACAGATACGCCTGAGGCAGCCTGGATTTACAGGGCGCTTCCTCTGAAGGAGCGCGGACATTTACTCACGGGAGCAGTAAAAGCAATGCTGATCAGGTTTTTTCTTCCTGTTTATCTGTTGGTTACAGTCTCTTCTCTCTTCCTGTGGGGATTCAACATTTTCCCTCAGATAGTTCTTGGAGGCATGGGTATCATTTTACTTATATTAATGACTATATATTAATGACTATAATAATTCAAAAGATGGAGCTGCCATTTACCAGGATACGCGAAATGCAACAGAAAGGAACAAATACTATAACTGCTGTTTTTAGCATGATCCTGTTGGGGTTATTGGCAGGCTTTGTTTATCTTACCTCCTTCATTTCAGTATGGATCACATTTCTGATATGCGGATCATGTGTCGTCTTTATTACTCTCGCTTTCAGGGCGGTCAGGAGGAATAGCAATCTGTTTCAGGAAGACAGGGTAGAGACATAGGTTCGAGCTCACGGCGCACAGCCGGGAATGAATTATAGAATACCTGTTAACCAGTACTAATTATACCCATTGGAGTGATTGATTGGTCCCTCAGTATAAAATTTATATAGTCCCAAAAAGAATAATTTTTCCCACGGGAAGGGGGGTGAGTTCAAGAAATAAAAAAAAAGTTACATATGAGATCATGATTTTCAAAAAAAAACAGAACAGTAAAATGCTAATCCATAACAAAAGAGATGCGAAACGTGAAATTTATGTATAAGCAATATCATATATTTGTAAATACAATGCGGTTAAGATTAATATCAAAGTACCATGAAGGCTAAGGGTAAGAGAAACTGTATTTTCATTATCCTTTGTTTCTTTTGTTTCAGATCTGCTGACTCACAGGCTCCCTTTAGCCGGGGTGTAAATCTGACCGGGTGGTTTCAGGCAGATAGCCCGGGGCAAATTCAGTTTACCCGATTTACGAAACAGGATATTATCAATATCAAAAGCCTTGGGTGCGATGTAATCCGCCTGCCGGTAAATATGAATAGCATGACCTCCGGCAGTCCTTTTTATACACTTGACCCCCTGTATGTTTCTTTCCTCGATTCGGTGGTTACATGGTGCGAACAACTTCACATTTATCTCATCATTGATAATCATAGTTTTGATCCAAATATAAACACTACCCCTGAAATTGAAACCATCCTTACAAAAGTGTGGTCCCAAACGGCCATGCATTACAAAGACCGGTCCGATTATATCTTATATGAAATCCTGAACGAGCCACATGGAATTTCAACAGCAACCTGGGGAACAATACAAGCCCGGGTAATTAAT
This sequence comes from Bacteroidota bacterium, assembly GCA_037127735.1. Classification (GTDB taxonomy): domain Bacteria; phylum Bacteroidota; class Bacteroidia; order Bacteroidales; family VadinHA17; genus LD21. Next base: position 41,177 of record JBAXXU010000017.1, read on the forward strand.
GCTATCCGTGAAAAAGATACAAGGCACACCATTGTAGTCGGTGGTTCAGGATACAATTCATATACGGAACTTATGAATTTACCGATTTACACTGACCCTGACCTTCTCTATACTTTCCATTTTTATGACCCTTTCATGTTTACACACCAGGGTGCTTCATGGGCCGCTCCTTCAATGGAACCTCTTTCCGGCGTTCCTTTCCCCTATGATGCTGCAAGAATGCCTTCCTGCCCCGCCAGTCTCAAGGGGACATGGATTGAAAGCAGCTTAAACAATTATCAGAACGATGGTACGGTGAGTCACGTTAAACAGTTGATTGACAACGCAATATATTTTAGAAACAGCAGAAAGGTAAATATTTTCTGTGGCGAATTCGGTGTTTATATTCCTAACTGCAATCTCGTTGATAGGGCATACTGGTACAATATTGTAAAGCAATATCTTGAAGAGAATAATATTCCGTGGACAAGCTGGGATTATAAGGGAGGTTTTGGATTATTCAATGAAGGATCGAATGAATTATTTGAACATGATCTTAATGTGCCATTATTGCAATCGCTTAATTTGAATATTCCGCCTCAGACTCACTTTTCAATCCAGCCTGATACAACAGGATTTGCGATTTATTCCGATTACATCGGACAAAATATATATGATGCAAGTTACAGCTCCGGTACTATCAACTTTTATTCACCCGATCTGCCAAATAATGGAAATTACTGTATTTCATGGAACGGTTTTGACCGGTATAATGCCATTGGATTTGATTTTAATCCCGACAAAGATCTTACCAGACTGGTTTCAGAAGTTTATGCAATTGATTTCATGGTCAGGGGAAATGCGCCCGGGATAAAATTTGACATCAGGTTTATGGACTCTAAAACAGATGTTTCCGGTGATCATCCCTGGCGCATGGGGGCAACTATTGATGAAACGGTTGCAGCCTGGGACAATAAATGGCATCATGTTCATATTCCATTGACCACCTTTAACGAACGGGGATCATGGGATAATAACACATGGTACAACCCTGAAGGAAAATTCGACTGGGCGACAATTGATAAATTTGAAATCTCAACCGAATATACCGGAACAACAGGAAAACAATTATGGTTTGATAATATTCATTTAACAAATCTCGATACTGCAATCGTCAGAGAATCACGAGTTGTGGGAGCTGAGAATCTAATTCTTCAGAATCAGATTCAGATGAAAGTGACCCCAAATCCGATGAAATACTCTGCAAACATTTCATACACATTAAATGAAGATAGCTCAATTTCTGTTTCTATTTATTCAGCAATGGGTAATAAAATCCGCACTCTTTTAAATAGTATTCAGGGACAGGGATCCCAATCAATTTTATGGGACGGGCTTAACGATAACGGTACTCCGGTTCCACGCGGACTATATATTTGTATGGTTAGAACTTCAGGATATTCTATTTCGGGTAAGATTATCAAATATTAAATTTTACTGACCACACCTGTATATTTTCCTGATTTAACTCTGAATTCCAGGAATCTGCCGTCAACAGTAAAATGAACAGGCCGGCCATTTAATATGATCTGGTTTTGTTTACCCTGTTTTGGCAAACGAATAACCGCTTTTGCATTTCCCGGTATCTCAAAACGGAATTTCAGAGTATCGCCGGCTTCTTTTTTCCACTCGACCGGAACAGGACCGAGTTCAGTGAGTCCCACTCCCCTGGCAAAAAGAAGATCACCCAGCCTCGGCTCAATCAAAATAGTTCTTTTCCAAACAGGTTCAGGCTTTCTGACTCCAAGTACATAGCCCGGAAGAGAGTAGGCGGGTATAAGACCAAATGGATGACACAAGTAACCCTGGGTCTCAAAACTTTCAGTAGAAGTTCCGGGACTTACCCGCGAAACCATGCTTTTCCATCGTGTGCGTATAATTTCAAGAACTTTTACGTCCAATGAATCCTGATCATATTTATAGAGTTCGTCAAAAAGCATGAGATGGGTATAAGGATTTTTGAGCTCTCCTGAATGGGTTAAAAGATATTTTTTGACATCATTCTTATGCTCTTCTGAAACAATACCTTTGTTGAGGGCAACAAGTGCAGCCTGAACTGTAGGGGGGACTTTCTCGCCTTTTTCAATCCATTGAACATTCCCGTCATTCCACACTTTACTCGCTGAGGCCGGGTCTTCAATTGGAACCGGTTTTAATTCAGGAATCTTATCATCCTGTGAAAATTCAGGATAATATACTGCAGAATAAAAACTTTTTGTGATCTCATCCCACATGAGGTTATTGTAGGCCGATTTTAAGCTGCCTGCTTCCTGTTTATATGAATCGGACTCTTTATTTCTGCCAAGCTCTTTAGCGAGGTACGATGCGTCAATCAACGCCTTATAAATAAACGCATTTATAGTTGCCCCCTGGCATACCTGATAGCGGAGAGGATTATCAAGGTGAAGGAGAAACTCTCTGGCTGTAAACAATCCACTTTTGTTTTTCCGATCAATAAACCATTTCATCTGGCTTTGTAAAACCGGCCATAATTCTTCACCAAATTTTTTATCTGCCGTATTTTCATAATACTGCATCAGCCCCTGTGCCCAAAGACATGAATAATCCTCAATATACCAGTGGAGGTCCATCCGGTCAGATGGATGATGCGCTTTCAGCCTTCCATCGTTTTGCTGACTTTGGGCAGTATGGATCAGCATATTACGCATCAACCGCGGATCGCTGTACAATATTTTATTCCTGCCTTCACCGTGACCTGAGATGACCATACGGCTCACGGGGTATTGAATCATCCCCACATCGCCCATCCACTCAGCGCGTTCTGCCGAATCAACATATCCATCTTCACATAAAACTTCTGCAGTATAACAGCTTTGCTGCCATGTCTTGTTTAGAAAATCATCATTACATTCAAATTCTGCAATCTGTATGTTCGGATACAATCTGCTTATAAACCGAATGCTATCAAGCGTGAAAGATCCATTTAATACTTTAATGTTTAAGTATCGAAATCCAAATGTTTCATTTGACATATATGCCTGATTGCCTTCTCTGGCTTTGTACGTAGTAATACAATTATAGTTTATTATCGTTTCTCCCTTAACAAAATCCTGACAGGGAGTGAAAACCAAATCTGTACCTTTCCCGGCATTCATATTAATTATCCAGTAAGTGAGGCTTAATTTACCTGCATCTATAACAATCTCATCTCCCGCTTCGAATTTCACCGGCAAATGATCTGGTAATCTTTTTACGGAAGTATCAGTTGTTTTTCCATTTTTAACCTGGAGGATAGTACCGCTGCCAAGATCTGTTTCCCTAAGAAGGGGAATGGAACGTATTGTCAACGGACCCCAGCTTTCGCCTGAAACAGGTACGGCCGGTTCCCAGTTACTGTCATCAAATTGAGCTGTCTGCCAATTATAATCCTTTGTATTTGCATCCACCTTGTCAAGAATGCACGACCAGGTCCAGATGTCCCTGATCATCTGCTGCGGGATCTGGTTACTGCAGAGCCATGTACTATCAGTAATATATTGCCGGTTATCTGTTTTCAGGAGCGCTGTCAGGCCTGGAATATGTTTCATGACCTTCAGACTACCGGTAACATTTCCCTGAACCATAATTGCTATGGTATTCTGCCCCTTATGAATATGATCTTTTATATCAATCATGTCGTAACGGGGACCTTTGGGATCGAAGCGGCAAGGGCCGCGTTCTATATATTTACCATTGATCCAAAGTACGTAGCGACTGTCGGCGAAAATCATAATTTCCGCCTTTTTAGGATTAGTAATGATCTCAACCTGTTTTCTGAATCCTACCGAAAGAGGTTCATTCAGGATGTTTACATTTCCCCTCTGCCAGATTATTGAATTTTTAAGTAGCTGTCCGTATGAATCATTAACGTCATGCTGTCTGTTTTTACATGACGAAGCAAGGATGATTAAAGAAATAATAAGTATAAGGTTATTCATATCACTAAGAAATAAAATATTGTTCATGTGCCCGTTGCAACAGAGGGAGACGAATATACGATTTTATATTACACTTTGAGGTCGGTGACGGATAAGAATTTATCCCCAACCCATCCCCAACCCTTCCTTTCATGAAATTTAAGGCAGGAGAATTTTATTATAGAGTATCCATATTACTTTTTTTACTATTTTTGCACACCATGTTTATGGTCGGTTAACCGAGTGGTTAGGTAGCGGTCTGCAAAACCGTTTACGGCGGTTCGAATCCGCCACCGACCTCAAAGACCCGGTTTCATTGAATCCGGGTTTTTTATTTTCCCTCAAATATTGCTGAATTATAGCAATTTACAGAAAAACCAGATTAGGACAAATTAAACCAGATAAAATAATAGTTGTACAACGGTTGTGAAAATTGTATATTTGTACTGTATCAATAAAAAGAGATATGGCAAAGATCAATTTTTATATCAGGTCAAAACAGGAGGGACAACCGGCAACTGTTTATTTACGATTCAGCGATATAAGAGGGGTTGACATTTGGACACCGACACCCGAAAAGATATTTCCTGAATTTTGGAGCAACAAAACGCAATCTTTTAAACAGAGAATCTTTTTTAATGAAATATTCTCTGAAAAGGATAAAAACACTATTGAGGAAAGGTTCACCAAATTAAAGGAAAATGTTTTAAAGGAATTACTTAATTTAAAAGGTAAACCGATAACAAAAGACTGGCTGAAACTTGTAATTAATAAATGTTATGATAAGAAAACACCGGGAGACGAAACCCTGAATCAATTTGTAAAAAGATTTATTGAAGAAATTTCATCCGGTAAAAGATTATACAAAGGAGGTAAAAGATATGTTTTCCTGACTATCAAAAACTATAAAGGTTTTGAGGTTCAATTTCTTGAATATCAGGGAATATATTCTGAAGACAGGTTAAAGGAACTGACAGAGAAAAACGAACCCCCCAGGCCTGTTAAAATACTTAATTTTGAAGATATTACCATTGATTTTTATAATAAATTCCTGCATTTTCTTAATGATAAAAATTATAGTTCTAATACCATAGGACGACATATTAAACACCTCAAAGTAATAATGAGACAGTCTAAAAATGAGGGTCTTCATAATAATATGGAATTTCAGAATGAAAGTTTTATGTCAATGGCTGAAAAGGTTGATAATATTTACCTGACTGAAACAGAAATGAAGAAAATATTTGACTTGAATTTGTCAGATAATAAACCTTTGGAATTGATCAGAGATGTTTTTTTATGCGGTTGTTATACAGCTCAAAGGTTTAGCGATTATTCCAGAATAAGAAAATCAAATATCAGAAATATTGAGGGGAGAAATGTTATTGATATGATACAACAAAAGACAGGTGAAAGGGTTGTAATTCCGATCAGGAATGAACTTGACATTATTCTAAAAAAATATGATTATAACCTCCCGAAAACCTTTGAACAAAAGGTAAATGAAAAAATAAAAGACATTGGAGAAATGGCAGGGATAACAGAGATTATTCATTATGAAGAAAACAGAGGAGGTTTCAGGGTTCCAAAGAATTTAATGAAATGCGATCTTATTAAAACGCATACTGCAAGGCGTTCCGGTTGTACTAATATTTATCTGGCAAAGATTCAGCCTATTGATATAATGAAAATTTCAGGACACAAAACAGAAAGGGAATTTCTTAAATATATCAAAATCGGCAAAGATGAAACAGCGGTTCTTTTGGCTGATCATCCTTATTTTATTGGAAATACATTATCAGTTGCAAAGTAATATTTAGATAAATGGGGAATATTAAAAATGATTATACTGAAAAGGCCAAAAGGTTAAAACCAGAATTTGATAAATTGAATTATGAAAATAAACTAAAATTAATGGCTGAAAATTTTGGGGAATGGTTCCCTTCAGGTATAAAGGATGAATCAGGAGAAATAATTATTTCTGTATACCCTAATAAAACCGTCCCTGATGAAACCGACCCTGAAAAAAAGGTTCCTAATGAAAACTACAAAGAAGAAATTCAGTTATATAATGAACGGTTAATAAACCTGAATGAAACGAATAAAGATGATCTGTTTATTGATTTATCCTTTGATAGGTTAAAACTTAGATTTGAAAGTGATATTTTGAAAATCAGAAATTCAAATCAGCATCCTAAAAATTTGATCAAAGAATATATTAAAGGACAATTAGAAACATACAGGCAAAAAATGTCTGATAGTCAGATTAAAAGAACAAAAGACTATTATAAAGGGAATTGGGATTTATCAAAAAAAGTGATTGATAACTCATTTTTAAAGGCCAGAGCCGGGGAAAACTATATAGCATTTCTTCAATCAAAAATTGATAGAGCCGGATATGAACCAAAGGGATTTGATAATTTATTTGAAGATTCTAAAATTGCACTCCAGATAAAAGACATATTAGAAAAGAATGGATTTACTAAAGAAGGAATTTGGAATTTTGATAATATAAAAGGCACAAAGAATAATACAAGTTTAGTTGCTGTTTATAATGTATTGAAACCACTTTTAAGAACTAAATTTCAGAACAAAGTAACTCCAATTGTAAGAGAATTTTATAAAGAGTTTGGAATTGAGGGTTTAATAGATGAAAAATCAATGAGGAATTATCCTTCAAAAACTGATTTAGATATATTTCAGAAGATATTTCAGGAACTAATTAAAAACCTACCTTTAAAATAAAAATCTTATTCCGTTCGGAAATTGCGGGAATTAAGACCGGTTAAACTGTCTAATCTTTACAGAAAAGTAATTTAAATCTTTTCTGTATGACAACAAATTCAACCTTAATTCAGAATGTTACAGCTGATGAATTATCAGCAACCTTTCGGCAAATTGTAAGGGAGGAAATTTCAGCTATTCAGACAAAAGAATCAACTCCCAGGTTCCTTTCCCGGCAGGAGGTCGCAAACCTTCTTAAAATAAGCCTCCCGACATTAAATGAATATACCAGAACAGGAATAATTAAAGGTTCCCGGATTGGTTCCCGGATTTTATATGCTGAAACAGACGTTAAGGAGGCTGTAAAAGATATTCCGACCCTGAAATACAGAAGGGGTTAATCATTCATTCTCAAATTTTACAAAGATTAGAATGATTGATTATTTCAAAATAAATGATCTGTCAATAGGTTTGAAGATTCAGGATTTACTTGACTTTGGAATAATTGTCAATCAAAACACCGGTGAACAGTACATTCATAAAAAGAAAAACGCAAATCTTAATAATCTGATTTTTACTATAACTCCCGGCAACCGGTTTGTTAAGGTTTCCGGTTCAATTCATAAATATTCAAATAGTGGTAAACTAAATAATGACCGGTTCACTTTTGACCGATTCATTAAAGTTGCTAAAGAACTTGAAATATATATTTCCCCTGATGATTCTATAAATGTTTTGGAATTTGGGTTTAATGTCTGCACTCCCTTTAATCCTTCATTATTCATAAAAAATTTAATTGCACACCGGAAACAGGCAATCAATAAAACAATCAAAGAAGGAATGTCTTATTCATCATGTGAATACAGTCAATATTTAATTAAAATCTATGACAAAGGATTACAGCAACCGACAGGAGCAAACATTTTAAGAATAGAACTGAAGTTTCTAAAAATACAAAAACTGTTTAAAAACGGCCTCAAATGGATTGATTTAAGCGACCCTGATACATGGGTCTATTTGGGGACTGTTTTAGAAAAGAAGTTTTCAGAGGTTGTCTATTTTGACCCCTCAATTAATTTAAAACAGATACCAGAATCAGACCGGTTGATAATTGAGAAAGGACACAATCCAATTTTCTGGGAAAACCTTACCGGCCTGTATATATACCGGATCAGAAAACAGTATCAGGACTTAATTAAAAAACATGGTACAATGTTTAATAACCTCCCTGATTTATTAATACAGGAAATTAATGAAACTGTGAAAAGTTACCACTATTCACCAATAGAAAATAAGACCTTAAATTATCCTGAAATAACTCAGACTGTGAAAAGTTACCCTCTGTTATACGGTAACAATTCACCAATGGCAATAAACACCCCTGTTTGTATGGTAACGGGAATCAATATTTCAATGCAAAAATCAGGTTCAAAGTTTTTAGGTATTTCAGGAATCAGGCAATTAAAGAAAACCGATCCTGAAGGTTGTGAAAAGTTAAAGAATCAGAGGTTAAATTCAAAATGGTTAATATATCCTTTAGATATTCAAATCAGGGAAATAGCTCACAGCATAAGGAATGAATTTTACAACCCTAAAAACAATACTAAAAAATCAATTTTAAAGATAAATGAAGACCCGGTTTTGTTTGATAATTGGTCTCTGATCAGTCAGGACAAAAGACAAATTGCAGGGGTTTGAGTACATAATGAACCTCAAATAAATAATTTAAATGACAATAAATCAGCATAATAGAAATTTGAAAACAGAATATTTTCACAGCATTATATCAATTAAGTAAAAAACTGAAAATAATGACAATCATTCAATTACTAAATTACCTTATACAAATCGGTTTGCTGACACCGACAGAGGCACAAATTTGCCTTATGACAGGCGGTTTAATGCCTGATGGCATAAAAGAACGTATTGAAAAACTTGAATCAGAAAGTCTGTAAAAAACAGAGAATAACAGGAATATGGCAAAATTTAAACAAGGTCAATCAGGGAATCCGGCCGGGAGAAAAAAAGGCGCAATAAATAAGATTGCCAAACCTATTAAAGAACAAATGGCAGATTTTCTTAATGAGAAAATTCAGGAACTCCCAGAAATATGGAAAAAACTTTCTCCCAGGGATAAGGCACAATTTATTAAAGATTTTTGGCCCTATTATAATGCAAGGTTGCAATCGGTCGAAATAACGGGAGAAATCAATTTTAAGACATTACCTGAAAATCAATTAGACATATTAGCGGACAAACTTTATAAAAAAAAATGAGCTGGATAAGAAAAC
>JBAXXU010000018.1:0-48661 GCA_037127735.1 Bacteroidota bacterium
AATCCCTATTGTTATTTACTATGGTGATAATATTCCTGATAAACCAAACACTAACCCGGGCCAGGATGGTTGGCGTGTTCGTCTTGAGATGGCAAGGTTATGGAGGGACGCGGTAAATAAACATGGTGGTGATGTAACAGTGGTGCATCTGCCTGAAATAGGAATTAAAGGCAATACACACTTCCCGTTTTCAGATTTAAACAATATTGAGATAGCCGACTTAATGTCGAAATGGTTAAAAGAAAAAGGATTGGATTAAGAAAGAATAAGCAAGATAAAAGTCAATTCACTTTTTGCAAAGCACAAAGACATTCATAAACAATAAAACTATCGAAATGAAAACACTAATAATCAGTTAAGCCATTCTAATAAGCTATTCGCTGCATGCTCAACAAACAATTGTTACAAATACCGCCCCTGATGCAGGGCCTACAGTTAGCACCGCCTCCGTAGTTGTGCGGGGAACAACTGAAGGTGATATCGACATCTTCATGGGTATTCCTTATGCTGCTCCTCCTGTTGGCGAATTTCGCTGGAGACCGCCACAACCCATTGCCCCATGGCAGGGAGAGCGCGATGCAAGTAAGTTTGGCGCAAGTTGTGCGCAAGCAGGATGGGGTGCAGCTCCAGGATCAATTCAGTCGGGCTCGTCTGAAGATTGCTTGTTCCTTAATATATGGAGACCTGTTGGGGCTGCAAAGAATGCAAAGCTTCCGGTCATGGTATGGATCCACGGTGGCGCCTTCGTAGGGGGTAGCGGCTCCGATCCTGGTGCAGGAAATCAGTTTGCCAAACAAGGTGTCATCCTGATAACCATCAACTATCGTCTGGGACGGCTCGGCCATTTTGCATTCCCTGCGTTGAGCGAGGAGCATCCGGAAGAACCCAAAGGCAGTTACGCATTCATGGACCAGATCGCTGCACTCAAGTGGGTACAGCAAAACATTGCAGTATTTGGGGGCGATCCTAAAAATGTTACCATTTTCGGTTTCTCTGCAGGTGGCGTTTCGATACATTCACTCCTTACTATACCATCCGCTCAAGGCCTTTTCCAAAAGGCAATCCGTCATTCTGGCGGTGGAAGGGATGGAGTTTTGACCGGTAGGCCGATCAGTAAAGAAAATGCAGATCCATACTACCCTGTTTCAGCGGAAACGATCGGGAAAAACTTTGCACACAAACATGGAATAGAGGGTACCGATGCAGCCGCACTGGCCAAACTACGTGCGCTTAAAGTTGAAGAGATTGTGGATGGGGGACAGGAAAATGATGGACAGGGAGGTCCGCGTATCTATTCAGGCCCGATTCTCGACGGTAAATTTGTTATAGCGACTTCTGAGAGTGCATATAAGGAAGGCACGCAGGCACGCGTTACGCTCATGATCGGGAATAATAGTGCGGAAATAGGTGGACCCTTTGTTAATGCCAGTAGTTCAAAGGAAGAACTGTTTTCACTGTTCGGGGAACTGAAAGATGAAGCAAAAGCTGCCTATGATCCTGATGGTACAAAAGAATTCTTAAATTATTAAAAACATTTATTCCTGATTTCTGTCTTCAAACAAGTTAATCTGCTCAAGCGAAATTCTTAATAACTTGACATTTAGACAGCAAAAACTTACCTTCGTCTGGAAATATAAAAATTCACCCCTGACTGGAGATAAAAATATCACCTTTTCAGGCAGGTAGGCGATCGTACTTCTTTATGTCCTGATAATGTTACTGAGTATTCACTTTATTCACCCGATATAAATCATATGAGAACAACTAAAGACATTCAGGTTTCTATATTTCTTCTGACATTAATTTCCGGGTTCTGTTTACAGGTATCCGCTCAGAATGAGGAAAGTATGTCACCGGGAATGGCTGCATCATTTCCGGTCCCCGGCTACGTGATCTTAAGCAATGGGGATACTCTTTACGGAAAGATTAAGTGGGCTTTGAAATATGTTGAAAATAATCCTGTAGAGATAAAGTTCACTGCAGAAAATGGAGCCTCAAAATTGTTCAATTCGTCTGAAATAAAAGGATTCGGGAATCAATTGAAGCTTTGGATGGAAAATAATCCAAAAGCATTTCTGATGGACCAGGAAAATTATGTCAGTATCCCTTCATTCAAGAAAGGAGTACCTGTATTTATGAATAGACTCGTGAAGGGGCGAATTACAATCTATCAGAATAGGAGTGCTATTATAGTTGGTGCAACCACTACCATAACTGAAGATCCCAGGATTGATGGAATTGAATTCACCTTTACTCCCGGTGTGGGACTATCTGTTGGTCCGTCATTCCGGACTGACTACCGAATAATTAAAGGAAGATCCAGATATTCAAGCTATTATATAATCAAGGATGATGGAGCGATGATTAAGATTGACAAGGATAATTATGAATCCCTCTTCAAAAACCTATTTGGCGATTGCAGTTCAATTGATCAGGAGCTTACTAAAAATCCTGATCTGATGAAGTTTAAAAACTTCATGATCCTGGTTGAGGTTTATAATAAAATATGCAATTGAATACTCATAATCTTACATAAGTCCGTTATTCAATATTATGAAAAATACCTCTTAGAGTGTTTACAATGATAAGGATTTCTATACATCAGCTCCAAATCCCTTTAAAAAGGTTCGGAAAAAAGTCCGGTCAGGGCTACAAAGGATGGTTTTAATTGTAAAGTGTGGGGATAAATCAGAATTATTTGATTTATTCATAGCTATTGATTAATTTTGGTAGTATTTTAGTGAGTTAAAAATTGAATCTAACTGAATAGGGCAGGTTTGAAATGATAAATAATCAATGAACAAATAGTATGCAACGAAAAATATCTAACCAATTGATAGCATGGAAAGACAATTCCAAACGGATGCCTCTTATTGTGAATGGCGCTCGTCAGGTTGGAAAAACCTATATTTTGAAAGAATTTGGGGCAAGGTTCTTCAAACATGTTGTCTATATCAATTTGGAAACAAACCTGTTGGCAAATTCTTATTTTGAAACTGATATTACCCCATTGCGTATTGTGCAATTTCTCGAAACATTAACCAATACCCGCATTATAGCTGGTGAAACATTAGTTATTCTGGATGAAATACAAGCATGCTCCAGGGCATTGTCTTCTTTAAAAACATTTTGGGAAGATGCTCCTCAATATCATGTAGTGGCTGCAGGCATTTTATTGGGAGTGGCTGTAAACAGGGATAAATTTTCATTTCCTGTGGGTAAGGTGGATGAGCTTAATATGTTCCCGATGGATTTTGAGGAGTTTCTTTGGGCCTTGGATAAAGAGTTGTTGTGCAATGAGATATCTTCACATTATACTATTCTCGAAGCCATGCCGGATGCATTACATGTACAGGCACTGGAGTTGTACAAACAATATCTGATCGTTGGAGGAATGCCTGCAGTAGTTGCAGATTTTATTGAAACCAGGAGTTTGATCACATCAACTGAAATTCAAGGGGGTATCCTGAATGAATACATTGCCGACATGGCAAAATATGCCGCCCCGGTTACGAGCGTAAAAATAAGGGCATGCTACAATTCAATTCCAACACAATTAGCCAAAGAAAATAGAAAGTTTCAATATAAAATAGTTCAAAAGGGTGGCACAGCCTCACTTTTTGGAGAATCGATCGAGTGGCTTAATTCAGCTGGTATAATAATTAAGTGTCAAAAAATTGCCCATGGTTACATGCCCATTGCTGCCTATAAAGATTTAAGCGATTTCAAACTATACATGAGTGATATAGGCATGCTTACGATGAAATCAGGTATGGCACAGCAAACAATATTGTCGCCGGTGGAAGAAGATAATGGATTTATGGGAGCAATGAGTGAAAGCTATGTGGCACAAGCTTTAAACTGTAATGGTTTCCCCTTGCATTATTGGAAAAATGAAAATACAGCTGAGGTAGATTTTGTGGTTCAGATAGAAGGCATAGTGATTCCTTTGGAAGTAAAAAAAGGCTTTCGGACAAAATCTGTTAGCATGACTATGTTTGTGAAGAAATATGATAGTCCGTATTCAATCCGAATTTCCAGAAAGAATTTCGGCTATGAGAATCAGATAAAATCGATCCCATTATATGCTCTTTTTTGCATAAGGTAGTGATTATCTCCACCACAATCTTCTGGAGGACATGCCCGTTCTCCTCCTATGCAAACAGAATAATTTATTCCTTTTTCACGGTAGTGGTATCAAAATGTTCTGCTTGGTTGTAATGTTATTAAACGATGTAAATCATAACAGACTGGAATACCTTAAAAAAGTTCAATACAAAGTAACACAAAGAAATCAATCACTAAAATCAGATTCGTGAATAATTTAAAACAGGCATAAGATCAGGTTAAAGTTAAGCCGGCTATTCTTCCAGGTGAAGGCGCTTCAAATTCCGTTGTAAAATCAATGTTTATTGCTAATATCTACCTATTTTTGAGAAATACAGATCAGTTACAAAAATGTTTTTATGTCAAAAGAAACCATGACCTCACGTGAACGGGTGAAAACAGCATTAAACCATCAGGAACCCGATAGGATTCCTATCGATTTAGGCGGTTTTCAAACAGGCATTCATAAAAATGCTTATAAAGAGTTAATTGATTATCTTGGGTTAAAGGAAGGAATCGAGATACTTGACCCTGTTCAGCAAATCGTGAAACCCAGTGAGACAGTCTTGCAAAAATTTCATGTGGATGTCAGGTACATTACATCCCACGGCCCTGATAGTTTCAAAGGAGAAATTGAGAAAAATGAAAGAAACGGGAGGGTCTGGCATGATTTGAAAGATGAATTCGGTGTGGTCTGGTCCATGCCGGATGATCAGCAGCTCTACATGGATATATCGTATCACCCGCTTGCAAATGCAGGTATTGAGGAAATTAGCAATTATCCATTCCCCGATGGCACAGACAAATCCCGGTTCAAAGGTTCCCGTGAAGCTGCTTTGAAACTACGCGATGAAACGGATTATGCTATTTCTACAGGCATTGGAGGTGTTACCTATGAATATTGCTGGTATTTAAGAGGGCTGGAACAATGGTTCTGTGATATGCTGGTCAATCCTGAACTTTGTGAAGCGCTGATTGAGCAAACTTTAAAATACTGGTATAATTATTATACCGGCTTTATGGAAGCCGTTGGAGATATAGTAGATATCGTAATGATAGGTGATGATCTTGCCGGACAGAATGGTCCACTCTTTTCTCCTGATTTTTACCGGTCTGTTATTAAGCCGCGTCAAAAGAGGCTGGTACAGCATATTCGTTCCTTAACAAAAGCGAAAATATGGTATCATACCTGTGGTTCATGTGTGGAATATATTCCCGATCTGATTGATATTGGCGTAGATATAATCAATCCTGTTCAAACCGGTGCCAGAAACATGGATCCTGTTCAGTTGAAAAAGCAATTTGGTAGTCAAATCGTCTTCTGGGGTGGGGGTATCGATTCTCAGCATGTGCTTCCTTTTGCAAAAGCTGATCAGGTAAAGAAAGAAGTTCATCATTCTCTCGACATTTTCAAACCGGGCGGGGGATATGTGTTCAACAATATTCATAACATACAGTCGGGAGTACCTGCCGAAAATATCATAGCGATGTATGAAGCGGCCTATGAGTTTGGATTCTATAACAAACCCGCGAATAATGAATAAGAATCAGAATCCGTCAGATATGAATTTAAAATCTGTTCTCAATTTCAGGGATATAGGTGGAATTGTATCTGATGGAGATAAAAAGATTAAAGATGGAATCATATTCAGATCAGCTAATCCTGACGGGATTAGCAAAGGAGATATTAAAAAGCTTCATTTGCTGAATATCAGGACTATAATTGATTTGCGTGCTCCACATGAACATAAGAGACAAAAGAGATCCATTGACCACATTGACAGATTATCGCTGCCCCTTGATTTTGCACAGATCACCCGGGAGAAATTTAAGCCATTATTGAACAAAAAAAATTCAGAGGTTATGATTTCGGATATCTCAAATTCCTTATATCTCGAAATCCTTGATGCCACTCAGCAAATGTTCAAAGATGTTATGGAAGTTTTGCTTTCATCGGAACGCTGTCCTGTCCTGATTCATTGCCAGGCCGGGAAGGATAGAACGGGAATAATCTGTGCACTGATACTTCTTGCACTGGGAGCTGAAAGACAATTAATTATCGATGACTTTCTGAAATCAAATGACGCCCTTCTCCCATTCTTTAAAAAAATGGTGTTGAGAAGAAAAATTCTTTCTTTCGGCTTTTTTCCTTCCCGTGCGATCTTATTTGCCATTACGGTGAGGAAGAGAAATATTGAATCTGTTTTAGACAGGATTGCAGATCATTTTGGCGGAATTGAAGCTTTTCTTAAGGATTCGGGGGTTGATACATCCCGTTTAACTGAATTAAAAAAGAAACTTTTTGTTAAATAATCTTCTTTCAGAATCTTGAAATAGGTACTTATTTTTGATATAGTCTGAATTACTCATAAATATACTTAAAGTGCTCTTTTCCTTTGTGTTACTTTGTGATGTACTTTGTGTACCTTCGTAGTAAAAAAATATTAAACACAAAGTCGCACAAAGGGTTACACAAAGGCTCACGAAGTTAATGAATAAAAGAAGATAGATTAACTGATTAGAAAATTGTTGACAAAACTGCCTATGCTTGCACTCTTTAGAATTTTACAAATATTCCGGAATAATCAGACCGAGAGGACTGTCTAATTGTATGACTTTCTAAAATTTTTAAAATAATCAGATATAAAAATGAAAAGATCAGTGGTTTTTTTAAGTTGCTTTCTTGTTCTCTTTACAGGATTAAATCTCCGCGCTCAAAATGCAAATTCGGAGTATAGTATCGTTAATAAAATACATTTACCGGGTGACGGTGGGTGGGATTATCTTAGTGTTGACGAGGTTGGGGCAAGATTATTCGTCTCGCATGGAACAGTTGTTCAGGTAGTTGACCTGAAAACCGGTCAGCTTACAGGAACAATAGCTGAAACCCCCGGAGTCCACGGAATTGCCATTGCACAGGACCTGAACAAAGCTTTTATCAGCGTAGGCAAAAACGCTTCAGTAAAAGTCATCGATCTGAAGACTCTTGCATTTATAGCTGATGCTAAAATTACCGGGGAGAATCCGGATGCCATAATGTATGATCAATTTTCAAAAAGGGTATTTGTATTTAACGGGAGAAGTTCAAATGCATCTGTTCTGGATGCTGTAACAAATAGTGTTGTCGGAACAATTGCGCTGGAAGGGAAACCTGAATTTCCCGTATCCGATGGCCAAGGAAAATTATATGTTAATATTGAAGACAAAAGCCTTATCTCAGTTATTGATGTTAAAACAATGAAAGTTTTGAAATCATGGCCGATAGCCCCGGGAGAAGAGGCCAGTGGTCTGGCGCTTGATAATGAAACTCATCGTCTGTTCGCTGTATGCGGCAATAAACTTATGGTTGTCGTGGATGCAATTGATGGCCATATAATCGCAAATTTGCCGATTGGCGATGGTTGCGACGGTGTGAAGTTTGATCCGGGATTGAAAAGAGCTTTCAGCTCGAACGGAGAAGGGACAATGACCGTTGTTCAGGAATTGAATAAAGATAGTTTCAGGGTTCTTGAAAATTTTGCAACTATGCCGGGAGCAAGAACTTTAGCCATCGATATAAATACTCATCATATTTATATGCCTACTGCCGAATTTAATCCGGCTCCTGAAGCAACTGCTGATAATCCGAGACCACGACGCGCACCCAAACCCGATTCATTTTATATAATGGATATTGCTCCTGTAAAGAAATAGGAGATTATGTTCGTAGGGACAGGTCGCGACCTGTCCCTACATATTAAAAACATAAAATTATTCCGTTATTTCAAATACCGAACTCGTAAGCGGGGAATCAGCCCCGACAGTTATACCTATCTTCATCAGATAATCACCGGTATAGCTCTTCCCGTTTTCAGTCGGACCAAAACGTCTTCCTTCAGATAAAGCATTAATTTCAACAATTTTATAGGTTTTGAAAGGATCAATCCCCTGTAAACGAACCCGGTTGAATGTTTCACCATATCTGGAATTGAGAGTATAAGCAAAAAGAACAGCTTTGTTTTTCGTTGCGTTAACATACATAAGAACCGCCCTGTTTTCTTCATACGGAGAAACAAGCCTGTACAGATCGCCATGCCAAATAACATCACTTAATCTTTTGTAATTGATAATCGCATTCTGACTGAATTTCAGCTCATTATCAGTCATTTTATTAACCTCGATATCATATCCCATTTTCCCCATCATGGCGACATCAGTTTTAAATTTAAGCGACTGTTTGCCCCATGAAGTTATATGGTTACACATAGAAATAGCCGGGAAAAAATATGAATAACCCCATTGTATATAAACCCTTTCAAGAGGATCTGTATCATCACTTGCCCAGAATTCAGTGAAATATTTAAGTGCACCATAATCAACCCTTCCTCCTCCTCCTGAGCATAGCATAATAGGCAGATTGGGATATTTCTGACGCAGACGGTCAAGAACACTGTAAAGGCTGTTCACATAATCAATATACAAATGCGATTGTTTATCCTTCAGGTAAACTGAATAAGGGTTAGTAATCATACTATTGCAATCCCACTTGATAAATGCGATCCCCGGATTTTTGGTAAGCATACCATCAACAGTGGTATAAACAAAATCCTGAACTTTGGGATTTGAAAGGTCAAGAGTCAGTTGATTCCTGAAATAAACTTCAGGTCTGTTTGGAAATTTCAGGACCCAGTCAGGATGATTTTCATAAAGTTCACTTTTGGGATTCACCATTTCAGGTTCAATCCAGATACCGAATTTAACACCTCTGTTATCTGCTTCTTTTACAAGATAGCCAAGGCCATTTGGCAGTTTTGCTTTATTTTCCTGCCAGTCGCCAAGTCCTGCCCGGTCATCGTTCCTCGGATATTTGTTTGCAAACCATCCATCGTCGAGAAGGAACAGATCAAGACCCATTTTCTTCGTATCATCAAGCAAACCTGTCAGCTTAGTCTCATTGAAATTGAAAAAAGTTGTTTCCCAGTTATTTAAAAGCGTAAACCTTGACTTATTTCCGTCTATGATTCCATAGTTCCGTGCCCAATGATGAAGATTTCTGCTGGCAAGGCCTTTGCCTTTGCTGGAATAAGTAAATATGAATGAAGGGGTTTTAAAGGTTCTTCCCGGTTCTAAAGAATACTCTGATGCAAATGGGTTTATTCCCGATATAACGCGTAAAGAACTCTTTTCATCTATCTCAAAAAGTAAACGGAAATTGCCCGACCAGCCCAATGTCCCTGCAATAAGTTCACCCCTGTTTTCATCTGATTTCTCATTTAATGAAAGGAAGAAAACGGGTGTCTGATACATATGTGCCCTTGTACCCAGCTTGGTATCAATGATTTTAATTCCGCTTGTAAGTTCACTCTCCTGAATTTTCATCTCTTCGGCCCAGTCGCCATGAAACTGTGTGAGCCAGTATTTGTTTGCATCAAAGTGAAGCATTGATGAGGCATAGTTAAAAATAGTCAACGGTTTTGACTCTTTCTGTACTATCTCAACCCATTGTTCAATAACATCTTCGGCTGAAAACGACTTTATATTAAGGGTTACTTCAACGGGATATTCCGGGTCCTTCAGCAGGATATGGGTAATCGTAATATTTGCATCCGGTTTTTCAGTAGTATGGCTGATATATTTCAATTCAAGGGAGGGATTGCCATCGCTGTGGGTTATCCGGATTGCCGGCTCAAAAAGACTTTCAGTACCATATGTTGCATATGCCAGATGACCATCATCCCTGAATTGGTTTAAACCGGCAATATTGTCTAATTTGGGGCCAAGATATGATTGATAAAGCCTTCCGTCCCTTCCGCTTACTTTATAAACAAGATTGGTATTTAAGGTCCCAATGGCAATAGTTACATCAGGTTTCTGGTTGGCTGGAGGAGATCCCAGAGTAGGTTGTCCTGTTGTTAAAGAACAGATTGAACAAAATAAGATGAAATAAAAAAGTAGTTTTTTCATAGCATTTAAATCTCTAATTGATATTTTATTATATACACCGAATATAAGAAAATTAAATTTTTACTCTGAATTATTCATAAATATACTTAAAGTGCTCTTTTTCTTTGTGTTACTTTGTGATGTACTTTGTGTACCTTCGTGGTAAAAAAAAATTAAACACTAAGTCGCACAAAGGGTTTCACAAAGGGTTACACAAAGGCTCACGAAGTTAATGAATAAAAGAAGTTAAAACTTATCTGATTAAAAGTTATTCTTCTAAATTTGAAAAATTAATCATTACAAACCTGTCTTATCATATTGAAATGAAACAAACTATAAAACTTATTCAATTCGTGGCTGTATTTTTCTTAATAATTGCAAATCCAATATTTTCATCCGGTTCATGTCAGGCTACCGGGTCGCAACAAGATACTGTCCCAAATTCTGAAGCAATCAAACAACCGGTCTATACAACCACGCGATTAACGACTGCTAAACCGATAATAGACGGGAAACTTGATGATGAATGTTGGAAGACCGGAGTATGGGCAGGCGATTACCACCAGTTTATACCGGATGAAGGGGCAAAACCTTCGTATCCCACTGAGATGAAGATACTTTATGATGATAAAAATCTTTATATCGCTTTTCGTGGTTTTGATGGTGAACCGGAGAAAATGCAGAAAATGTCAGGTGTTCGCGATGAGATAGTTGGCGACATAATGGGAATAACCTTCGATAGCTATCATGACCACCGTACAGGCTTTGAGTTTTCAGTTACTTCATGGGGACAAAAGGTTGATCTCGTTTTGTTTAATCCCGGTAGCTGGGACTTTAACTGGAATGCAGTATGGAAGGTCAAAACAGGGATAGAGGATTCAGCATGGGTTGCAGAGTATGAAGTGCCATTGAGCCAGTTGCGATATAGTAAGGAAGATGAACAGGTTTGGGGATTGCATACATGGAGGTGGATAAACCGGTTTCAGGAAGAGAGCAATTGGGAGATCCAGTCAAAGACAGGACCGGGAATGCTTTATAATTTTGGTGAGTTACATGGGATTAAAGGGTTGAAAAAATCTCAGCGCCTCGAAATAATGCCATACGCACGGGGAGATCTTTCAACAATGAAAAAAGAGCCGGGGAGTCCCTTTACCGGTAAAGGCAGGGTATGGGGAGGGAACATAGGTCTTGATGCCAAAATAGGAATTTCGAGCAACTTCACCGTTGATCTGACAGTTAATCCTGATTTCGGACAAGTAGAGTCCGATCCTTCTGTTATGAATTTAACAGCATTCGAGACATTCTATGAGGAGAAAAGACCTTTCTTCCTCGAGGGATTGACTATTTTCGATTATAAATTCGACGAGCAGAGCCTTTTTTATTCAAGACGCATTGGTCATTCTCCATCATTGACTGTAAATCCAAATGACAATCTTTTTGTCAGGTCGCCCGATAAAACGACAATCCTTAGTGCAATCAAATTTAGCGGAACAACTTCAAAAGGGTTATCTGTCGGGCTTATTCAGAGTGTGACGGCCAATGAATATGCAAGGCTCAGCGATACTGATGGTAAACGGAGCAGCCGGAAGGTTGAGCCACTCACCAATTACCTCGTGGCACGTATCCAGAAAGGGTACAATGCAGGAACAACTGTCGTCGGAGGAATTCTGACCTCAACAAACCGGTTCATTAAAGATCAGAACCTGGAGTTCCTCAGTAAAAATGCCTACACCGGAGGGCTCGATCTTTTACACCACTGGAAAGATAAAGAGTTTTATATCGATGCAAGATTAATAGGCAGCTACGTAGATGGTACAAAGGAGGCAATTACCGCACTTCAGGAATCATCGGCACGTTACTTTCAGCGGCCGGGAGCAGATTATCTGGAATATGATACAACCAGTACCAGCCTTAGCGGATTTGGAGGAAAGTTCAAGATCGGAAAAGGTTCCAAAGGATTCTGGCGGTATTCAACAGGGGTAACCTGGCTTTCTCCCGGCATTGAACTAAATGACCTTGGTTATATGAATTCAGCCGATGCCATAAATCAGGGAAATGAAATATCATATTTTGTTAATCAACCGGTTTCGATATTCCGCACATATAACATAGGCCTGGAACAATTTAACATATGGAACTTCAAAGGAACCTACATTGGATCAGGTGGCCATTTATCATTTATTTCAGAATTCAAAAACCAATGGGCCTTCAGTACAAATCTTATTTTTCATTCGAAAATACTTGATACAAGAATTTTACGCGGTGGATATGATATGATAATGCCGTACAAAATTTTGTCGTTTGGAAGTCTGAAAAGTGATCAATCAAAAAAATTCACGGCCGGATTAGATTACAGTTATGAATATACCGGAAATAGTTCTGCAATAAATTATCAGCTTCAACCAGGAATTACAATTCGCCCTTTAAGCACCCTGAAAATCGGGATGACTGCAAATTATATCAATAACCATGACAGATTGCAATATATAGCTACAAAATATTTTGCCGATGACAACAGGTATATTCTTGGAACTATCGATCAAAAAACTTATGGACTTACATTCAGAGTGGACCTGAACCTGACTCCCCAGTTTTCGATTCAATATTATGGAAGTCCTTTTATATCAATGGGTAGCTATTCTGAATTTAAGCGGGTTACTGATCCTGAAGCAAAATCCTATAATAACCGTATTTCATTGTTTAATAATACTCAGCTTGTTGGCAATACATATCTACTTGATGAAAATAATGATATGGTTACCCATTATACTATTGGTAATCCCGATTTTAATTTTCATCAGTTCCGCTCCAATCTTGTCGCAAAATGGGAATACCGGCTTGGCTCTTTCATTTATCTTGTATGGTCCACCGAAAGAACGGGAAATACCGGTTCGTCGGGAGCTTCAATTGCTGACTCATACAAACAGCTCAGAAGTGTTTTTCCAAATAATATCTTTCTTATTAAATTAAACTACTGGTTCTCATTGTAACGAGATGAATATTACTTTCAGGCATATTGAAGAAAAAGACAATAAGGAGATAGCTGAACTCATCAGGACTGTTTTCAGGGAGTTTAAGATAGACAAGCCGGGAACGGTTTATTTCGACTCCACAACCGATGATCTCTTTAATCTTTTCCTTGCCCCGGGTTCACAATACTGGATTGCCGAAGAGGACGGTGTTATAATAGGCGGCTGTGGCGTGTTCCCCACGCCCTTTTTACCAACGGGTTGCGCAGAACTTGTCAAACTATACCTGTCTTCATCACAGAGGGGACGGGGAACAGGGTGGCAACTCATGGAGAAAACTTTCGCTTCGGCCAAAAAATTTGGTTACAGCCAACTGTACCTTGAATCGATGCCTGAACTTGGGAAAGCAATAAGTTTATATGAAAGGACCGGCTTTAAAAAAATAGCAAAACCATTAGGTAATTCGGGACACTTTGGATGTAATATCTGGATGGTAAAGGATCTGTAAGAACTAAAAGTCATTTGACGCGTTACCAAGGATCCTGAAGTTATAAGTAATCATGAAAATTGGTTGTCCGAAGATTGACATCTGATAGCCTTTTACAACTCCATCCTCGGCTTTAAAGAATATTGAATACGGATTTCGTCTCCCCAAAACATTGTAGGCAGTAAAAGTCAAAGACGAATGGTTAAGTTTTTTAGCTTTGAGGTTTCCGTTTATCGTGGCTGCCAAATCGAGTCTCAGATAATCCGGAATCCGGAATTCGTTTCTCCCTGAGTAAAATACGCGGTTAATATTAAGGAAATTATAGTATGCAACCGGATAGGTAATTGGCCTGCCTGTATTGTAAATAAAATTCGTGGTAAAGTTAAACCTCCTGAATAGCTTTGCGTTAGCAACCATTTTCAGATCATGAGGTTTGTCAAAATTAGCCGGGAAATAATTTCCACCATTTACTTTTTCTTCTTCAAATTTGCCATCCACTTTCAACAAAACTCTCGAATAGGTATAACTTATCCAGCCGGTAAGCGAACCCAGCTGTTTTTTTATCATGAATTCAACTCCATAAGCTTTCCCGTTTCCATTTATGATATCAGTTTCGAGATGATCGTTCATCAGCAATTCAGCGCCTCCCTTATAATCCAAAATATTTTCTATCCTCTTGTAGTATGCCTCAACTGAAGCCTCAATGGCTTTGCTGCTCATATTCTTATAGATACCCAACGAAAACTGATCTCCCCTCTGTGGTCTGATATAATTATCGCTTAACTTCCAGATATCGGTCGGGGTCATTGATGTTGTATTGGAGATCATGTGCAGATATTGGTAATTCCTCTGAATACCTGCTTTAACTGACAAATCAGGGGTCAGAACAAACCGTGATGAAAATCTGAATTCCAGGCCCGGGTAGGTTTGTAAAATTTCCCCTTTTTTGTATGAGACCGTATCAATAATATTTTCCAATGTCCTGGGAGTGTTCTCATTATATATATATCGCGTGCTTGGCCCGAATGAGGTAAACAATGTAAATCGTAAACCTCCGGATATCAGAAACCTGGGGGATATGTCGAATTCATCGCTGATATAAACCGCCGGCTCAATGGCTCTCTCTTTTTCAAGTTTCCTGGGAAATATCTTTGAAAAAACACCTACAGGTTCCTGAACACCGGGAAGAAGTGAATAACTTGTAGCATCCAGCCCAAAATCCACTTTATGCCTTTCTATAGGGCGATAAGTGAAGTCAGCTCTGAGTATCTGTTGATTTAACCTGTAATATAATGAATAAAATGATGTTGAATCCTGCTTTGAATTATCCTGATAATCGTAATTGCTTATGATGGCCGAAAACTGGGAAGAAAATCTTGGATTATATATATGTCTCCATTTCAGCGTCGAAGCAAGGTTCTTGTAAGTTATCGTACTTTCTTTGTAATAATCAAAATAATCATTGCTTAAATAGCCCGATAGAGAAACATAATTTTTATCGTTAATATCGAAAGTTAAAAGTCCCTGGACATCATAAAAGCTTGCACTGCTTTTTTGAAGTTGAATGTTCTTGAGTTGCCTGAGTATCCAGTCAGAATAAGTCGTCCGGCTACTGATTATAAATGAAGCTTTCTTCTTTATAATAGGGCCCTCGATCATTAATCTTCCGGTGAGTGGACTTATTCCGCCGCTTACATTAAATCTTTCTTTACTCCCCTCTTTCAGAACTATATCCATAACTGAAGATACTCTTCCCCCATATTTTGCAGGTATCCCGCTTTTGTAAAGTGTTACATCTTCAATCATATCGGAGTTAAATGCTGAGAAAAATCCAAAAAAGTGAGAGGGATTGATAATCGGCGCACTGTTTAACAGGATCAGGTTCTGATCGGCGCTGCCACCCCTGATATTATAGCCATTTGAAGCTTCCCCCACCGATTGCACACCCGGCAGCAACAATGAACTTTTGAACAGGTCCACCTCGCCCATTCCCATGGGTATTTGCTTAAGCATCTTAATATTTATTTTTTCAACGCCCATTCTAACATTCCTGACGATATTTTCCCTGTTGGCTGATACAATTACTTCATTCAGTTGATTTGTATTTTCAGCCATTTCAACATTTAAAATCCCGTTGGAATAGATAATTATGTTTCTTATTGTCTGGCGCATACCCACCATCCTGTATTCTATCTGGTACTGACCATTGGGTAACTCAATAGAATAGTAGCCAACACTATTAGTGACTGCCCCTATTTTCAGTTTCCCTACATAAACGATAACACCGACTAGTGGATATCCAGTCCCCGGGTTGGTAATTGTCCCTGACAGGAAAACTTTTCCCTCATTACTTTGGCCTGAAGGATTACCGATTTTGAAAACTCTGTATTCGTCATTTATTAGGTTATCTTCTGTTTTTGCGACTGATCTTGAGTAATTTGTTGTATCGGTTTTCGTCATATTCTGTTCCAGATATTCAAGATATTCTTTCCGGAAGTTCGTCTTTATCTTATACCCTTTTGAAATGATAACTTTATTATCATCAGTAATTATAAAAGAAAGTCCGTTTTTCAATAGAGATCTGTTAAATAAAGTATTCAGGGATTCATCCCGGGAATCGATATTCAACAGGAGACTATCGACCCAGTTATTTGAATAGTAGATTTTTACAGGAATTGTTCTTTCAATAGTATCGGCAAGCTCCTTAAAAAGAATCTGTCCAAAATGCAGTGAAAGTTTATTATCCTGTGCCTGTACATTAAATATAATGAATACAAAAAATAATATAATAAGAAATTTTTTCATCCAGTTTATCTTATAGCTGTAGTCAGGGAATCATAAAATTTCAAAACACTGATAAACTGATATTTATCAGCCTGCCTGATCCTGATTCTGGACACATGAAGGTACCTTTTAACGTTACCAGATTTTTCTCCGAATAATTTAAGAAGACTTCTCTTGTTTCTTACCTGATAAAAAACATCTCCGACACTGAAATAGTTTTCAGGAGAATATTTATATGCATTCAAGCCTTCCCTGACATAAAAAGATGACTTATGCTTAATAACATATTGGCTTTTCCCCTGATAAGCTATTTCATAAAATCCTTCTTTCAGATTTTTTTCGGCACACTCAGGAAGTCTGAAATATCTGAAAATTAAACTGTCATCTTCAAAGTACAGGTTAAATCCATCGACAATATCTTTATTTAAAGCTATCTGAGGAAACCTGAAATTAATTGTTCTGCTAATATCTGTGAATATCACTTCGTCAAGGAAAGTATCATAATCTAAAGTCAGATTATTATATCGCCTTGTTGTTGTAAAAATAGTTGCAGTTCGTTTCTTATCAGGGAATAACAGCGGTTTAATCTTGCTTCGGGTGTAATATGGTTCATATTCTTTCCCATTAATCAATTCCTTTGGTGCTTCAATTCTCGCGTAATATAACCTTTTAATATACTCTGTCTGACGGTCATTAAATGACTCGATATTAATATCTCTTGAACCATTTAATGAATTGACATTTAACAGGTTCCCCTTTTGACCCATCGAGGTAAATGTAACCGGTAGAAGTAAGAGTTGAAACAAGAATTTCATCTTGTATAAGTTGAGCCTGAATTTCATGACCCGAAATAACGAATTTTTATAACCCGAAAAACTTAATAGCACTTATTTTTTATTTAAGATTCCAAAGGTACAAAAGTAAAAGGTTCATTATTAAAGTTAATTTTGTTTTCCGAAATGTTTTTGCTAGTCATATATGATTATTAAGATATCATCTCAATGTTAAGAACGGGGCCTAAATCCATAGCAGTTTTGATTGCTCTGTTTGCTTTTTGTACCTGTATTGACCCATATTTCCCAAAACTGGACAAGTATGAATCTCTTATGGTTATCGATGGTCTGATTACTAATGCAAATTCCGCTTATACTGTTAAGTTGTCAAGAACATTTCAGGAACAGAATTCCGGCTTTTCCGGTATTTCTGATGCAACTGTTTTCATTTCTGATGATAAAGGAGAAAAAAGTTATCTTATTAACACAGGGAACGGGATCTATAAAACAGACAGTACTGAATTCAGGGGGGTTGTGGGGAGGACTTATGTTTTGCATATTCTAACCGGTGAAAATAATGAATATGAATCAGAACCATGCGTGATGCTGCCTGTACCTGATATTGACAGTATTTATATTGCGAAGGACCAGAAACTTGTCAACAATAATACTGAAAGCCAGGAAGGAGTAAGTATCTATCTCGATTCAAAAGGGGGGGATATTAACCGGTATTATCGCTGGACATATGACGAGACATGGAAAATTGAAGTACCAACTCCGAAGAACTTTAATTATGTAAAAGGGCCAAATCCTAACGATCCCATCTTTGTCGCGGTTGCAGATGTTAAAGATGTTTGCTGGAAGAAAAGGCAATCTGATGAAATACTGATAAGATCAGTCAATGAAGGGCAAACAGAAAAAATAGAGAAGCAGCCGGTTTTTTTTATAGCAACTGAAAAATCAGACCGGTTGTTACTTCAATACAGTATTCTTGTTAAGCAGTATTCAATATCAAAAAATGAATATGAATTCTGGAATAATCTGAAACAGGTAAATGAGACCGGTTCAGATATATTTGCGAGACAACCATATACTGTTATCAGCAATATCCACAGTTCCAAAAATCCGGAAGAACGGGTTTTAGGTTTTTTCCAGGTGTCGGCAGTATCACAGAAAAGAAAGAATATACCTTACAGGGATGTTGCTCTGATGGGCCTGCATTTTTATTCTTACCCGTGTAAAATATGGGAGTTTGAACCCGGGGATTTTGAAACTATATGTCGTTGCCCCCCAAAGACCTGGGACGACGTTTACTGGTATTTGAGCATAGTTTCAGATTATACTTTTATTGAGCCAAAATTGAATTTGGCTGAGGATTCTCTCTTGAAATTGGTATTTACCCGACCGGAGTGTGCAGATTGTACAGTGGCCGGGACTCATGTCAAGCCGGATTTTTGGGATGAATTCAATAATTAATCTCAGAAAACAACTTTTCTCATACATTCAAAATTCGCCTGATCGGGACGGCGGGATTAAATATTTTTCATTTCCATCAGATTCTTCCTGATAGCAGGGTGTATGGAGATTAATAAATATTACTTTTGCTTCCCGATTTATAAGCTTTTGATGGACATATTGAATAAAATAACCAGGTCATGTTAAGGATCAGGCCCAGATCGTTGATTACCATATTTATAATCTTTACACTTTGCACCTGTATTGACCCATATAGTCCAATACTGAAAGGATATGGGTCACTATTGGTTGTCGATGGCCTGATCACAGATGAAAATACTTCATATACAGTTAAGTTATCAAAGACAATACAGGAATCGAATGACAAGCAGCATTATGTTTCAGATGCAACATTATTCATTACCGGCGAAAACGGCAGGAGCAATTATTTACTGAACAAGGGAAATGGAATTTACAAAACAGACAGTATTAACTTTATAGGGAAAATTGGCGAAACTTACATTTTACATATAATTACCGGAGAAGGGAATGAATATGTATCCGAACCTTGTCAGATGCAACCTGTCCCGGAAATCGATAGCATATATTACGCTAAGGATCAGGAAACTATAAATAACGGAACTGATAGCCAGGCTGGTATCAGGATTTTTCTGGATTCAAAAGAGGGAGAGAATAACCAATATTTTCGCTGGGCTTTTGAAGAGACCTGGAAATTTAAAGTGCCATATCCGAAGAGGTTTAATTTTGATATGACTGACAGTGCAATTACTGCGGTTCCCGATGTTAAGGAATATTGCTGGAAAATCACAAAATCTGATGAGATTAACATTCATTCAATCTATACCTTGCAAAGTAACCGCATCGAGAAGCAACCAATATTTTTTATTGCTTCTGATAAATCTAACAGATTGCTACTTCAATATCACATCCTCATCAACCAGTATTCAATTTCAAAGAAAGAGTACGATTTCTGGAACAATCTGAAACAGGTAAATGAAAGTGGCGGAGATATTTTTGCAAAACAGCCATTCACAGTAGTCAGTAATATCTATAACATAAATAATCCGGAAGAACGTGTTTTGGGTTATTTCCAGGTATCCGCAGTAAAACAAAAAGGAAAATACATACCATTCATTGATATTGTTGGAATGAATCTTCCATATTTTCATTATCCTTGTGATAGAATGGTAAAAGAACCAAATGACTATCCGAACGGGTTTGGAGTACCACCTCCCACCTGGGACAATTTATATTCAATGTTTTGTATAACTTCAGATTATTATTTTGTTGAACCATTGTATTATCCAGGAACAAATAATCTCCAAAAGATGGTGTTTGCCAGGCCTGAATGTGCAAATTGCGAATTGACCGGGACACAAAAAAAACCAGATTTCTGGGTAGATATTAACTAAGGTGTAGAATTTAATGAAAAAATTTAGTGGGATTGAAGATAGCAGATTTATTATACTGATTATCGTTGGTTTGATTCTCCATGATTTTCTTTTCAGTCAAAATCTGTTCTGCCAGCAATTTAAAAATAAGGCTGAAGAATCAGATGTAAAAAACTTTAGAGAAGAACTTTATATACAAACCGACCGCGACATCTATATTTCAGGTGAACAGGTTTGGTTCAAAGTGTACCAATTAAATAGACTGACTCATTCTCCATGGAATATCAGTAAGGTTGTATATCTGGAATTACTCGATAATAACAATTTCCCTCTCAAACAGTTGAAAGTAAAAACAGATGGTAATTCAGGTTCATCAGTATTCATTCTTCCTGAGAATATAAGTTCAGGTAATTATGTAATACGCGCTTATACTAACTGGATGAAGAATTGGCCTGTAGATTTTTTCTGTTATAAAACTATTTCTGTTATTAACCCTTTTGAGAATATTAATCATCTTAAACTTTCGTCAGAGAGTATGGTAACTGATACAATCGGAAGTTTTTCCAGGTTCTTAATTGTCAATAAGAACGAAAATGGAACATCTGAAAAGCCTGTTTCAAAGACCGCCAGCCAACAAATTAATTATACCATAACTTTACAGAAACCGGTATATTCATCAAGAGAAAAAATAAAGCTGGTAATATCAGCAGCTGATATTACAGGCTATCCGTTAGAAACAGACTTGTCAGTTTCAGTAGCTAAATCCGGAATAGTCAACTCAACAGGTATGGATAGTTTTAATGTTACTTTCGTCAGGGATGTTTCTAATTTAGGAGACACCTTGCCGGTTTACATGGCGGAACTTGAAGGGCACCTATTAAGTGGCTATATGCGATTGAAATCCACAGATGAACCCCTAAAGAAAACGGATGTGTCGTTATCATACGTCGGAAAAACTGCAAGATGCCGGTTCGGAAAAACAGACGAAAATGGGGAGTTTAATTTTCTGATTAAAGAGACAGGGGTTGATGAAATAGTAATTCAACCGTTGTCTTCTGAAATAACAGGATATTATGTTGAACTTATTCAACCATTCAGCAGTTCATTCAGTAAGTACAGACCTGCGCCATTTTATCTTGACAGCAGTAAGATCAGCCAGATTAACAATGCTGTAATAAGTATGCAGATCAATAATATTTATGAACCTTTCAGGCAAAAAAGAGGAGAAGTATCAAAAAATAGCATACCGGATTTTTACGGTGAGCCTGAGAACACGATAAAAATGTCGGATTATATTGAACTGACTTCATTAAGAGAGGTTGTGAAAGAAATAATCCCAAATGTTTACACGCTTAAACAAAATGGCAAATATGATTTTAAACTTATTAATAAGTTCCGCGGCCAGCCATTTGAAAATAAGCCATTGGTATTAGTTGATGGAGTCCCAATGTACGATTTCGAAAAGGTCCTGACCATAAACTCAAAAGAGATTGAAAGAGCAGATATAATAAATACGAGATATTTCTATTCAGAGAATGTTTTTGACGGAATTATAAGTTTCATCACTAAAAAGGGCAATTTAAGTGCGATGGAATTTGACAACTCAATTTTCAGACAAGCCTATGAAGCTTGCCAGGTTCAAAATGACTTTTATTCTCCGGATTACAGTTCCGATTTACAAAAAAATACCCGGATCCCGGATTATCGTAATACCCTATATTGGGCTCCATCTCTGGAAACAAAAAAAGATGGAAAGAGAGAAATTGAGTTTTTTGCTTCTGATGAATCAGCGGAGTATACAATCGTTGTGGAAGGGATATCATCAGATGGCAGGAAAGGCTTTTCCACAGCCTTCCTCGTTGTAAAATAATCAGTCAATTTGGAAAAATACGGGCTGCGTATCCGCCACCCGGAGCCAGTTTCACTGTAATAGTATCCTTATCGGTAATTTCAGCTTTCTTCATTTTGTAATCCTGTGGATTTCTCGTCGCGTTTATCCCATCACACGTAGTTTCAATAATATAATCCCCCCTTTTTAGAAAATCAAGAGAAACGGAAAATTCCCGGGGAGTCCAGTCGTTCATTGCTGCCAGATACCAGTTATCTCCATTACAACGCGCTTCAACAATGTACTCACCTAACTTAGCTTCAATAATAATTGTTTCATCCCATACGGTTGGAATTTTTCCAAGAAATTTCATTAGTTCCGGCTCCCTGACAGCATCAGACAAGTTGCCTGAGAAAAGCTGCAGAGGACTGTCAAAGACTACGAACATGGCTATCTGATGCATGGTAGTTCCCTGGGCTATTACCTTTTCAAAACCCATTTTCGTGGGTTGTTTTTGGGTTGCATTTTGTAAAATGCCCGGTTCATAATCCATTGGTCCTGAAAACATTCTGATAAAAGGAAGCATCAGGTCATGTTCAGGGGTAGCTCTCGATGACCAGGCATTGTATTCCGAACCTAAAAGTCCTTCACGTGTCAGCATATTTGGATGTGTCCTCGTGAAGCCGGCAGGTTTTGGAGCGCCATGAATCATGCACATAAACTTATTTCTGGCACACTCTGTGGCAAAACGGTGCAGGAAATTAATAGCTGCCTGGTCGTCGCGGTCGATAAAATCGGTCATAACAATTTTAATATCCCATTTTTTAAACTGAAGAAGAGCCTGTTGCATCTGTTTTTCAATGGTCATTGCCTGTGTCCAGAGAATCAATCCGATTCCCTTTTCCTTTGCATACCTTGTAATTTCCTCCATATCCATTCCGGGGGAAATTTTAAATAAATCGTTTACATCCGACCAACCGGCATCAAGCATAACATATTCAAAACCAAACCTGGAAGCAAAATCAATATAGTATTTGTAGGTTTCAGTGTTCAGCCCGGCTTCGAAATCGACACCATACAGGTTTAACCCGGTAATCCATTCTTCAGTGCTTTTGCCGGGCTTTATCCAGCTGAAATCTGAAAAATCAGGATCAGGTGCCAACCGGTAAACAATATCATTTGTGAGGATTGCAGCATCGGTTGGGGCAATTGCAATTATCCGCCAGGGAAATGTACGAGGTCCGTTAGTTTTACAGATAAAGGGAGCTCGTTCAACCACCTGTTTTTGTCTGAATTCACTGCCCGAAACAATTTCTTTCAACGGGTATGCAGCCAATTTGCCTTTTATACCGGAACCGGTTCCTTTTATCAGGAACATCCCCGGGTAATCGTTAATATCGGATTCGGTAATTAAAACCTTAGGAAGTCCTTCCGGTTGCAGTAAAACCGGTGAATACGCGAACATATTATCAGGAAGAGTATCCAGGTTAACTTTATTATACTGTTCTTCAAAGGAGGTGTGAAAAATGTCGGCATCGGAGCGTTTAGATACCTGAGGATAATAAATGATCGTTCCCCGGTTGAAACTGAAACTTGCTTCTTCCTCAATTATTGTAATTTCACCGGGCAGGCTTGTGGCAAAACGGTATGCAACTCCATCATCGTAAACCCTGAAATGTAGTTCAAATTGGCTAAGGAACCGGAGGAGTAATTCGTGATAGACATTAAGAATTATTGCCTTTTTTTCTTTAACAACAGGTATGATCTTTTCATTTACAAACCTTGTCAATGTGTCGGATACAATCAGATTTTTACCAATATTAATATCAGGTTGAATTGATAAAGAAATTACGGAACGGTTGATGAGCAATTTGCCATTATATCTTACAGAATAAGAAAGGGATTTGCCAACTTCAACCAAAACCGAAATCTTACGGTCGGGTGAGGTGATTTCGAAATTCTGAGCTTCGACCTGCCAGGAATACGAATTTACAAATACAATAATTAAAATGATCACTTTCTTCATATACCATTTATTATAATGTTTAGCCAAAATCATCCTGATTTTACGGATCAGAAGGTTGTAAAAATCTGCCTCCGGTCATTTAGTTACGCAGTGGAATAAAGATATAGCAAATAGACGAATCCTCGTATAAAATAATTTACAGTTCCCATTGAAAATTAATTATGTTGATCTGATTAAAATAAACTTGTTTGATATTAAATATATTTCCACCTTTATGAAGTAAACAGTCAGATCAATTTTAATTATCAATGCCCATGTTCTCTCTCTTGAAACTGAAATACCCTGTTATACTGATTTTCTCTGGCATAATGACTTTGAGTTGTTCGCCGATAAGAATAATACGCGAATTCAGGGATCCGGTCCAACACCTTTCATTTGATCCTTCGAAGAAGATTGTAAAAGTTCACATGAAAGATGGCTGTTTGTTTATTCTTGATAATCTGATTACTAATAATCATTCTGATACGATAATGGGGAATGGGTCGTATTATGATCAGCACAGAATTCTTATAAAATTGAATTCTGGCAATAAATATTTTATATCTGAATCCCAGTTTAAAGTTCCGCTTTCTGATGTCGCATTACTGGAAACCAATGATCTGAAAGGACTAAAAGGAGAAGCTCTTATGATGGCTCTGGTTGGAGTTCCCTCTTCAATTATTACAGGCTATTGTTTAATAAACCCCAAAGCATGCTTTGGTTCTTGTCCAACTTTTTATGCCTGGAATGGAGAAGATACATGTCTTATGGCAGAGGGATTTTCATCTAGTATTTTACCCTCTTTTGAAAAGGAAGATATTGATATGCTGTATGGGACTAAGGTGACCGGAAACTCAATTCACCTCCGGTTAACAAATGAAGCCCTCGAAACACATATTATCCGTTATGCAGACCTTCTGGCTTTTCCGCGGTTCAACAACGACAGGATCTTTGCTTCACAGGAGGGGAAGTTCTACAGGATATCAGATATCCGTGGTACTTCAAACTGCAAAGCCTCCGAAGGAGATATATCAGAAGCTGTACGGCAGATGGATAACAAAGAGAGGTATTGTCCTGCCGATCAGAAAAACCTTGCCCAACGGGAATATATTGAGATGAGTTTCGATTCAATTCCTGATGGTGAATTTGGTTTGATAGTCGGGTGCAGGCAAACTCTGTTAACAACCTTTCTATTTTACCAGAGTCTGGCTTATCTTGGTAATTCGGCAGGATACTTTGCCTCAAGAATTGAAAGTGGCGATAAATCGCTTGAAGAGAAGGTAAACAGAGTGTGGGACTTGCTTGGAGGAATTGAAGTATTTGTCGGGTCAGGAGATGGAAAGTGGACAAAAGTTGACCAGATTGAAGAGATGGGGCCAATCGCGACAGATGTGCATCTTGTACCTTTGCCGAAAACAGGCACAAAAAATCTTAAAATAAAATTACGGCTTACAAAAGGACTGTGGCGAATTGATTATCTGGCTCTTGGAAAAATGGAGAACCGTATTGAACCTGCCATTGTTCATCCATCAATTGTAACTGCCTTAAACAAATCAGAAAGAAATTCTGAAATACAAGTGCCTGATACTTTGCACCCGTTGGTAACATTGCCGGGTGATGTGTATGATCTTCATTATGTTTTACCTGTCATTGCCGGAGAGTATGAAATTTTTCTAAAAAGTAAAGGATATTATATCGAATGGATGCGTGAGACATGGATGACGGAAGAGAGTCTTAAAAATGCTGCGCTGTTCTTCGGTTTTCCAAAAAAATTCATGAGAATGGCAGCAGCAGATTTTAAAAAGAATGAACCATCAATGGAAAATAACTTCTGGAATAGCAGATATGTCAAAAAGAATTAGTTTAATATTGTTATCGATAATAGGCATCCTGGCTATTGCAGGATGTAATGCTACGAAGATCCCGAGAGCATATCTACCTAATCCTAATAAATTAAAAACGAGCATTACCGGAAGCTGGATCGAAGTCACCATTCGTTCAGATACAAGTTCTATTAAAACAGATTTATCAGGAGAACTGATCGCTATTCAGAATGATACACTCTTTATACTGTCTGACGTTCAACTAAATGCTATCAAAGTGACTAACATTGATGAGGCTATCCTTTATATCTTCAAAAATCAGGGAGGAAGATTTGCCATATATACAGGATTATCAATTGTACCGGATATTATAGGAGCAATCGCATATGCAGTACCCGGATTTTTAATTCTTGGGGTTCCAATACTGGTAACCGGATCGGTTATAGCCATAGTTGAAGGAGGTAACAAATCCAACCGGTTGTTTTATCCCGAAAGAAACAGTATTAAAGAGCTCGGAAAATTTGCCAGATTTCCTGCGGGGATGGCTCCGGAGGTAAGGAGAGATGAACTTATCCTGGTGAAAACAATCTATTAAGCGAAATAAACTTATTATCTTTTATTTTTCACTATTGGGAAAAATAGCGGAATAAAATGACCATTTGAAGTGTCAGATTAAAACATGCCATAGCATGTCTGAATTTTTATTAATTTCATAGTTGGATTATTTTGTAACAGATTGATTAGAAATTATTGATTAGAAGATGAAAAGAATATTGATTACTGGTAGTGTTATTGTTGCAATTGTTGCATTGATTGTCTTTAACAGGATGACCTCAAAGAATAAAGTTTTTAATGCTTATACCGAGGTTAAGAAAGGCGCTTTTGAGATAACAGTAACAAATTCAGGGGAGTTAATAGCCGAAAAATCTCTCGATATAAAAGGACCCGAGATTGGACGAGGTTCCGATCATGGACCGGGAGGTTTTCAGGGCGGGGGAGGTCACGATTTTCATGCCCAGGATCTTAAGATACAGGACATAGTACCGGAAGGGACAATGGTTAATGAAGGTGATTATATTGCACAGCTTGACAGAACAAATTATGACAACACGCTGAAAGATGAACTTGAAAATCTTAAAACTCAGGAAGCAAATCTGGAAATGAAAGTACTCGATACTACGGTAGCGCTTACTAACCTGAGAGATGATATCAAGAATCAAAAATATGTGGTTGAGGAGGCAGAAATCACACTTGCACAATCAAAATTTGAACCACCGGCAACTATACGTCAGGCAGAGATAAGTCTGGATAAAGCAAAACGGGCACTTGAACAGAAAAAATTGGGCTATACCCTCAGAGTAGCGCAAAACCTGTCAGAAATAAACCACCAGAAACTACATGTTTCAAGAGGGACCAGGATAGTAAGCGATCTTCAGGAGTTTTTATCTAAGTTTACTATTACAGCGCCATCTTATGGGATGGTTACCTATAAAAAAGAGAGGAATGGAGTTAAGAGAAAAGCAGGCTCAACAGTCAATCCTTTCGACAGGGTTATCGCTACCCTTCCTGATCTGTCATCCATGATTTCTAAAGTCTATGTTAATGAAATCGAGATAAGTAAAATCAAAACCGGTCAAAATGTTAGCATTAATGTAGATGCTTTCCCTGAAAAATCATTTACCGGAAGCGTCCTGAGCATAGCTAATGTAGGTGAACAGTTGCCAAATTCCGATGCAAAAATGTTTGAAGTACAGATTAAGGTAGATGGTATTGATCCGGCTCTCAGACCTACAATGACAACCGGGAACAAGATAATTATCAAAACCTTTAACGATGCTGTTTTTATCCCAACTGAATGTGTACAGACCGGAGCTGACAGTATCCCATTTGTTTATAAGAAAAACAGAACCAAACAGATTGTCATTCTCGGTGAATCGAATGAAAAAAATGTCGTCGTGGAACGAGGTCTTGAACCGGGCACTACCATATTTCTTATTCCACCTGCAGAAGCTGAGAAATTTAAACTGGTTGGAGAAAACCTTATACCAATTCTAAAAGAGCGTAAATAGCAGGTGTTCCGGATATCAACCGACCATTAAGAACTGCCGTGTACGCCTGCAATATTTAACCCCCGGCTTCACCGGGGGTAGTAGTATATAATGACTTTAAGCTCCAACGGAGCGCTACAGCAAACCATATTACGTTCTTTGATATACTCGAATCCTATACCGGCAGGATAATATTTACATGCGAATGCTATTGACAATAACAAAAAATACATTATATTCGCAAATGTTATCAACATTTTAATAACATTTTTGAGCGGCTATGCCATACAGAAGATTACCCAATACCGACACTGCCCGAATAAGAGCGATGAGGATCGCTCTTGAAAAGGGGAAAGAGCTTCCTCCTCAAAAATTGGCGTTTTCCTCAAAAACTATAATAAAGTTGCAGAAATTTCTTCCTCAGTTCGAGCATAACATTCAGATATACCACCAATCTCTGATTTCGCAGAATAAGAAGAACAAAGACTATAACGAAAGTTTAAAGAAGGCAAGAATTTATCTGACACATTTTATCAAGGTAATGAATATGGCAATATTCCGCGGGGATCTGTCAACAGAAACGCGGGCTTTTTATGGGCTGCCAACAAATGAATCAACGATTCCTTCCATAAATACTGAAAACCAATTACTGAGCTGGGGAAGAAGGATTATTGAAGGTGAAGAGTACAGGATAATGAAGGGCGGCAATCCGATAACCAATCCGACAATTGCAGTTGTAAAAGTCAGGTTTGAAAATTTCAATGAAGCGCTTGGTTATCATAATATCATCGCGAAAAAGTCATTCGAATACATGGAAAATAGCAGTAACCTTCGCAAAGAAGCTGATGAAATTATCCTTCAATTATGGAATGAAGTTGAAATAACCCACTACTATCTTCCCGAGGCGATAAGAAAGATACAAAACGAAGATTACGGCCTTGTTTATTTCTACAGGAAAAATGAACCGGAAAAAGCCAGATATGCAGAGATTCAAGGCAATATCTATTCATAATCATTAACCTGCACAATTAAAACTCTCTTGACAATAGGCAATATAACTTTAGTAGATTATCCACTATTCCTTGCACCGATGGAGGACATTACCGACCCTTCTTTCCGTATGGTGTGCAAGATGCACGGAGCTGATTTTATGTACACCGAATTCATCTCTTCCGACGGGCTCATAAGGGATGGACTGAAAAGTGTCAGGAAGCTAGATATTTATGATTTTGAAAGACCAATCGGTATCCAGCTTTATGGGCATCTGACTGATGCAATGGTTGAGGCAGCCCTGATTGCCGAAGATGCAAAACCTGAATTGATAGACATAAATTTCGGCTGTCCGGTAAAAAAGATTGCCAACAGGGGGGCCGGCGCCGGTATGCTCCGGAACGCACCTCTGATGATTGAAATGACGGAAGCTATTGTTAAAACTGTAAAACTACCTGTTACAGTTAAAACCAGGCTTGGCTGGGATGAAGAAAATAAAAACATAGTTGAAGTGGCTGAGCGTCTGCAGGATGTAGGTATTAAAGCGCTGACAATACATGGCAGGACAAGAGCACAGCTATATAAAGGTATTGCCGACTGGACTCTTATTGGAAAAGTCAAGAATAATCCGAGAATGAAAATCCCTGTTATCGGAAATGGTGATATTGACGGGCCGGAAAAAGCGAAGGAGATGTTCGACAGGTATGGCGTTGATGGAATTATGATCGGACGCGCTACTGTAGGCAGGCCGTGGATATTTCGCGATATCAG
Organism: Bacteroidota bacterium; assembly: GCA_037127735.1. GTDB lineage: Bacteria > Bacteroidota > Bacteroidia > Bacteroidales > VadinHA17 > LD21. The sequence goes on from JBAXXU010000018.1 coordinate 29,375, forward strand.
GCATTTCCTGAATACCGGGGAACTCCTGCCGGAGCCTTCTGTGAATGAAAAAGCCGACCTGGCCCTTCTTCATCTTGAAAAATCTCTTGAATTCAAAGAGGGAAAAAGAGCTATATACGAAATGCGCCGTCATCTTTCAAATTATTTTAAGGGATTGCCTCATTTCAAAGAAACGCGTCTGAAGCTCCTGACGGCAGTTGAGGTTGATGATATTAAAATCATAATAAATGATATCCGACAAAAATGGGGAGACTTCAGAACTGAAGATAAAACATCGGTATATAAAATTGGGTAGGGACAGGTCGACACATGTAGGGACAGGTCGCGACCTGTCCCTACATTATATCATTCCCGGATTTTTCGAAAAATAACTGATAAATCATCCCATTTAAATGCTATTTTCAGGATCATAACAAAAGCAATACCGGTAAAGAGAAGCCCTGCAAATTCAGTCCATGGAAAAATGTTGAGCTGCTCATAAAGCGCCGGAGTCTGCAAAGCTGAAGACCGGTTGGTGACCATAATGCACAGGAAAACATTATTGGCAGTATGTGCTCCCATAGCAGCTTCGATTCCGTCATCAAGAATGGTAACGACACCAAATATCATCCCGATAAGTATATACTGAGGCATCATTGTAAAGAAGCCGTATTCCTTCACTTCAGGATTAAAAGCATGCATTAGTCCAAACAGTAGTGAGGTCATTACCAGTGGGAACCATCTGTTCCTGACAACAGCGGCAAATCCCTGCATAAGGTAACCTCTGAAGAGAACCTCTTCAAATGCTGCCTGAAATGGGATGAACAACACAGATATCACTATCAATATGATAAGTGAAGCTGTCTTATTATTAATTGTAAAGTTTGCAGGATCAACTTTTAAATACAGGAACAAATAGAGTGCAGAAAGTACAAGCCAGATAAATGCTGAGATAAAAAACCTGTTCCATCTTATTGCTCCTGTGCCGTTTATAGTATTTATAAGCGTCCGGTTGTTTAACGGTTTAATAAACAGAACAAAAGCTGCTAATCCTGCAATAAAAGGAAATAGCATCATCATCAGACCTGCATTTGGTTCAAGACCAAGAACACTGTAATCATTTGGATTAGCCGACAGCTGGGAAAACACCTCGGGATTTGAAGTTGATTTCATTACCAAAGCAATAATTAACGGCAGCGCCCCGATGGTGTTGGATGCAATCAAAACTAATGCAAACATTACAATATATCTCCAAAAGCTATTCTTACCTGCAAATGTTGATTCAAGATGGTTCATCGTTTACATATTACTTAAAATTCTGAAATGCCTCTTTTAGGATGGTCTATCGAGTAATGAAGGCCTATACTCTCCTTTCTGTTTTTGGCCATTTTGATTATGAGATATCCTACGTTAATAAGGTTTCTCAGTTCACATATTTTTTTTGAAACAAGGGAACGCTTATAAAGGCTTTCCGTCTCTTTGTAAATTATTTCCAGACGCACCAGCGCTCTTTCCAGACGAAGATCAGATCTTACTATCCCCACGTAATTACTCATTATCATCTGAACTTCCTTAAAGTTTTGTGTAACAAGAACCATCTCCTCAAGATGGGTTGTTCCTTTATAGTCCCAGTTGGGTATTTTTTCCTCGAATGTCAGTTCTTTCAGACGGGCGCCTGAGTGAATTGCTGCCCTGTGAGAATATACCGCGGCTTCAATCAGCGAATTAGAAGCCAGTCTGTTTGCTCCATGCAGACCGGTAGATGAAGCTTCACCCAAAGCATAAAGTCTGTTTATATTGCTCTGACCATCCATGTCAACTTTAATACCTCCGCAGGAATAATGAGCAGCCGGAACAACCGGTATCAAGTCTTTTGTGATATCAATACCACGCGCGAAACAATGCTCATAAACATTAGGGAAATGGTCAATCAAACCTGCCGAATTCAGATGAGTACAATCGAGCCATACATGATCATCTCCCCAAATTTTCATCTCATTGTCAATAGCTCTTGCAACGATATCCCTGGGAGCAAGGGAACCGCGACTGTCATATCTTTTCATGAATCTTTCGCCTGCCATATTTTTAAGTACCGCACCGTATCCGCGTAATGCTTCAGTTATAAGAAATGACGGTCTGATATTCGGATCCCATAATGAAGTGGGGTGAAACTGAACAAATTCCATGTTCTCAATTGTCCCTTTCGCCCGGTAAACCATCGCTACCCCATCGCCGGTGGCGATCTCCGGGTTGGTTGTAGTCATGTAAACATTGCCCATTCCTCCTGAAGCAATTACTGTTATTTTTGAGAGGAAGGAGATGACTTTCTGGTTAACAAAGTCTGCAACATAAGCTCCAAAACATTTTATATCAGGATAATTCTTTTTCAACACGTCTCCAAGGTGATGCTGAGTAAGTATCTCGATTGCAAAATGTTGCTCATATATCTCAATATTAGGATCTTTTCTGACCTGCTCCACTAAAGTCTTCTGGATCACTTCGCCTGTTCTGTCTTTATGGTGAAGTATCCTGTATTCTGTGTGACCACCCTCCTTTGCAAGATCGTAAGTACCATCTTCTTTCCTGTCGAATGAAACCCCTAATTCAATCAGATCTTCTATTCTGTCGGGAGCTTCCTGCACCACCATCCTTACAACTTCTTCATTACAAAAACCATCACCCGCTATTAAAGTGTCTCTGATATGTTTCTCAAAATTATCTGGTTCGCTGAACACAGCAGCAATACCTCCCTGTGCATAACGGGTATTGGAATCCTCAAGGCTTGCTTTGGTCACTATCGATACCTTACCAAGCCTGGCTGCCTTAAGTGCAAAAGTCAGACCGGCAATTCCTGAACCTATTACCAGAAAATCAGTTCTTTTTTTCATCAGTAACTTATAGAAAAGAATGGATAAAGATACAAATAGATTTTATAGGTTTTTTCTCCGACCTACTTTTTGGTTTACACAAACTCACTGTCCAACCTCTTCCCTCAAACACCATTATAGGGATCCCTCTCTGCTCTTTTTACCTCATCCCCCTTCCCCCTTCTCCCAGGTGAGAAGGGGGTAAAACCCAGTATATTAATAACATAGCCCCTCTCCCCTGGGAGAGGGGTTGGGGTGAGGTAAAAGTAAAGAAGGGGGTGAGTTCATGGGGAACAAAAGTTGATTGGTGATTAGCTCGTTGTAAAACAGAAGATTTTAAATTACTTTTGCCTTCCGTTAAAGTAAAACAAAAGAATTATGGCTCAGGAAGATGTTTTTAAGAAGTTAGTTGCTCATTGTAAGGAATATGGATATGTTTTCCCTTCAAGCGAAATATATGACGGTTTAAGCGCAGTATATGATTATGGTCAGTATGGCGTTGAACTGAAAAACAATATTAAAAAATACTGGTGGGACAGCATGGTTCTTCTGAACGATAATATAGTGGGGTTGGATTCAGCCATTTTTATGCACCCGACAATATGGAAAGCTTCCGGCCATGTTGATGCGTTTAACGATCCGCTTATTGACAATAAAGATTCGAAAAAGAGGTACAGGGCCGATGTTCTTATCGAGGATCACCTGGCAAAGATCGAGGAGAAGGTAACCAAAGAAGTGGTGAAAGCAAGGGAACGGTTTGGGGAAACTTTCGATGAAAAAAAATTCAGGGAGACTAATCCCCGGGTTCTTGCCAACCAGCTTAAAGTTGATGAGCTTAATGCACGGTTTGCAAAAGCGCTTAACGAAACAGACCTTGCTGAAATCAAACAGATAATAATTGATAATGAGATAGTCTGCCCGGTATCAGGCACCCGAAACTGGACCGATGTAAGGCAGTTCAACCTTATGTTCTCAACCGATATGGGGTCAACTTCTGAGGGTGCAAATAAAATTTATCTCCGGCCCGAAACCGCGCAGGGAATCTTTGTCAACTTTCTGAATGTTCAAAAGACCGGGAGGATGAAGATCCCTTTTGGTATTGCACAGATAGGAAAAGCGTTTCGTAATGAGATAGTTGCCAGGCAGTTCATCTTCAGGATGAGGGAGTTTGAACAGATGGAGATGCAGTTCTTTGTCCAGCCGGGCAGTGAACTCGAATGGTTTAAAAAATGGAAAGAGACCCGTATGAAGTGGCATCAGGCGCTTGGTTTCGGAAGTGAGAATTACCGCTTCCACGACCATGTCAAGCTTGCCCATTATGCCAATGCTGCCACAGATATAGAGTATAAATTTCCTTTCGGATTTAAAGAGGTTGAAGGAATACATTCAAGGACAGACTATGATCTGAAACAGCATCAGGAGTTTAGCGGCAAAAAGATGCAGTACTTCGATCCGGAAAAAGGCGAATCGTATGTGCCTTTTGTAATCGAAACATCGATTGGTGTTGACAGAATGTTTTTGCAGGTGATCTCTGCCGCGTACAATGAAGAAGAATTGAAAAAGGAAGATGGAAGTACTGACACGCGTGTTGTACTCAGGTTGCCTTCATTCCTTGCTCCTGTAAAACTGGCAGTGATGCCTCTCGTTAAAAAAGACGGGCTGCCTGATATTGCCGAAAAAATCGTTCATGATCTGAAATTTGATTTTAATTGTCAGTATGATGATAAAGACTCAATCGGAAGACGTTACAGGCGACAGGATGCTATCGGTACACCATACTGTATAACAATTGATCATGATACACTTAAGGATAATTCAGTGACTATAAGAGACCGCGACTCTATGGAACAACACCGGGTTGAAATAGGTCGCTTGACTGAGATCATGTCCGAAAAAGTGAGTATTAAGAAACTGATGGAAAAGCTTGAAGCATGAAAACCTTCCTCATAAATTTCATCAGAAAGATGAAAGGATTTGCTTTGCTATTGAAAATTCATATCATCCTGAACCCTTTTACTGGAATTTTTATGTACCTGTCTTACCTGGCGAAATTTTCAAGATGGGTAGCAAAAAATAAATCGGATGCAGGTTTTAGTGATTATTATTCGTACCGGTTTAATTATGGTAAAAGAATCCTGGTTTATCAATGGATTAATGGAAAATACCTTATGGATGAACCTGTTAATTATCTTGAATTCGGAGTAGCAGTAGGACATTCTTTCCGTTGGTGGGCAGAAAACCACAAACACCGTGACAGCCGGTTTGCAGGCTTCGATACATTTACCGGGCTTCCGGAAGACTGGAACCTTTTTAAACAGGGATCTATGTCGGCCGATGGTAAACTACCTGAACTGCCCGATACACGCTGCACTTTTGAAAAAGGATTGTTCCAGGAAACCTTACCTCCTTTTTTAAAAAGTTATATGCCGGGTAAGCGGAATGTTATCCATTTGGATGCCGATCTTTATACCTCTACTTTGTATGTACTTTCCAGCCTGGCTCCATTTATGCAAAAGGAAGATATAATTATTTTTGATGAGTTTGGTGTACCTTTACATGAATTCAGGGCATTTCTGGATTTTACAAAATCATTTCACCTGAATTTTAAACTGATAGCAGCTACAAACAATTTTTACCAGGCTGCATTTATTTTGAATTAGATCACTCTCTATGCCGGAAAAACTGCGTCCCGTATTAATAATAACCTACTACTGGCCCCCCAGTGGCGGAGCAGGGGTACAAAGATGGCTGAAATTTGCAAAGTATCTTCCGGAATTTGGTTGGGAACCAATTATCCTGACCGTCGATCCTGATTTTGCGACATACCCGGTTACGGACTATTCTCTCACTGATGAACTTTCGGCATCAATAAAAGTCCACAAAACGCCCGCGACTGATTATTTCAGTATTTATAAAAAGGATAAATCTAAAATCCCGTCAGCAGGTTTTGCCAATAGTGTAGATATTACACTTAAAGGAAAATTAATGCGTTTCATCAGGGGTAATTTTTTCATCCCCGATCCAAGGAGAGGCTGGAACAAATATGCTTATAAGAAAGCTTGTGAGATAGTCGAAACCGAACGAATAAACCATGTAATCACAACCAGTCCGCCACATTCTACACAACTTATCGGGCTAAAGCTGAAAAAAAAATATCCGGCTATTAAGTGGATTGCCGACCTGCGCGATCCATGGACTGACATTTATTATTATAAACAGTTCTATCCTACATTTATTTCAAAAGGTATCGATTCAGCACTTGAAAGAAAGGTTCTTAAAAAAGCCGACAGGATAATCACAGTCGGGGCTTCACTAAAAACACTATTTTCATTAAAGGTAAAAGGAATTGAAAATAAGACGGAGGTTGTTACAAACGGATATGATGAAGCTGACTTCGCGGGTCTCACATCTTCATCTCCCGAAATATTTAAAATTTCTTATATTGGTACTCTTTCTGATGCATACCCGATTAATGCATTTCTTGATGCGCTTGATATTTTCAGGAAAAACGGAAATGATTTTATATTAAGGTTCATTGGTACAGTTTCTCAAAAACAGAAAGAGCTCATACTGTCAAAAACAGGAAACGCCATCGTGGAGTTTATTCCATCTGTTGAACATGCCTCAGCAATAAGATTAATGCTCGATACCTCTCTCCTGTTACTTATAATTCCCGATCATCAGAGTAACAAGAGTATCATAACAGGGAAACTTTTTGAATATCTTGCAACAAGGAAACCTATACTCTGTCTCGGTCCGGCCGATGGTGATGCTGCAGAAATAATAATTAAGTGCAAATCAGGAATTACAGTTGGATATAATGATGAAGAGAAAATCTCGAAATTTCTGAGCAATATCGGGGAGTATTTTTGGTTATCCGATAAATCTGCTATTGAGGATTTTTCAAGATTAAATTTAACAAAAAGGCTGGTGGCTGTGTTAAATTCAAATGAAAATTCCGGTTAGATTCAGTTTTTGATATAAGTACGCGATGAAAATTCTAATGGTTCTGGAGTCGGAGTTTCCTCCGGATGTAAGAGTGGAAAATGAGATGCTGGCGCTTGCAGATGAAGGGCATGAAATCCATATTGCCTGTTACACGCGGAAAAAGCGGTCGCAGACTGAATTATACGGGAAAGCCGTTATCCACCGAAAGGCTATCTCTTCATTCATATATAAAAGCAGTGTCGGATGTCTGAAATTTCCCGTTTATTTTAATTTCTGGCGAAAATTCATCTTCAATATATGTGAAAATGAACACTTTGATGCCATCCATATTCACGATCTCCCATTAAGCAGGATAGGAACAGAAGTCAAAACAAAATTCAAACTGTCGTTGGTTATTGATCTCCATGAAAACTGGCCTGCCCTGATTAAAATTGCTCCGCATACCAACACTTTTCTCGGAAGAATGCTCTCATCAAATAAGCAATGGATTGAATATGAGCGAAAGATGCTGCCTGAAGCTGATAATATAATCACAATTATTGAAGAAGCCAGGGACAGAGTAATTGGCCTGGGCATTGATCCGGGCAAAATTTGTATGGTATCAAACACTATTAATTTTGAGAACCTCTCAATAACTGCCAAAAAGAAAGAACCAGGTACTTTTACCATCTTTTACGGAGGAGCAATTAACCGGCATCGCGGACTTCAGATAGTACTGAAAGCTATCAGTATCTGCCCTGAGAAAAGACCGGAAGTCAGATTATGGATCGTGGGTGATGGCAGTTTCAGAAAAGGACTTGAAAAACTTTCTTCCAAACTGAATATTTCCCGATATATACAATTCTTTGGTTATAAACCATTTAACGAGATGGTTGAAATCCTGGCTGAAGCGGATGTGGCAATCATACCACATTTAAGAACAGATAATAATGACGCTTCAAGCCCAAATAAGCTTTATCAGTACATGTATCTTAATAAACCGATAATCTCATCTGATTGTACATCGTTGAAAAGAATTATTATTGAAACAAATACCGGATTTATTTATAAAAATGATTCCCCGGAGGATCTTACTAAATTGATAGAAACCCTTCAAAACAACACATCCCTTCTTGATGAAATAGATAATAACGGAAGGAAGGCTGTGATGGAAAAATATAACTGGAATGTTGATAAGGAACGACTAATTGAAGCATACAGGCAAATAGCCAATAAGAACTATTAATTAATATCGCGTTTATTTGTTATCATATCAGTGACTGAGCGTTTATGAAGACCCTTGTTTTAATAACATCTCAATTCCCGTTTGGAACAGGCGAATCCTTCATCGGACCGGAATTTTCGATGCTCACCCCGGCCTTTGAAAAGGTAATTATCATAGCACAAAATATTTCAGAGAAGAAAACCCGGATTGTCCCTGACAATGTAATAATTTACAGATATAATCCTTCCACTTCGTTTTCAGGATTTCTATGGCTTCCAATCCTGTTTCTTCTGAATTGCCGAACAATACTGAATCTGCTCAGAGGAGAGGTTGAATTCAGGAGAAGCATTGGAGATCACCTGTCAACAACGAACTTGCTTCGTCTTTTCAAAAAAGTCATTAAAGCTGTTCAATTAAAAAATTATATAAAGAATAAATTAATAAAAGAAGATCTCAAAGAAAATATTGTATTCTATTCATACTGGTTAAAAACAGGAGTTCATGCCATAGCTTTGCTTAAATATAAGGATAGTATTAAAATTGCCCGGGCCCACGGCAGTGATATTTATGAGGAGAAAACAGATTCAGGGTATTTGCCTCTTCTAAAATTTTCCGCCCAAAAAACTGATGGAATTTTCTTTATTTCCAATCATGGAAAGGAATACTTTTCCAATAAAGTAAAAATTGTTAGCCCCCGATTTAATATATCCCGGCTTGGTGTCAACAAGCCCGATTCCGGAATAATAAAAACTGATAAACCGGACAAATATGTAATTGTTTCCTGTTCAAATATGGTTCCCCTTAAAAGAGTTGATTTGATTATTTATTCCCTTGAGCTTGTTCAATCTGTAAAAGATATTTCCTGGCTTCATTTCGGGGATGGGATATTAAAAAATGAACTGGAAATTTTGGCTAAAAAGAAACTTGTGCCATCAAACAGGATAACATACTCATTTATGGGGAATTACCCTAACGATGAATTGTTAAAATATTATAGCCGAAACCGGGTAGATCTCTTTATTAATACCAGTTCAACGGAAGGTACACCTGTGAGTATCATGGAAGCACAAAGCTTCGGAATCCCGGTTATTGCAACCGATGTAGGTGGTGTAAGAGAGGTGGTTACAGAAGGCGCCGGAAGGCTTTTACCGGTTGATTTCAGGCCTGAGGATATGGCTATGATGATTCAGTTTTATGCAAATCTACCCGAAGAAGAAGAAAATAAAATCAGGTTGAAAACTTACGAAAACTGGAAACTAAATTTTAATGCTTCATCCAATTACAAGGATTTTATAATGAAGGTAAATAGTATCTTAGCCTCCGCTAAAGAATAGTGTCAACATTTTAATTATGAAAATTGAACCGCAAGTATTAAAATATCTTAAGGGAGATGCCTTTCAAACAAGCCTTAATGTTGATATCGGAAAAACTAAATACAAGATAATTTCGAGGGAAGCAGCTATAAATGAAATGATTAAAAACCAGAATATAATTCACATCGGATGTTCAGATCATATTCAGGTTATCAGAGAAAAAATCAGGAATAATATATGGCTCCACAAATTAATAAGCGATAATGCAAAAAATTGTATAGGCATTGACATCGACAAAGAGAGTATTGAGTTTATTACGAAAGAATTAGGGTATCGGAATGTTTATTATGGTAACATCCTGACTGATGATATTAACATAATAAGGGAAAAGAAATGGGATTATGTCGTATTCGGGGAGATCATCGAACATCTTGATGATCCAGTGAATTTTCTGAGAGTCTTTAAAGAAAAATACGGTGAAAATGTAAACAGGTTTATTATAACAGTTCCAAGTATTTATAACCTCCGTCAGTTCACGAACATGATGAATTACAGGGAAATAATAAATTCAGATCACAGGTTCTGGTTTACGCCCTATACAATTGCCAAAATTCTGGTTTCAGCAGGTTATAATCCTGAAAAAATCAGCTATACAAATCTGCAAAGTCTTAATATTAAGGAATTAATAATAAGAAAAATCAAACGGATCGTGGGAATGAATGTGAAATATCCTTTTTATTATTTCAATACAATGGTTATTTCAGGTAATTTATCCTGAAAAATTGTTTTTTGACCTGTTTCGATATGTTAAAGTCAATAAAAATATCATTAAAAGACACTCTGATTTACGGCTTTGGAAACATTGCAGTTAAGGTCGTTGGATTGATTTTGATCCCATTATTTACCGATCCGAAGTTTTTCTCAATTGAGGAATTCGGGGTACTCGGGATACTTGAGATTTCCGGACTGGTATTAACAGCTTCTATGGCATCGGCATTACCGCAAAGCCTCACAAGGTGGTTCTGGGATAAAGAACATAAAGACAATCAGAAAGGTATTTTTTTCATGTCGCTGATGACACAATTGATTGTCTCGGTAACATTTTGCCTTTTATTGATACCCCTTTCCGGCACCTTATCAGAATTGATCTTTTCAAAAACTGATTGGTCCAGGGTAATAATACTCGTTATTCTTGCTTCAGGTATTCAGGCAATAAATAATATCATCAACACACTGATGAGACTCCAGTCAAAATCTTTGCTTTATACTATAACAAATCTTTTCAAACTGACCACTGTTTTATCTCTGACACTCTATTTTATTCTTTCAAAAAAGATGGGGCTCGAAGGTATCTATCTTGCCCAGGTAATTGGTAATACTCTTGTTGTATTATTCCTTCTCGGTTATACAATAAAGAACTCCCTGGTATTCTTTGATAAAACCATTTTCAGGTCAATGAATATCTATGGCTTTCCCCTGTTCCTTGCCAATATTTCAGCGGTTCTGCTGAATGTTATTGACAGGTATTCCCTTAATTCACTTGCTCTTCTTAAATCTGTAGCTTTATATACCCTTGCCTTCAAAATATCAAGCGTTTTAAAACTTGTCATCGGCGATTCGATGAAACTGGCGCTTGGCCCCATTATTTTAAAACGTATTGATTCACCTGACAATAAAAGATTCTATTCAAAGGTACTTCTCTATTCATCTTATGTTATGATGTTTGCAATAGTCGGAATTTCAATGTTTTCCTTTGAACTGATTAAAGTAATGACAAAATCAAAAGAGTTCTGGGATGCAGTGGTTATAATCCCGATTCTGTCACTTTCAATATTCTTTGTTAATATGAAGGATGTAACTGTTTACGGGTTGCATATTGCAAAAAAAACCGGGATAATCGGAATAATTGTTGTTTTCTCCACGGTTCTCAGCCTTGTCTTTAACATTTTATTCATCCCGTTATGGGGTATAACCGGAGCTGCTGTTGCTACGCTTCTATCGCAGGCCATTTATTGGTTTGGATGTTACTATTATTCTCAGAGGGCATTTTATGTACCTTATGAAATCAGGAAGATCTCTGTTATGCTGATTACCGGTTCAATACTTGCCTTTTCCAGTCTTCTCCTCAACGGGATGGATCTGCTTCCGAGACTATTACTTAAAACTGTCTGTTTTGTCAGTTTTCCTTTTATCCTTTATCTTTTTAATTTTTACGAACCTATTGAATTACAATCAATAAGGGGCTTTTTAATTAAATGGTCGAATATTAAAAACTTAAAAAACAATCTGAATTCTCTGAAAGGAATAACAGATGAATCGTAACCTATTCATTACCGTTGGCTTCAGCCAACGGCAATTAAAAAATGGCTATACTTATTAAAACTAATATTCAATATCACTACTGTCCGGTTAAATATTTACAAAACTACTGAAACCCTTTATTTTATTACGTCCCTACAGGACGTCTTAATTCATGGGGTGACTTTCATTTCTACCGATATTAAGTCCCTGACGGGACTGTCCCATCGGGACAATATATTGGTAGAAAAGAAGTTGCAGTTTAACCAAAAAGTCCCGTAGGGACGCAATGGAATTTAGCCGGACAATAATGATTCAATATATTCAATCCGAAGTTTCGGATCAATAATTACAGTTAAATACATATTTTTGTTTTTCTTTTTCGTAGTAAACACAACACAGCAATGCAAATTAAAAATAAGATCAAACCTATTCTGCCACATCTGATGGCAATATTAATATTTATCGTAGTCTCTTTCGCATATTTTTACCCCGTTCTGGAGGGTAAAGTTTTAAAAGCAAACGATTCGACTGTTTCGAAAATATATTCGAAAGAGATACAGGATTTCAGGGTAAAATACGGGAGAGAACCGTTATGGACCAACTCAATATTTGGAGGGATGCCTGCATATCTCATTTCTACGAAATATCCCGGGAACCTGATAAAATATGCTGATACATTACTTAGGACATTTAAAATGCCGGTTTCTGTATTTTTTCTGTCAATGGTCGGATTTTACATTTTACTTCTGATTTTCGGAGTCAATCCATGGCTTGCCATAACCGGAGCGCTGGCATATAGTCTCTCTTCGTTTTTCTTTCAGATTCTGGGGGCAGGCCACAATACCCAGGCAATAGCTCTCGCGTACATGGCTCCGATGATTGGTGGTATTTATTATGCTTACAGGTACGATGCTTTAAAGGGAGCATTGTTCTCCTCTTTTATTCTGGCTCTTGAAATTCAGGCAAACCATCCCCAGATAACATATTATGCCATGCTATGCCTTCTCGTTTTCGGGATCGTTGAATTTGTCTATTCCTTCAAAAACAGAACCGTAACAAAATTCCTTAAAACATCTGCTATACTGATAATCCCTTTTGTTATCGCCATCGGGATAAACTTCGCGAGTCTTTATACAATATATGAATATGGAAAATATTCAATCAGGGGAAAGTCAGATCTGACGTTTATAAATAAGAGTAATAAATCGGGGTTGGATAAAGATTACATTACATTCTGGAGTTACGGTGTTGATGAGACATTTAATCTTCTCATTCCAAATTATAAAGGCGGTTCCAGCCGACCCTTCGAGCGCGATTCAGAAACCTTTAAAGCCCTGAGTAAGAACAACAATCAGTCGTCTGCCAATCAGCTGTCGAAATACTGGGGAACTCAACCGGGCACAGATGGTCCACACTACGTTGGGGCAATTGTTTTCTTTCTTTTTATTTTCGGATTAATTCTTATTAAAGGTCCTGAAAAATGGTGGCTACTGGCAGCAACAGCGCTGTCAATTATGCTGGCATGGGGTAAAAACTTCATGCCCCTCACAAATCTGTTTATTGAATATTTTCCGGGGTATAATAAGTTCAGGGCTGTGACCATGGCTCTTGTAATTGCCGAGTTTTGCATTCCGCTTTTAGGATTCCTTGCATTAAGAGATATATTCAGGGGCACCACTTCAAAAAAGGAAATAGTTAAAAGTTTACAAATAGCTGCCGGAGTAACCGGAGGGTTTATTTTACTGGTTATCATCATACCCGGTATTGCAGGATCCTTCCTCGCTTCTTATGAGAATGATTATCCCGAATGGCTTAAAAGTTCTATGATTGCCGATAGAAAAGATCTGCTCAGAAGTGACGCTTTCAGATCGCTTGTATTTATTTTGCTTTCAGCAGCTGTAATACTCTCATTTATATTTGATAAGCTCCGGAAGGAATATACCATTCTTATAATTGCGGTATTGATAGTTCTCGACCTGTGGACAGTTGACAAGCGATATCTGAATGCTGACAGATTTGAAAGGCCGGCTGCAATCCAAAAGTCCTTCACTCCTACAGCAGCCGATGCATTTATCCTGAAAGACCCTTCACATTACAGGGTTCTCAATCTTTCTGTTTCAACATTTAATGATAATTCACCCACATCATATTTTCATAAATCTATTGGCGGTTATCATGGAGCAAAGCTGGAGAGGTACCAGGAATTGATTGACACATGCATCAATTCTTGTATTGGTCTGTTTGGAGCAGCTGCCGGCAATGCAAAATCTATTGAGGATCTTCAAGCGGCATTTACCAACACTCCAATGCCCGCATTGAATATGCTCAATACCAAATATGTTATTTATAATCCTGAAGCTCCTCCACTGGTTAATCCCAATGCTCCCGGCAGTGCCTGGTTTGTTGAGAAACCGGTTATGGTGGAAAACGCCAATATGGAGATATCGGCTATAAATCATATCAATCCGGCAAAAGAGGCAGTTATAGATATAATCTTTAAGGATCAGATACCCAAATTATCTTTTCCTGTTCTTGAGAACGAAAAGATAGAACTTGTTTCATATAAGCCTGATGAGCTTGTTTATAAATACTCGGCAAGGGAAGAGAAACTGGCTGTTTTTTCAGAAATATATTACGCTTCGGGATGGAAGAGCTATATTGACGAAAAAGAGAGTAAATACTTCCGTACAGATTATGTGCTGAGGGGTATGGTTGTTCCGGCAGGAGATCATGAAATTAAATTTGTTTTTAAACCGGCTTCATATATTATCGGAAATAAAATTTCACTAACAAGTTCAGTATTACTGATACTCCTGACGGCCGGTTATTTCCTCGCTAAACTAAAAATTAAAACGAAATCTGAATAGTATGGCGCATCATGATGTATGCCCGCTCTGTTCTTCTGAAAAAATATCTTTGCATTCCGGGTGCACTGATCACTTCTTAAGTAACGAGGTATTTGCTGTTTTTAAATGTTCTTCATGCAGTTTTGAGTTTACACAGGATTATCCTGAAGAAAATGAAATTGGTAAGTATTACGAATCAGACGATTACATATCGCACAGTGGCACCTCAACAGGGTTTTCCAATAAGATTTACCATGTTGCCCGAAACATTATGTTGCTTAAAAAGAGAAGTATCATTGAAAATGTTACCGGTCTTAAAAAGGGGAGTCTCCTTGACATAGGCAGCGGTACCGGCCATTTTGCCGTTGCAATGAAAAAAGCCGGATGGCAGGTTAAGGGTATAGAAATAAATGAAAAAGCCCGCGACTATTCCATATCACAGTTTGGATTGGAAATTTTTGGCCCTGAGCGGATGACAACATTGACAGCAAATAGTTTTGATTGTATCACCCTCTGGCACGTTCTTGAACATTTTCACGACCCTTATAAATACGCTTCTGATATTGTCCGTCTGTTGAAACCCGGTGGTTTGTGCCTTATTGCCTTGCCCAATTCCAGTTCATACGATGCGTTGTATTACAGGCAGTTCTGGGCAGCTTATGATGTACCAAGGCATTTGTGGCATTTCAATCCATCAACTTTCAGAATTTTTTCAGACAAAACGGGATTTATTATAGAAAAGCTCAGGAATCTACCTCTTGATGTATTTTATATTTCAATCCTCAGTGAAAGATACAAGGGATCAAAAATCTCTTTCCTCGCAGGGATGATAAAGGCATTACTGTTTACTTTTTTCGCTGTTTTCAAAAGGAGCAGGAGAAGTTCAATTATTTACATTCTGCGAAAAAAAAATGATTAATACCTGTCGAGCCAGCGATACTTCCTGCTACTATCTCCAAACTTTATTGCAAATGTTAATTCATGCGTTCCGTAGGTGATTCTCTGAATTTCCTGCAGAGTGAAATCAATAGCATACCCTATATAAATATTCTTGTGTTTTACGCCAATATTTGTAATTAGTGCCCCGCTGGTACGGTAAGCCAAACCTACCCAAAAATCCTTATTATAGATATCTGTAACACCAATATCGGCTTGTGGTTTAATTTGTTCCGACATCTTTAAAAGAAAGGATGGTTGGATTACATTAAAACTTCCTGAGCTGAAATCGTAGGATCCGAATAGATAATATTGCCTGTTCATTTTGAAATTCTGATATCCATTATTCCCTACTTTAGCTGCCGCTTCCAATAACTGATCAACTGATAAGCCAAAGCTGAAATTAGCACTAAGAAGGTAGGCTCCAAAGGTCACATCGGGGACAAAGATCCCGTGGCGAAGATTATTATTTAACCATGGTTCATTTGGGTCTTCAAAGTTTATCTCCTTTTCATTTATTTTATAATGATACCCGTTAAAAGAAATTCCCATAGATAGTTGAGCGCTGTTCTGCAACCAAATATGATATGCATACGATATCTGGAAACCTGTTCTTTGAATCAGGCCATTCTTATCGCTGAATATGTATCCGCCCAAACCAACCTTCCCGTCATTTCTTGGCCTGAAAACCGGTTGTTTCCCACTTGTTTGCTTCACCGTGAGGCTTTTTTTAAGCATCCTTGTCTGCACGCTGAAAGAAAAGGTGCGTGGCGCCCCGGAATAGCCAACCCATTGTTCCCTCGCTGTCAGGTTGAGGCTTGTATATCCGTCGCTTCCCGCCACGGCTGGATTAATAAGAAATTTATTAAAAAGGTACTGGCTATATAATGGCAATTGTTGGCTGAAAGACAAATTGCCTATCATTAGAATATATAATATGATAATTGGTTTTTTCACAATCATTCAAAAATATCAAATTTTATCTAACTATAGTCACATTACCAAAAATTCGTTTAGATCCGTTATGCAAATCAATAATGTAATGATAAGAGTCAACCGGGAGAGAAGATCCGTTGCTTGTTCCATCCCATGGGCGCGGGTATCCCTTTTCGGATCTCCAGACAGACTGGCCCCACCTGTTAAATATCAGTATTTCCAATTTCGGATATAACTCAATCAATCCAATATTCCATTCATCATTAATCAGGTCGCCGTTCGGCGATATCGCGTTTGGAATCATCAGACAGGTTTCGTTCAATGATTCAATATTGGCGGAATCACTTAAGGAACAACCGTTCAGATCAGTAACTGTTACCTTATATAATCCTTGCGGAATATTTGATAACTACTACCGGTAGAATTATCCGACCATTTGTATGAATAATCTGTTGCAACAACGCCACCGGTAACATTTAATCTTATCTCACCGTCAGATTTATCGGGGCAGAAAGGCTGCCGGAAAATATCAACAATAAGCTTCATGGAATCAGGCTCGGAAAGTTGAATTATTGAACCGGCCTGACATTCATTGGCATCTTTAATACTTACGCTATAGGTGCCTGCCGGAAGATTCTCCCTTGTTTTGCCAAAAATTCCATCATCCCACAGGTAATTTACCGTTCCAACCTGATTAACCGGCTCGATATCAATTGAACCGGTACTTTCGCCGGCACAATTTATATTAAATTCTTCTGCTGAGGTTGATGATAAATTTAATATCATACCGAGCTTCTCCGGCTCAGTAAGATTAATTATTTCTGTTGCCGAGCATGATTTATTGTCAGTGATCAATAAAGTAAATTGTCCGGCTTTCAGGTTTGAAATATCTTTTGCTGTTTCGGTGAACCCATCGGTACCTTTCCAGTCGTAAACGTAAGAAGCCTGTTCACTCGTTGGGGTGATATGTATTGCACCATCGGCCAAACCCTTACAACTGATATTATATCCGTTATAGTCCGATAGTTTTCTGGAAACGGTTGGTACCGGGTTTACAATTACTGTGACGTATTCTTTACTTATGCACTCTCCATTCGAGCAAATTAAAGTATAAGTCGTGGTTATCAAAGGGCTGACCGTTGGATTGGTTTCGTTGGAAGTAAATCCCGATGACACTGATGACCATTGGTAGGTGTTTCCTTTTACTGTTGCTTCGCCAAGAGTTGTGCTTGCATTCAGGCATATTGTCCTGTCATTGCCGGCTTTCGCTGCAAAAAATGGATTAACCGTTAACTCGCCATTCCTGTAAGTGATGTAGTAATTTCCAGATGTTAACCCTCCGGGTGTTATCACATAGCCTGTACCTTCATTAACAGCAGTGGTAGCAGCACCTGTGAAAGTCAATGTTCCGTCAAGAGCCGCTTCGGTTTCGCCATTGACGAACCCATCATAAATTACTGTAAATGAGTTACACTCGGCGCCATCATAACATTTACTCTTATTAACAGCAGTAATTGTGAGCACTTTCCGGGTGATATCGAGCGCTCCATTTACAAAGCTGATATCGTAGTTACCTGAGGTCAGACCGCCCGGTGTGATAACGTAATCGCCCACGTTTGTAGCAAGAATTGCTGTTCCTGTGAAGCCAAGTGTTCCGTCAAGAACTGATTCGGTTTGACCGGTTATAAATCCATTATAGGTTACAGTGTAGCCACCACTTAAAACTTCACCATCATACTCCTTCGTCTTTTTTCCTGCAGCGATGGTCAGAGGTCTGGTGGTGATGCTGAAGGTTGGTGTTGCTGCTATCGACAAGCTATAGTTTGAGCCTGCAGTCAGTGTTCCGGTAGTGATGGCATAAGAACCAACTGGTTCGCCGGCACCACGGGTAAGTGAGCCTGTGAAAACATCTGTACCGATAAGCGCCGGGGCGAAAGTATAGGTCAAAGCAGGATCAATGTCACCATAAGTTTTCGTCTGTGCATCAGCAGTAATCATCAGAGTGACCTTGTTTATAAGGATATTAACGCTACCTGGTTTATCATTGTAG
Organism: Bacteroidota bacterium; assembly: GCA_037127735.1. Taxonomy (GTDB): domain Bacteria; phylum Bacteroidota; class Bacteroidia; order Bacteroidales; family VadinHA17; genus LD21. The sequence continues at coordinate 47,755 of JBAXXU010000018.1, forward strand.
TTGCCCGTAACATCGGTAAATACCCAGTTAGCTGTTCCACCAGGAACATTGGTGAATGAAGCACCCAGAACAAGTCCGGTAAGAGTTTCGCCTTTGGCCCCAATAGCAGAACCGGTAGCACCGTGAGCGGCACCATCGTAAACACCGGTGTAGCCGTTGATTATGATGGTAACATTCGCTTTGCCAATTGCATCTGTAATTGTTGCCCCGGTTGCATTGTAGTTGGTGTTACCTGCAAAGGACCAAGAGTCAGTTGTGTAAGAGCCTGCATCAGTATGTGTTGTTCCACTGACAGTCATCAGGCTGGTCATATCTGCCGGAGTTGATTCCACTCCCACGGCTGTGAATGTAGCAGTATGAGGCAATGCATCATAAGGTACATCGTATGGGGTAACAGTGATGACAGGATTAGCCTTAGTTATAGTCACCGTAGCAGTTCCGCTTGCTGAATTATAGTCGTTATTACCTGAGAATGTCCAGGCTAAAGAACCTCCGGGAACATCGGTATAGGTGGTAGTTGCAACATCCAGCAAGGAACTAAGATCTACATCATCAACTCCTGTTGCTGAATTGCTGACCACGCCATGGGCATTGCCATTATATGTTCCGCTGAATCCGGTTACTACGATCATTGCATTAATCTTACTAATTGCATCATTAACGGTTCCGCTGGTTGCATTGTAGTTGGTGTTGCCTGCAAAAGACCAAGGATCATTGTTGTATGTTCCAGAATTGGTATGTGTTGTTCCGCTGACAGTCATCAAGCCGGCAAGGTTTGCCGGTGTTGGGCTTTCAACTCCAACTGCTGTGAAAGTGGCCGTATGTACTGCATTGTCAAATGGTACACTGTAAGGGGTAACAGTGATGACAGGATTAGCCTTAGTTATAGTCACCGTAGCAGTTCCGC
>JBAXXU010000019.1:0-47966 GCA_037127735.1 Bacteroidota bacterium
TGAAGCAACAGTTGGGAAGGCAAGTATAAACGATTTGAACCACACAACTAAGTGTCAGTTCACTATTCACTGTTCACTATTCACTGTTCACTTTTCGCTATTCACTGTTCACTATTCACTATTCAATTAACCCCTTGCGTTCTGAGCCTACTTCTGTTTCATCTTTGCATCCATACAGAGAGTAGCATGGGGTACAGCTCTCAGTCTTTCTTTTGAAATAAGGTTGCCTGTCTCACGGCAAATACCGTATGTCTTGTTTTCAATTCTTATAAGTGCAGCCTGAAGATGCTGAATAAATTTCAACTGTCGCTGGGCCAGTCTGCCTGCTTCCTCTTTCGACAATGTTGTTGCGCCCTCCTCAAGTACTTTGAAGGTAGGAGAGGTATCCATAGTATCATTGCTCTCTTCGTGAGTTATGCTGGACTTAAGTATCTCATAATCTTTCCTGGCTTTATCCAGTTTCATGAGGATAATCTGCCTGAACTCTTCAAGCTCATCATCCGAATATCTTGTCTTTTCAGCCATTGTTTAAGAATTAAATGTCGGCCAAAGGTATTGAAAATTTATTAATTAAAAAAAATTCTATTCAGAGTCAGTCCGAAGTTTTATTTATGGACAAAAAAAGTATCTTTGAATCCATTTTAATGGCCGCAAGAATAAACAACTAACAAGACGTGGAAGAGTTTAATTTTTTAAAGAAAAGCCCGAGTAAATGGTATGCGGTATATACTCGTCCCAGGGCGGAAAGGCAAGTCTATGAGCGTCTTATAGAAGTTGAGATTGAAACTTTTCTTCCGATGCAGAAGACCTACAGGACGTGGAGCGACCGGAAGAAACTGGTAGAAAAGCCTCTTCTTTCTTCTTATATTTTTGTTAAAACTAACAACTTCAACTTCCCGAAAGTATATAGAATCCCGGGTGTCGTCAAATTCGTTTCCTTCGAAGGTATTCCGGCCTCCATTCCTCAGAATCAGATTGATAATCTGCGACTACTGATCAACAGCGATGCTGAAATTGAAGTCTCCTTCGATAAATTCGAAAAGGGCGATAATGTTGAGGTTATCAGCGGATCTCTTGTCGGGTTGACAGGGGAGCTTATTAAAATAGGAACCAAAAACCGCGTTGTGATACGTATCGACAGACTTGACCAGAATCTGATATTAAATATACCGAAAGAATTTTTGAGAAGGATTCAGGAGGATGCCCGGAGCAGATAGTATCCGAGAAATCCGCTACTACTTTAAACTGATCATCGTTAGTTTGATAACATTCAAACTGCCGGGGATAGCTTTGATCATTCGTAGGATCAGAAAAGAAATATCATCATTAGCGTAACATCTTCTGAGGTTATTACTTTACATTGAAAAAATCTTATGTAAATTTGAGCATGAAAACGCGGGTTACAGAAAATAACAATAAAGCGCTGCTGATACTAAATCCAACCTCAGGCGTACCTCCTGTAAACTTTATAGTATCAAAAGATCTCGATCGCCGGAAAAGTGAAATATCTACCTGTAAATCGCTAACTAAAGAAGATACCGGATCTCTGATTAAACAGAATTTTGATAAGTATGCCGTTTTTGTTGCTGCCGGTGGAGACGGAACGGTTCACACGGTTGCAGCAGAGTTGGTCAGCAGTGACAAAATTCTTGGAGTCTTACCGCTTGGTTCAGGTAATGGTTTTGCAAAAGAATTTGGATTTAAGCTAAACCTCCGCTCCCTTCTCTCAGATATTAACAGGGCCGAGAGCATTGATATAGATGTTATAGAGATAAATGATAAGTTATGCCTGAATGTAGCAGGTATCGGTCTTGACAGTTTTGTTGCACATTCATTTAATAACCTGAAGCTTCGCGGTTTCCTGCCTTACGTGTGGCTAACATTCAAAACTTTTTTGTTGCTGCGTCCTTTTCATGTTACGATAAAATGTGAGGGAGAAGTAATTGTATCTGAAAAACTATTTGTTCTGACCATTGCAAACACACGGCAATTCGGAAATAATGCCTTCATCGCTCCTGAAGCCCGGCCAAATGACGGAATAATTGATATCGTATTAATTAAACCATTCCCTAAGATATTAGGCTCACTTTTCATTATAAGACTATTCACAAAAAATATAAATAAATCTAAATATGTCAGGCATATTCAGACAGATAAGGAAATAGTTATAGAGACCGCCGAAACCCGGTTCCATATCGATGGGGAACCTCTCGACATATCCGGTAAAGTGGTAGTCAGGATCAAAAAGAAGGTACTAAAGGTTCTGAAAACAGCCGGTAATAAATTTATCTGCAATTTACCCCCTATCCCCGAACCTTCCAAACAGGGGGCTTTGGAAACATCTGATTTAACTTCCAATCCCTGCCAAGCTTCGGTCGGAGCAGACCCAAATAAGTGTCTGATAACATTTAATCCATCCCCATCACCTAAATAATTTCTTAATATGAAAAAAAATTTGCTGTTCTTGCTTTTCTTCACTCTGACAAGGGTTTACGGACAAAACCCTTCGCTTAATTTAATTCCTCAACCGGTTAAAATACAACAATCGGGAGACAGTTTTCTGCTAACAGAATCTTCGACTGTCAGCTTCGATAACCTGGCCGGTCGTAATACCGCCGGGATGCTTGTACAAAAGCTGAACGCTTCAACCGGCTTCTCTGTTAAAACACAACAGGGTAAATCCGGTGCCATACAATTCAACCTGAATAAAGTTCCTGTTGAACAACTTGGTAAAGAAGGATATACGCTTGTTTCTTCCCCTAAAGAAGTGGTAATAACAGCTAATAAGCCCGGCGGACTGTTTAATGGCTTGCAGACCCTTCTTCAGCTTTTACCAAAAGAAATAGAAAGCAGGTCTGCAATAAAAATGAACTGGACAATTCCCGGAGTTAACATAACAGACTATCCTCGTTTCGGATGGCGGGGTTTAATGCTTGACGTCAGCCGTAATTTTTTCTCGAAAGAAGAAGTAAAACTATATATTGACCAATTAGCAAGATATAAATACAATACTTTCCACTGGCATCTGACTGATGATAACGGTTGGAGGATTGAAATCAAGTCGTTGCCAAAATTAACTGAAGTCGGAGCATGGCGCGTACCCCGTTTTGGACAATTCGGCGAGCGGGCTGAACCTAAGCCCGGAGAGGCAGCAACAGATGGCGGCTTTTATACACAAACTGACATCAAAGAAATAATTGAGTATGCTCAGGAGCGCAACGTGACTATTGTACCTGAAATTGATGTCCCGGGTCATAGCATGGCTGCAATTGCCGCCTATCCCGAATTGAGCTGTACAAAAGATCCGAATATAAAAGTCAATCCGGGTTCTTCATTTTCAGAATGGTTTAACGATGGCACATTTAAGATGAAAATAGACAATACGCTTAATCCATCAGACGAAAAAGTTTATGAATTCCTCGATAAGGTTTTTACTGAAATAGCTGCACTATTTCCAAATCCTTATATTCATGTGGGTGGAGACGAATGTTATAAAGGTTTCTGGACCAATGATGCCGGTTGCCAGGCTCTGATGAAGAAAATGAATATGACGCATCCCGAAGAATTGCAGGCCTATTTTATGAAGCGGGTAGAAGTCATTCTGAAAGCGAAAGGAAAAAAATTAATTGGCTGGGATGAAATACTTGAAGGAGGAATTTCACCTGAAGCCACAGTAATGAGCTGGCGGGGCATTAAAGGCGGAATTGAGGCTGCAAAGATGGGTCATGATGTTGTTATGACCCCAACTACATTTGCTTACCTCGACTATCAACAGGGCGAACCAACAATTGAGCCTCCTATTTATGCAGCTTTGCGCTTAAATAAATGCTATAGTTATGAACCTGTTCCTGAAGGAGTAGATGCAAAGTATATCCTGGGAGGCCAGGGAAACCTGTGGACCGAACAAGTGACTACGCTCCACCATGCCGAGTATATGACCTGGCCGCGAGGATGGGCATTGGCTGAAGATTTCTGGTCGCCAAAAGAGACAAAAAACTGGGTGAATTTTGTGCAACGGGTAGAAAAACAATTCATTCGCTCTGATATAGCCGGTATAAGTTATTCAACAGCAATTTACGATGCAATAATTAATGTCCAAGCTAAAGACGGAAAGATGACTCTTGAGATGGAATCTGAAATGCCCGGTCTGGATATCTTCTATTCGGTTGATGGTTCAATGCCAAACAGCTACTCGGAAAAATATAAAAACCCCGTTCTTATTCCTGAAGGCCCGGTTACTCTCCGTGTTATAACATATCGCGATGGGAAACCAATCGGCCACCTGATCACTCTGAAGCCTGAAGACTTAAAAAACAGATAATTTTTTTTTTACATATAACTGAAAAAATGAATATCAACCTTAGTATCAAAAGAATTCTGATCCCGTGCATTATTTTTCTGATTGGCCTCACAATTCATCTTCAGGCTCAGACGCTGACAGAGATTGAATCAAATCGCGTTTCTCTGCCCAATGGCTGGAAGTTGACACCTGTGGGTAAGCTCTTGCCTCTTGGCGACTTACCGTTGAATATTGCTGTGTCGCCTTCAAAAAAACTTGCCGCTATTACAAACAACGGTCAAAGTGATCAGACCATTCAACTTGTGGATATTGAAAAGGAAGTGATTCTCGACTCAGTCATCATTGGAAAAGCATGGCTGGGGTTGACCTTCTCTGCCGATAGTAAGTTTTTGTATGCTTCCGGAGGTAACGATAACATAATTATCCGGTATGCAATCAGCAATAGTCATCTGTCAGCTTATGATACAATAAGGATAGGAAAACCATGGCCTGAGAAAATTTCTATCGCGGGATTAGCGCTTGATGATGCCAAAAGCCGGTTGTATGTTGTTACAAAAGAGAATAACTCTCTCTATGTTATTGACATACAATCCAGGAAAGTCGTTTCACAACATCCATTGGGAGGCGAAGGTTATACCTGTCTTTTATCTCCCGATAATAAAGTCCTTTACATATCATGCTGGGGCTGTGATAAAGTTGTTCTTTTTGATACATTTCAGCAGAAGATCACCGGTTCAATTGCTGTCGGTGATAATCCAAACGATATGTGCGTCACTTCGAACGGGCAATACCTGTTTGTAGCAAATGCCAACGATAATAGTGTATCGGTAATTGACACGCGACAAAAAAGTGTAATTGAAACACTTAATTCGGCGCTCTATCCCGATTCACCCGCAGGTTCAACTACCAACAGCGTGGCGCTGAGTACCGACGAAAAGACTCTTTATATTGCCAATGCAGATAATAATTGCCTCGCGGTTTTTGATATAAGTATTCCCGGATCGTGCAAAAGTAAAGGATTTATTCCCACGGCATGGTATCCGACTTGCGTAAGAATTGTCAAAAACAAAATACTTGTAACCAATGGAAAAGGATTGTCTTCGCATGCAAATCCTTATGGACCAAATCCTAATAGCAAAACTGAGGAGGTGGTTTATCAGAAGGGAGGTAAGGAACAAAAAATTAATGTTCAGTACATCGGTGGTTTGTTAAGAGGAACCCTTGGCATTCTCAATATTCCTGATGATAAGCAGATGGCTCTTTATTCAAAAGCTGTATATAGTAACACCCCTTACATAAAGGATAAGGAGTTGATTTCTGAAGGTGTCGCAGGTAACCCTATCCCTCAGAAAGTAGGTGATCCATCTCCGATAAAACACATTTTTTACATAATCAAAGAAAACCGCACTTACGACCAGGTACTTGGCGATATCCCTGAAGGTAACGGCGATCGCGATCTGGTTCTTTTCGGTGAAAACATAACTCCCAACCAGCATGCTCTTGCCCGTGAATTTGTACTCCTTGATAATTTTTATGTTAACGGGGAAGTAAGTGCAGATGGTCATAACTGGAGTATGGGAGCTTATGCCACCGATTACCTTGAAAAGAACTGGCCAACCAACTATGGAGGAAGAGGAGGATCATACGACGCAGAAGGAACCAGGGAAATTGCAAATAATAAAAACGGATTCCTGTGGAATAACTGTCAACGTAACGGAGTGAGCTATCGTTCTTATGGCGAATTTGTTGATGACTATAAACCAAATATACCTGTTCTAAAAAACCACTTCTGCCCCTATTTTACAAGTTGGGATCAGTCGGTACGCGATACTGTACGTTTCTATCAGTGGAGACGCGATTTTGATTCTCTCCTGACTGTAAACGCTTTGCCTCAGCTAAATACGATTCGTTTCATCAACGATCATACTGAAGGATTAAGACTTGGCAAACCAACACCTTTTGCACATGTTGCCGATAACGATCTCGCAGTTGGTATGTTTGTGGATTACCTGAGTCACAGTTCAGTCTGGAATAGCAGTCTTGTAATCATTACTGAAGATGATGCTCAAAACGGTCCCGACCACGTGGATGCACATCGCAGTACTGCTTATATTGCAGGAGGTTACGTGAAAAAGGGATTTGTTGACCATACTGCATATACAACGACATCTCTTTTGCGTACAATGGAGCTGATACTCGGCTTACCTCCAATGAGCCAGTATGATGCCGCTGCAATTTCGTTATGGAGATGTATGAATAATACTCCGGATCATGCTACGTTCGTGTTTAAACCAAATCTTGTTGACATAACTCAGAAAAATCTTGCAGAAAATAAATGGCAACAGAAAAGCGATCTGTTTGATTTTACAAAAGAAGACATGGTTAGTGATGCTGAATTCAATGAAGTAATATGGAAAGCAGTTAAGGGGCTTGATTCTCCTTGCCCGCCCACTGTACATGCTGCATTCTTTATGTCTGAAAATGAGAAGGATAAAGACTAATTTAACACCTCAATCTTTAATTTCTACTTGCTTTCGACTGGTTTTACCTTTCCCCACAATTTAAATTCAACAGGAACATTATAACTGACAGGAACACTTTTGCCGTTCTGGCTTGCCGGTTTCCAGTCTGGCATACTGCTTATTACTCTGACAGCTTCAGCATCCAGCAATGGATGTACAGATTTATTGACTGCCACATTCTTTACTTTCCCGGTGACGCTTATAACAAAATTCACATAGACAATTCCAGATATTTTCTCTTTGTAGGCTTTCCCGGGATATTCAAGATGATCAGAAATCCAGGCTACCATACCTTCATCACCTCCCGGGAACATTGGCATCTCCTCTACAACTACAAACTTATCTTTATCCGCTTTTTGATCTGCTGAATATCCGGTTACTTTAGCTTCTGACACTTTGCCCATTTGGAGCATACTTGCCTTTTTGGTAGTTACCAATATTACTCCGTTTTCAGCTTTTTCTCCATATAAAGCGACTCCAGATTTATCCTTTAAAACTTGAATTGATTCTATCGAATTTGGATCAATCGTGTTGATATCAATATCACTTATAACTCCATCAATCAGGATAAGAGGACGGGGTTCCATGGCTAACATATTTGTTTTTTCATTCCCGGGACTAATTCCTGTAACTTTATATTGCAATATCTTGTTTTCTGATTCCTTGCTGTCAATCTTTTTGGAAGTAATCTCTACAACACCATCTTTCCCTTTATCTCCGTATTTTGTTATTGCGGATTCACCCTTCAGAACATTTACCGATCCTATGCTTTCAGGATCTGTGTTATCCATTTCTTCTTGTGTTTTTATATTCCCATCCAATACTAAAAGAGGAGGAGGTCCGTCACCTTTGATCCTAAAACCATTATGAGGCTGGGGAGGTGTTATCAGATAACTTTCATTTTTATCACCGGTTGGCGGAGGCGGAGGTGGAGGAGGAGGTGGTGGTGGCGGGGGAGGCATGGTTACTTTTCTCGTTTTAACAGTATCGCTTATCATTTCTACAGTCATTTCTGAATCGAAAACGGGTTTAATCACCTTTGTTTTTAATCCTACAAACGAAACAACAAGATCTGCTTCATCGGAAAGATTGCCAAGTTTGAACCTGCCGTTTTCATCTGTCACAGTACCAATTGTGGTTCCTCTGACAATAATATTTGCTCCGGGTAATGGCCCGTTGTTCTGCATAATAACAATGCCCTTAACCTCTTTTAATTGAGTAGTTGAGGCCGGATCTGTATTTCCTGAACCCTGATCGGCATAAATATATTTGTAGTCAGGTTTTGCAAAAGAATATAATACAATTGCAAAAACAGGAAGAATAAGAAATATCTTCATCTTCCTGTAAGGTGAACTGATAATATTTTTCATCATGTTAAATCGTTTTTTATTAAGTGAATAATTGAAAGAATTTGCCAGGCTGACGACCTGAGAGCCGACAATCTGGTTTAAAAGAGCCGCCCTGTAAATTGCCGGATCGGATGTTCGCTGCAGCGCCACCTCATCGGCAAGATATTCATGGTTTTGCCTTATGAACCGGATGTAAATCCAGACTATCGGGTTAAACCATTGCAACATACAGAGTAACTCAACAAGCGTTAGGTCAATCCAATGCATCTGCCTGATATGTACCATTTCGTGATTCACAATCTCCTTTGTTTCAACGTCTGTAATTGAAGGATTGACAAACACATAGGAGAAAAAGGAGAACGAAGATGAATATTCAGGCGTTCTGATCAACCTGACCGGATGCGATGTAATAATCTCAGCCTTTTTAATGGCTTTCAGAACCGATTTGCTCTGCTTTATTATCATGAATACAACAAACATAACTCCTGATAAATAAAATATTAATAACAGCAATCCGATATCGGGAGCGCTGCTATAAACAGGAGCGTTTTGAATCTCATTTATAACACTGTTTCCTGCCTGAATATTTCTGACCGCAGATATGAAAACAGTATAACGGACAGAAATAAACGGGAAGAAAAACGAGGTCAGAATACCTGCTATCAGATAAAGCCTGTTTAGTAAGAAAAATCTTTCATTCTTTAAAAAAAGAATAAAAACAAGTGCAAACCCGGAAATCCAGATGACTGACTTTAGCAAATACATTGCAAATGCTTCCATTATTTCCGTATTTTATCTTTTGACAATTCCTTTTTTGTGTCCTCAAGCAATTCTTCCAACTCATTCATTGTTAAATCCTTCTCACGTGCAAAGAATGAAGCCATTGCCGGGAATGAGTTATTGAAATAACCCTCAATCAATCCGAAAAGTTGGCTTTTCGAGTATTCGCTTTTTGAGACAAGCGGATGATAGAGATGGACATTCCCATAGGCTTTATGCCCAACGTAACCCTTTTTCTCAAGGATTCTCACTACTGTTGATATTGTGTTCCTTGCAGGTCTCGGTTCAATGAAACTGTCGCGGATATCTTTCACGAGGCCATTGTTCATCTCCCATAATATCTGCATTACCTGTTCTTCTGCTTTTGTCAGTTGCATTTCTTTAATTTTTGTCTTTGTCCTTTTATCTTTTGTCTTATCAAGTCAATCCTTCGCGACAAATATATGACTATTTTTATAGTCACGCAAATATTTTTCAATAAAAATGACTATTATTTTAGTCATTTAATGTAATAGGCTGGATATAAGCATTTTTTCACCCGTAAGATTTACTTAGGGCTTCATATAGTCGCACTAATGATTTTTTTTACTAATTTGCATCGGAATTATTATTAAAAATTATATTTATGAAAAGAAACATTATTTTTTCATTAGCATGTGCAGCTACTATGCTTATCATGCTTCCTTCTTATGGACAGGAGGTAAACAAACTCTCTGCCAAAGAGAAAAACGATGGATGGGTTCTGTTGTTTAATGGCAAGGATTTTTCAGGATGGAGGCAATGCAATGGTACTGCCATGCCAAAGAACTGGATTATTGAGGATAATGCCATGAAGGTCTTTACCGGTGAAGGTAAAACCCCTGGTTCTGGTGCAGACGGGGATATTCTGTATGGAGGTAAGAAATTCAAAAACTTCGAATTATCAATCGACTGGAAGGCTAGTAAAATGGCAAACTCAGGTATCTTTTTTAATGTAAGAGAAGTTCCCGGCCAACCTATATACTATGCTTCTCCTGAGATACAGGTTCTCGACAATGTTGATGCAACCGACAATAAAATTGCAAGTCACCTTGCAGGTTCATTGTATGATATTATTGCTGCTGATCCGAAAACAGTTCATCCTGCCGGAGAATGGAATACAATCGTAATTTCTTTAAAAAATGGCAAAGTAACCCACACACAGAACGGAGTAAAGGTTGTTGAATATGAATTGTGGACACCTGCATGGGATGCACTTGTAGCCGGAAGTAAATTCAAGACCTTCCCGGGTTTTACTGAAGGTATTTCCAAAAAGGGTTTTATCGGTCTTCAGGATCATGGATATCCGGTATGGTTCAGGAACATCAGGATACGCGAATTATAGGAGATTTGTTTTAACTCAGCTCAGAGCATAGGGCTCAGGGCACAGGGCTCAGGGTAAGAAAAAGAATTCTTTGCTCTGAGCTCTTTGCTTATTTTGTGGGTTGTACCGGAGTCGAACCAGTGACCTAAAGAAACTCAACAATATCTCCCAGGGATTTTCTTTTTTTATTTGAAGCCTTCATAAATCCTGGTTTCGGATACCCCAGCGGTATGATTCCAAAAATCAGCTGTTTATCGTTAATATTAAGGGCTTCTTTAAGTATTACGGGATTATAGGCCGCGATCCAGCATGTCCCGACACCTTCATTTTCTGCAGCCAGAATAAGGTGTGTAATAGCAATTGCAACATCGGTTTCAATGGAATTATAACCATCATAGCTGCGGTTCCATGCCTGATTTCTCAGTCCAAGTACCACAAGAATATGTGGTGCATCCTTAAACCAATCACGGCTATAACAGGCTCTGACTTTCCCAAGTATTTCAGATGAAGAGATTACAAGAAATTTCCATGGCTGATAGTTGCATGCTGAAGGCGCAAGTCTGCCTGCATTGAGTATTCTTTCCAGAATCTCTTTTGGCACAGGTCGGTTTGGATCGTAATTACGAACACTTTCCCTGGAGCAGATCAGATCATAATATTCCATTTATGCTTAGTTCTTTAATTAGAAACGAAAAATAGTGATTAAATTGATAAGTTTGAATTTATTATTGGAAAAGTGCAAAAAAGCCGGTCATCCTGACCATATTTGTCCTGGATGGACCGAATAATGAGGAATAATACAGCTTCAAAATTAGTTTTTGTAAATACACTAATATTTCAGAAATATTTATATTTAACTATGTGTTGTAAAAAATACTAATCCAAATGAAATATAAACCATCTCGCGAAAGAAAGATATACACTATTGAATCACCATGTAAAAAAACCATATATAATTCATTGATTGATGCAAAAGAATCTATCGCATATCTTCAGGAGAATAAGTTTGTAAAAGATTTGTCAGCATATAAATGTTCCGTTTGCGGATTTTGGCATTTAACAAGTAAGAGAAAAATATCATAACTTTGAAAAAGTGGGATTATGAAAAACATTGAGATGACTGCTGTTTTTGAGCCTTGTGAGGAAGGGGTTTTATTGCAGAGAAATTCATAAACACTTCTATTTTTTCTCTATTCGGTTTCATTCAAAATACATTTATTACCTTTAAAAAAGTTCTGGGACTCATTATCTCAGCACCATAATTTGAAGAAAATAGTAAGGACTTTATTTCAATAGTTCGTTAAGCTTTTATAAATTACACATTATCAATGCATTATAAAAATAGTATTATAAAATACAAAACATTGATAATTAATACTTTGCGGCTTGGCGTCTTTGCGAGAAATAAACATTTACCGAACTATAATATTTAATAGTCAGCGAAAATTTGCTAATGTCATTAATAAGTAGTTATGTCAAAATTTTTTAGAACCATCCCCTTACAGGATCAATACCAGTTCCAAAAGTTGTTGGTTTATACCTTCCTGATTTTTATTTTATGTTCCTGTAATAAAGGGAAGGTTAATGAGCAATTTCAAAAAATAGATTTAAACCAACTCCGGCCAAATGGATTAGCAATTGATTATCCCGGATCAGGCACAATATTCCCTCCTGAATTCCCTGCTCCTGAGTTTTTATGGAACGACAGTTTAAATAAATCAATGAAGTGGCACATCCGATTTTCAACAGGAAAGGGTAAAGAGCTATTTCGCCAAATTGCAGAGTCATCAACATGGAGACCTGATTCAACAGTTTGGCAGGATATAAAGACTGCTTCAAAGACTGACACTGTTTTTCTTACAATTATTGGTGAACGCAGGGGTATGCTCAGTACCAGGTATTCGTCTGGCAGGATTTCCTTTTCTTTTTCACAGGATTCTGTTGGCGCTTCAATCTTTTTTAGATCCGTTCCGCTTCCATTTAGTTATGCAGTAAAGCATGTAAATGAAATAAGATGGTATTTGGGCAAAATTGACGGTAGCAAACCAAAAAAGATTTTAGACAATTTACCTGTTTGTGCAAATTGTCATTCATTTTCAGGAAACGGAGTTCTGGCTATGGATGTTGATTATGCCAACGACAAAGGATCATATATCATCGCCCCGATAAAAGATACTATTCATCTGACATTTAATAAAATAATAACCTGGGATGATTACAAAAAAGAAGATGGAGTCTATACATACGGTTTGTTATCTCAGATCTCCCCCAATGGCAGGTATGTGCTATCGACGGTTAAAGATCGTTCCGTTTTTGTAGCTTTGGATAATCTGGAGTATTCACAATTGTTCTTCCCGATTAAAGGAATAATTGCTGTTTATGACAGAGAAGGTAAAAAATATTTTGAACTCAAGGGAGCTTCTGATAAGAAGTATGTTCAGAGTAACCCGAATTGGTCGCCTGATAACCGTGAAATATTGTTTACCAGGACCAATCGGTATGTGTCATCTAAAATTGATAATTCTGAAAATATTTTGCTGAATGCAGAAGACGCGAAGGAATTCATTACACTACAAAAAGATTTTAAATTTGACTTATACCGGCTTCAATTTAATGAAGGTAAAGGAGGAGATGCAATACCTGTCAAAGGTGCTTCTGATAATGGTAAGAGCAACTACTTCGCGCGATATTCACCCGATGGTAAATGGGTAGTGTTTTGCCAGGCAAAGAACTTTATGTTGTTGCAGCGCGACAGCAGACTATACATTATGCAGGCTGACGGGCTAGGGATACCGCATTTAATGAACTGCAACACAAAAAACATGAATTCCTGGCATTCATGGTCTCCGAATAGCAAATGGATTGTTTTTTCCTCAAAAGGTAAAGGTCCTTACACGCAATTATATCTAACTCATATCGATGAAAATGGTAACGATTCTCCTGCCGTTTTTCTCGAAAATCTGTCATTTGAAAAGAGGGCCGCAAATATCCCTGAATTTTTTAATGATAAATTTCCCGGATTGAATAATATGTCTGATGATTTCTCAAAGGAGGCATTGTATTACAACCGGTTGGCCACTCTGAGCATCAATCAGAATGAATTCAGTAGTGCACTTGAAAACATTGAGAAGGCAATTGAAGCTGACAGTACCTGGTATGATGCTTATAAAAACAGATTATATATCGATATGGTTTTAGGCAGGGGAAGTTCAAAAGATGACCTTAAAATCAGGGCTACTGCAAAGAAGCTTATCAGCAGGAAAATAATTGAGAACCCGGGAGATATGTCACTGATAATTAAACGCGGCGGTTTACGTTTGCTGACTGACGATTTTGAAGGAGCGTTGCAGGATGCTCTGATTGCTATAAAATTAAATCCGAAGGATTACAGCGCTTATGAATTAATTACATCGACATATCAGAAGAAAGGAGAACCTGAAAAAGCTATATTGTATTTAAAGAAGATGCAGGAATTGCAGCCTGCCAATACTCAGTTAACCTACACAATGGCAACGCTTTATCAGAGCACTAATCAACCCGGAAAGGCATTGGACCTACTTAATGAGCTGATTGCAAAAGATTCGGATGAATCGGGCTTTTATCTTTCAAGGGCGGGTCTGTCAGTAACAAAAGGAGATAATATAGCTGCAAAGGCCGATTATAACAAGGCAATTTCCATTGATACCGGAAATTATGAAGCATACAGAGAGAGGGGCTCATTTTTCAGGCATAATTCATCGCAGGATCTGGCAAAAAAAGATTTTAATAAAGCAGTTTCGCTGCTTGGTGAGAGAATAGGGAAGAATCCTCAGAATGCCCTTTTATTTATAAGACGGGCTGAGATAATGGAACTGAATGGAAATATCAGGGGTGCGCTCGATGAGTACGAAAACTATCTGAAAACATGGCCGCTTAATTATTCTGTTCTTATGAAACATGGCCAGATCAGTTTTTCAATGAAGCAGTGGCAGAAATCAATTGATTCATATACGATTATCATAGACAATTTCCCAAAAGATGCAAATATGTTTTTCACCAGGGCACTGGCATTTCAACAGGCCGGAAATTTACCAGATGCATTGAATGATCTTAATAAGGCAATTCAGCTGGCATCGGGAGAATACCAGTATTATTTCTTCAGATCAAGGATAAAAAGCCAGATGGGAGACCAGACAGGCTCTAAGAATGACCTCAAAGCTTCATATGCTTTATTAAATGAACAACTTAAGATTCGGAAACTTGATGAAAAAGAATTGACGATGTTGTCTGTAATTCAAAAATTGATAAATGATAAACCAAATACTAAATAAACTTATAAAAGTCCTCACCCCCTGGCAAAAACCTGGCAAGATTTTTCAACAGAATGGAATTGATTTGATTTGATAAGAACCTGATATCGCGTAGGAGTTAGGAAATCGTAAAAGAATTGACCTCTGTCATGCAACGCAGTCAGTTTTTTTTTGTCTTTGGTGTGTTATTTTATCTTAAAATTAACTACACCTGATATGTTAAAAAACTTTTTTATTAATGTATTCCGCAATATGAGGAAGCAACGAGGATATCTTCTCTTAAACGTGGGCGGTCTGGCAATCGGACTTACCAGTTTCATGTTCATTACATTGTATGTTATACATGAACTAAGTTATGACAGGTTCCATAAAAACTATGAAAATATTTACAGTTTGAAAGTTGTTGGCCGTATGGCTGGAGGAGTATTAGATCAGGCAGTTACTGCAGCCCCGATGGCTCAGGCTATGCTGAATGATTATCCTGAAGTTTTACATGCAACCAGGGTGACTCAGTTGGGAGCATGGCTTATTCGTTTCGGCGAAAACAAGTTCAATGAGGATGGTGTTCTGTTTGCTGATTCAACATTCTTCAGTGTTCTTGATTTTAAATTACTTTCAGGAGATCCAAAAACTGCTCTGGTGCGACCACGTTCAATGATTCTTACAGAAGAGTATGCAAAAAAATATTTTGGAAATCAGGACCCGATGGGACAAAGAATAATTGTTGAAGCAGATACTATACTTTATACAGTAACAGGAGTAGTTCAGAATGTTCCTGATAATTCACATATTAAATTTGATATGCTTGCTTCCATGAGCACATATCCGGGTCAGGCGAACAATCAGAACTGGGTAAGTCATAACTTCTATACCTATATTGTGGTGAAAGATGGAACAGACAGTAAGATACTGCAGGAGAAATTCCAGGGGATGATAACCAAGTATGTTGGTCCTCAGATTCAACAGATCCTGGGCTTTTCTATAGATGATTTCAAAAAATCCGGCAATGATTTCAGCTATGCTCTTGAACCTTTAAAGGATCTTCATCTGAAAGGTGCAACACAGTACAATCTTGAACCATTGGGCTCCATGAGCACCGTATATATTTTTGCTGTTATTGCAATTCTGATACTCATTATTGCTATCATAAATTATGTAAATCTGGCAACTGCAAAGTCGGCAGGAAGGGCAAAGGAGGTTGGAGTAAGAAAAGTTTCGGGAGCAAATAAACCGGGTCTCATTTCTCAATTTCTCGGTGAATCACTCTTAATTGTAACCTTGGCCACAATACTGGCAGTATTATTGGTATATGCCTTTACCCAATTATTTAATCAACTTATTGGCAAAGAGCTCTCATTCGCTATTTTTGATGGTTACCTGGGTTATATTTCCCTGATCGTGCTTATAATTGTTGTTGGTATATCTGCTGGTTTTTATCCTGCCTTTGTACTTGCCTCCTTTAATCCGGTCGAGGTTTTAAAGGGAACTTTAAACCCGGGATCAATGTCAAAAAGGTTAAGAGGTATTCTTGTTGTATTTCAGTTTACAGTTTCGATAGTAATTATTATAGGATCAATTATTGTCTACAGCCAGTTGAATTTCATGACAAAGAAAGACCTGGGTTTTGAAAAGGAAAACCTTATAGTAATTCGACGGCCTGATGCTTTCTTCAGGCAGATGGCCTCATTCAGGGACCAGCTTTTACAGATCCCCGGTGTTGAAAAGGTTGGTTATTCACGTCAGGTGCCCGGAACAAATTTTAATAATAATGCATTTTTCAATGATGAGGATGCTGAAAAGAAAACCTATCTCTTGCAGCAGACTCAGGTAAGCTTTGACTTTCCTGAAGCTTTAGGCGTTAAACTTACCGATGGCAGATTCTTCTCACGCGAGTATAATACTGATTCGGTTGCAGTATTGCTGAATGAAGCAGCAGTTAAGTCATTGGGATTGAAAGATCCGGTAGGAAAATACATTCTTCAGCCAACTGGTCCGGGCCAGTTTCAGAAATTAAAGATTATTGGTATAATGAAAGACTTTAATATTACTTCATTGCATAAACCCATCGATCCTGTTTGCTTTACAGTTTTGGGGCCGGGAGGCGGAGATCAATATGCCACAGTCAGACTTTCAGGGAGTAATACCAATGCAACGATAAGAGAGATTGAGCAAAAGTGGCTGAGTTTTACTTCCATGCAACCGTTTCAATATGATTTTTTCACTGATACCTGGAATAATCTGTATAAATCGGAAATGAAGACGGGGAAAATATTTATTCTGTTCTCTGTACTTGCAATCTTCATTGCATGTCTTGGATTACTTGGTCTTGTAACATATATAACAAACAAAAGAACCAGGGAGATCGGGATAAGGAAAACTTATGGAGCATCCATAAATGTTGTTTTGAGACTGCTGTCGAAAGAAGTTGTTTATCTGATTCTCCTTTCATCAGTAATTGCATATCCCATTTCTTATTTTGGAGCAAAATACTGGCTCGAAGGATTTGCAGACAAGATTAGCATAAGTCTGTTTGTTTTCTTGTCGGCAACATTGATTGTATTAATTATTGGGTGGCTGTCAATAAGTTATCAAACCATTAAAGCTGCAAATTATAACCCTGCCAGTGCCCTGAGAATAGAGTAATATCAAAGTGTAAAAATACCTCATTATGAAAAACATTCAGATACGGATCGTGACTCTGGCAATTATTATAGGGTTTTTTAGCGGGTGTAAAACAACCATTAAGACAACCCCTGTCGTTTTTAACCAACTTCTCAGGGAGGGATGGAGTATCGCATCTGCTGCAGATATAAATGTTTCCGGGGATCTTATCTCGCGATCAGGATTTGATGTATCAAAATGGTATAAAACAACTGTACCCTCAACAGTTATGGCTGCATTAATTGCGAATAATGAGTATCCTGATATATTTATGGGCGAAAATATAAATAAAGTAGATACTGCCAGGTTCAGAACATCCTGGTGGTACAGGAATGAGTTCAACGTTGATGATGAGGCAAAGAACACTGAGCTTGTCTTTGAGGGGATCAATTACAGGGCAAATATCTGGCTCAATGGCGTCAAAATTGCTTCTGCAGACACTTTATTCGGAGGATTCAGGATATTTAAAATAAATATTTCCAAAGATGTGACCCGGGGCAGGAATGCTCTGGCTGCGGAAATATTCCATCAGAACGAGGATGAACCTTCTATCGGTTTTGTTGACTGGGCACCAATGGCTCCCGATCGTGAAATGGGCCTGTGGAGGCCGGTAAAGATCATTACCTCCGGAAAAGCAAGTCTGAATAATGCTTTTGTATTAACAAAGATAGATAAGAAGGAATTCAGGGAAGCCGATCTGCAGGTAAGTGTTGAGACAACTAATAATACTTCAGGAGAGCTAAAAGTTGTGGTTAAAGGTGCAATTGAAAACATCAGTTTTGAAAAGAAGGTAATTCTTAAACCAAATGAAAAGCAACTTGTTGTCTTCAATTCATCGGAATACCCGCAATTAAAAATCAGTAATCCGCGTATATGGTGGACCTATGAAATGGGTAAACCTGAATTGTATAACCTGGCTCTTGACATTGAATCCGGGAATGAGGTTTCTTACTCAATGACAACCCGGTTTGGCATAAGGGAGGTGGAAGATTACATAAATGAACTGGGACACCGTGGCTACATGCTTAACGGCGTTAAACTACTTATAAAAGGCGGAGGCTGGGTTGATGGTCTGTTCCTTAACGATAGTGAGGAGAAAGTAAAGGCGCAGATGGAATATGCAATACATGCAAACATGAATACCATAAGGCTCGAAGGATTCTGGGGCAACAGTGAAAGGTTCTATGAGCTTGCCGATGAGCTTGGGCTCCTGCTGATGGCAGGCTGGAGCTGCCAGTGGGAATGGAACAGCTACCTTTCAAAACCTGAAGATGACTTTATGTCGTTAAAAACTCCCGGGGATATAAAGCTTATAGTAAATTACACCCGCGATCATGTTTACTGGTTGCGTAACCATCCCAGCATATTTGTATGGGTCATGGGAAGTGATAAATTACCACGTCCGGAGCTCGAAACGAAATATGATTCCCTCTTCAAATTAATTGATCCGTCAAGACCGGTACTTAAGGCGTGCAAGGAACAGACCAGCATTATTTCCGGAAAAACTGCAATTAAAATGAGAGGGCCATACGAATATGTATCACCTAATTACTGGTATATAGACACCCTGAATGGCGGTGCGTTCGGATTTAATTCCGAGACAGGACCCGGGACGCAGGTTCCTTCTATCGAAGTATTAAAAAGTATGATACCTGAAGAAAAGCTATGGCCGGTAAATGATATCTGGAATTTTCATTGCGGGAGAAATGAATTTCAGACGATTGAAAGATATGTTACTGCCTTCAACAATCGTTATGGTAAACAATCGAACCCTGTCGATTTCACCTTTAAAAGCCAGGCATCAAACCTTGAGGCAATGAGGGCGATGTTTGAGGCATTTGCAATTAACAGGAGCAAAACAACAGGTATAATCCAGTGGATGTATAATTCCGCATGGCCAAAACTTATCTGGCAGTTATGGGATTATAACCTTATGCCGAATGGCGCTTTTTATGGGGCAAGGATTGGTGCCAGGCAGGTAAACATTGCATACAACTACGGCGATAATTCAGTTTATATTACAAACCTGAAAACCGCTGCTTTAAGTAATTTATCTGCTGAAATTAAAATCTACAACCTTGACGGTACCCTGATTGAGGAGAAGAAGGTGAATGCACAGGTAAAGTCCGATGGGTCTGAAAAAATCTATTCACTACCTGAAGGTAAACCTTATTCGAACGTCTATTTTCTTTGCCTTAAATTAAATGATAATCAGGGCAATATAATTGCCGGTAATTTTTACTGGCTTTCCAGGAAAAATGATGTACCTGATTTCAAAAACACAGAATGGTTCTATACACCCCTTTCAGAGTATGCTGATTTTACTGATCTGAACGAATTGCCTGTGATTAAAATTAATGTTGAAGATTCGATATTAAACAAAAATAATGAATACGAAATTAATGTAAAGCTTTACAATCCGAATAACAAAATCGCATTCCTCATCGAACTTAATGTCGTTGGGGATAAATCGGGGAAATCGGTTGTTCCCATTCTGTGGGATGATAACTATGTTTCACTTACACCTATGGAATCCAAAGTTGTCACAGGCAGATTTTCATTCTCTGCCCTGAAGGGAGAAAAGCCGGTATTCAGGTATAAAGGCTGGAATATAAAATAAAAAGAACTGAATGTGTCAGCATGCCATTCTGACTTGCAGAACCTGACCTTTTCTGATTCAGAGTCAGACTTGTTAAACACGTGGTCATTTCGGTCATTCCCCCAACCTCCTGTAACCTGAAAGGAAGGAAAAATTTCAGTTCAATTTCTTTGGTCAAAAAGCTCAATTTTAGTTCAAAACCTGGCACATAAGGAAAAGAGTGGGTGTGAGGTTTGAGAATACGGAAAGAGAGTGTTATTATCAGGATTGAAGCACAACGATCATTGATCTTTCTTAATTGGTGATCATACAGGGTTAGTACGACACCAGGCATTAAAAAAATAGCATTTTGATGTTTGTTACATTTTCAATAATAAACTTAAGGTCAGAATTTGAGGGAGCATTAAATATATGATATTTTAATGTCTGTCAGATATAATAATAGTACTTTTAAGGTCAGAATTCGAGCAAACATTAAATATATGATATTTTAATGTCTGTCAGGTAAAATATTAGTACTTTTAAGGTCAGAAATTGATTAACCATTGAAAACATAAATAGATGCCTGAAATATTATATACAATCAACCCTGACAGGAATGTTCCTTGGAATGATATTCCGCCATTGCCAATCAGAAAGGAGCTATATCAAACAATAGAAATATTGGAGAAACTTGGAGATGCAAAAGCAGCTTTGGCAAGACTTCATGGCCGTAGTGTTGTAATTCCAAATCAAGGGTTATTGATTAATACCATAAGCTTACAGGAAGCGAAGATTTCAAGTGCGATTGAGAACATCTTTACAACAGATGATGATCTATACAAAGCTTATAGCGATAAAAACGCTAAGACAAACGGCGCATCAAAAGAGGTTTTAAGATATCGGGAAGCTCTTTGGTCTGGGTTTAATTATTTAAAAAAGAACGGGCAGTTTGATCAAAATTACTTTATTCGGGTATTTCAGGAAATAAAGCAAACAACAGATACTATTCGTCCGGCTTTTTTGAATACAACTGTTAAGCAAGGAGGCACAGGGCCAAATGCTGGTCAAGTAATTTATACTCCACCCAGAGGCCTGGCAGTAATTCAAAATCGGTTAGAAAATATAGTAAACTTCCTGAATGATGATGAACAATTTAAAGTTGATCATTTACTTAAAATGGCTATTGCTCATTTTCAGTTTGAGGCTGTTCACCCTTTCCGCGATGGAAACGGCAGAACCGGAAGGGTATTCAATATCCACTATTTGACGAACAAGGGATTATTAGATGTTCCAATACTATTCCTCAGCAGATACATTTTAGATCATAAGGATGATTACTACTCCGGATTATTGGGCGTCTCTCAGAGAGGGAACTGGAAAAACTGGTTATTATTTATGTTGAGAGCCGTTGAAAGTACCTCAAACAATACCTTCAACAAGATTAATGATATTGTAACTGCGAAAGATTTAATACTTGAACACATAAAGAAAGATGATCAAAAGTTACGAAACCCTGAAAATCTGGTAGAATTCTTGTTTACCCAACCTTTTACCAAAGTAAAACACCTTGTTGATGCAGGAATTTATGCCGAAAATACAGCAAGAGATTATTTAAATAAGTTGTGCGAAATGCAAGTGCTTGAAAAAAAGGAGATTGAGGGGCATCATTATTACTTGAATCTTGAATTATACAGAATACTTTCGGAGTAACTTTCCCTTATCCGTTGGGTTTAAGTATATTTAAAACCAGTCTTTAATTAACGAAATCAAATACTAACCATTTTGTCAAAGCAGAGTCAGCATTGTTAAATATGTCTCGAGTAAACCTCCTGTAACCTGAAAGGAAGGAAAAATCTCAATTCATTTTCTTCGATCAAAACGCTCAATTTTCATTCAAAACCTGGCGGATTACCTGACGGGGTTTTAATGAACCGGTTTTATTAGCTCACAACAGGCGTAGATTGCCTAAACAATTTATAATTTTCAACCACATTATTCTTGTACAATTTTTTGGCATCGTCAGATAAAAATGACTTGTCAACCATAGCTAATATCTCACTTTCTTTTTCATTAAATGAGTCAATAATTTTCGTGATAATATTTTCTTTTATCTTCAAACGGGTTCCAAATTCAATAAAATCCTCGCTCTTATAACTATATTTTTCTCCAAATGGCAAACTAGTTTGTTCAAATTCTTCAAATAGGTTCAACGCCAATAAATTATCCGTAAGATGAATCTTTGTATTCATTAAATCATATGAAGGTGATAACATCATATCACCATCTGCGGTTTCCAATAGCGAAATGTTTTTTAAATGAGCATCACCATTACCCGTAAGGAAATTGAATATCAGAATACGGAGGAAATCAACTCTATTTAATGGGCTAAGCCATTCCCCAACAGCCTGATAGGTTTTTGATTTATATTTATGAGCCGAATTAAGAACTGATACGAAATCTTCCTGATTTAATTTCTCGCCATTATCATCATAATCAAAGCGTCTGGTGATATATGCCGGAGTTCCATTGGCAAAATTCATGAAAGCACATTCGGCTATATTGA
This sequence comes from Bacteroidota bacterium, assembly GCA_037127735.1. GTDB lineage: Bacteria > Bacteroidota > Bacteroidia > Bacteroidales > VadinHA17 > LD21. Next base: position 22,388 of record JBAXXU010000019.1, read on the forward strand.
TACCAAAAAGTTGTTTGGCTATTTGCATGGTTACATGTTCATTTGCGGGAGATTGGTCAGGCAAATTAAACTTTGACAACATTGGCTTTACAATATACTGAGATTTTTCATCTACATCCATTTTGGGAACTAACTCAATTCCCCTGGGCTTCCCAACAAATCCTTTTCGTTGAACTCCTGAGATACTAAATCCCATCGGTTGACCATCAATTCTTTTTGAAATATCTTCCCAATTGAATTTGAGTTGAGGGCTGACCTTAGAGCGGTTAAATAAAATTGTCTCACAGGATGAACAAAATCCTTTTGTATTATCCTTAAGACATCCGTTACACTGTCGCATGTTCAACGTTTTTTACTGTTATTGCTCCAATTGTATCATATTGACAGGTTAATACCAATAAGCTCCAATCATCACCAGGGTCAATACTTAATGCTTTACAAATTTGTTCCCGATTCTCACCCTCGCTAAGAATGGACTTGAAGTAGTGAAATAACTCTTTGGAATGATAGGTTTTTTGCTTCTTAGCCATATTAACCGAAATTGGTCGCGTGGTAACATCTTCAATAAAGGCATCATAATATTCAAAATGATAACCATCATCATCAACACAAAGCTTCCCGGCCTTAATATTTCCTTTATAGATGACTTCCAATTTATTTCCTATCCTCATATTTTATTATTTACGCTTTTTTACTTCCACTTTTATTTCCCAATTCAGATATTCAAAAATATTTTGCAATACCTCAAATGTCGGATTGCTAACACCACGTTCAATTTGAGAGATGGTAGTCTTCGACATGCCGGCAAGGTCGGCTAATTCCCTGATGGTTAGCCCCAATACCTTTCTTCTATGTTTTATTAGTTTTCCTAATTCTTCTATCTCCATAACACCGTACCATTATATTGGTAATAATTTGTCAAATATACTCATTTTATTCTAATTTGTCAATTATATATTAATTTAATGGTACATGTTCAACATAAACATTGAAGACTAGTGTCACATCACAATTAATATGACGTAATAAATATATTTTGTATCTTAGCCAAAAGAAAGGCTATGAATACTTACAAAGTTACTCTTACACAGGAAGAACGAGATCAATTGATTGAATTGACCCGAACCGGAAAACATACAGTTGATTGGAGAGACCCGTGTTCCGATACCTATGAGTAAAGGGCATGACCGTAAATGTGATTATGAATACGAACGTTTAGGGGTTTGTAACATTTTTCTCGCTAATGAACCATTGGCCGGGTTCCGTACAGTGAAAACAACTGACAAAAAGTGCAAGGTGGATTGGGCTGAGTTCATCAAGGAAATCGCTGACGAGCATTATCCGGAAGCTGAACTTATAACCTTAGTAATGGAGAACCTCGGAACCCATACGGCAGGTGCGTTTTATCAGCGATATGAACCGAAAGAAGCCAAGCGGATACTGGATCGATTCGAGTTTGTATACACTCCTAAACATGGAAGTTGGCTGGATATGGCAGAGATTGAACTTAACGTATTGAATAATCAATGTTTAGGAAGGAGAATAGGTTCAATAGAAGAAGTCAGAGACGAAGTTAAAGCTTGGGAGCTGGCTCGCAATGGCCTTGACAAGAAAATTAATTGGCAGTTCACCACTGAGAAAGCCCGAATCAAACTAAAAAGACTTTATCCGTTATATGAACGTTGACATGACACCTACCTTGGTTTATATTTAAACGAATTATTGTAAAATCCACCTGAACCGGGCGTGAAATAAAAAACCACTTACTAATTTTTCGGAGCATATTGACCCCCATTGCATTCTTCAAGTAAACCTTGTATCATATCTGACTTCAGATTAACTAATCCGGACATTATTTGATAAGCCTCCTTGTCAGATTTTTTATAAAACCCCAAGCCTCATCGAGGGGTTGGGGTGAGGCGATTGAAATACATTATTCTGTCTTCAGCGAATTGGCCGGATTCATAACAGCTGCATGATATGCCTTATAACTTATTGTAAAGAATGTAATTACAATAGTCAGAAATGCCGCAAATAGTATAAGCGGAGCGCCGATATTTGATCTGTAAACATAATTCTCAAGCCACTTGCTCATAAAGTAGTATGATACCGGAACTGCTATAATGATTCCTATTGAAACCAGTATAAGGAAATCTTTTGCAATTAGCAGCAGGATGATACCTTCATTAGCTCCGAATACTTTTCTGATTCCAATCTCTTTTGTTTGCTGCTCAACCATATACGATGCAAGTCCAAAGAGTCCAAGGCAGGCAATCAGAATTGCCAGTATTGTAAACAAAGTAAAAATCAATCCCCGTTTCTCATCAGCCTCAAACTGGCTGTTAAAACGTTCTGAAAGAAACTGATAGGTAAAAGGCTGGTCGGGGAATATCTCCTTCCATTTATTTTCAATGAATGAAATTGTCGACTGAGTTTCAGTACCGCTAAGCTTAATATATATGACATTGTTGAGTGGTCTGTATGCAATGAGAAGCGACTCTATTCCATTGTACATTCCTGTCTGATGATAATCTTTCATAACCCCTATAACCCTGGCTCTTAGTGTGTTTGCATCGCCAGCTTCAACTTTTTTTCCTATTGGCTCTTTCCACCCCATCCGGTTTACAAAGGTTTCATTTACAATAACCCCGTTAAGTGTGTCTGATGGCATATCTCTCTCAAAATCACGGCCTTTAACGATTGTTATTCCCAGGGTCTTAACAAAATCATGATCTACCACAGCAAAGTTAATCCCTTTCTGTGCCATACCCTGATCTGTTTCAACATTGAAAATGAGTTTTCCTGACCCTTCTCCCATAGCTGTATTAGTGGAAGTTACATATTTAATATTTTGATTTTCAAGTAGTACTTGTTTGATAAGCGGATATTTTCTTACCATTGCCTGATTATTCAATTGCAGGCCAATCACGTTTTTCTGGTCAAATCCCTGATCCATCGACTTAAGATAATTTAACTGCCTGAATACCACCAGAGTGCATACAATCATTATAACTGAAACCGTAAACTGTATAACTACAAGTATTTTGCGAAACATACTGCCGCCTGAGCCCTTTGTAATTGACCCTTTGAGCACTATAACAGGTCTGAATCGCGATAGATAAAAAGCCGGATAACTGCCCCCGATAATTCCAACAATAAATATTACAGCAATAATGCTTAAGATGACAACAGGACTGTAAATAGCATGAAGATCATAGGCTTTACCGGCAAGAAGATTGAACTTTGGCATCAGAACCACCAGTATTATTAAACTGAATATCAGAGATATTATAGTAAATATGACTGATTCTGACAGAAATTGAAAAATGAGCAGTGCTCGTCTCGATCCGACAACTTTTCGCAACCCAACTTCGCGAGCTCTTTTGGTTGAACGGGCAGTTGAAAGATTCATATAATTCATTGCAGCAATAAGTACAAGGAAAATTGCAACGATACCAAATATGTAAACATATGTTATACTGCCTGTTGGTTCAGGTTCTCCGGCATTTGTTGAATAGAGATGTATTTTTGTTATAGGTTCAAGAATATAGTTCATTGTAATATTCATCGGGCCAAAAATAGGTTTCATATAGGTTGTGTACATCTCCTGCATCTTTGCTTCAAATGCCTTAATATTTGTGCCTTTGGGAAACATGAGATATGTATAAACCCCGAAGTTACCCCAGCTTCCAAGCTGTTTTGGCAGATTGTTTCTTGATGCAACTGCATCAAACCGGAAATGAGAATTGGTTGGACAGTTTTCAATTACCCCTGTAACTTCATAGGTATCAGTGCCGGTAGTAAGCGTTTTTCCGATTGGGTCGCTCTTCCCGAAATACTGATTGGCGATTTTTTCTGTAAGAATTATTTTCTTCGGATTGAGAAGTGCGGATTTTACTTCTCCTTTCAATACTTTATAAGTAAAAATATCGAAAAGAGTAGAATCAACATAGTAGAATTTCTCTTCATTGAACTCCTTATTTTCATATTTAAACAGTGCCCTTGGCATATTAATAAATCTGACAGATGTCTGAACTTCTGGATAATCTTTTACTACCTGAGGGCCAAAAGGGATCTGTGCCATAATCCAGGTAAACTTATCATCAGGTTCCTTAATATTTGTGGATACCCGGTATATCCGGTCTGCATTTTCATGATATCGGTCGTAGCTGACTTCATCAGCAACATAAATAATAAGAAACAGGGCGCTGGAAATTCCAAGAGTAAGTCCAAGTATGTTCAGTAAACTATATCCAAAATGTTTCAGTATGTGCCTGACAGCGGTTTTTAAAAGATTTTTTAACATAATATGCTTTTATGGTTAGAAGATTAGTAATTAAAAATTATTATTGCCCCGTAGAACCTGAATATAGTTAATGTTTATTTTTATTTAACTGGGATTCAGGCACATCAGATTTATTTTCATAGACATCTATTTCATTAAGGAACTCCATTGCCCTGACAATTGTTTTTCCACCAGCATGTTCTATGAGATATTTCACCCAGGGAATATTCATATTTTTATATGATATTTTTTTGAAAACCCACCATATAAACGGGAATAGCAGAAAACCAAAAGCGAAGTTTTCTAGAGCAAAGACCATACCCGTATGTACCCAGAAATCATAAGCGAAAAACATCCTGGAAAATATAGTTATATAATTCACATAAAACGGGATTTGAAGAATTCCCATACGTATATGCATTATATTATAGATTTGAAGGCGTGCCAGAATTTTTTGATTCTCAATAACAGGCTGATTCAAATTGAATTTTGAAATTAATATTAGTTGTCTTATACAACTTGATACAGCAAATAAGGTAAAGCTCATTATAATAAGACATGAAATTACCCAACCGAAAGCATGTAGATTCCAGCTATAGTAAATGTAGCCAAATAATAAAAAACTGATAACCGAGGATATCGCAAGTTCAATAAGCCTGCTGCGACGCAGTTTTTTCAGCTGAGAGTATGATTTTTTCGTTTTTAATTCACTCAGTAATTGAGTATTAACGGGTAATGACTCTGATATCTTCCTGTCATAAACATTTAATAATTCTGATAATGCTTTATCTTCCATTTTACTGATTATTTAAATTTGAAAATTGTTGTTTAAGCCCCTCTTTTATCCGGGCTATTTTTGTTGATACATTACTGGTTGTTATCCCAAGTATCTCAGAAATCTCCTGGTGGCTTTTCTTTTCCAGGTAAAGCAGCATCAATGCTTTGTCAAACTCCTTTAGCTCACTGATGAATTTTTCCAGAAGTTCAAGATTATTTGTCTCAACTTCATTTTCATCATTGGAAATTACATCCAGTTTTTCGTCTAATGGCATAAAATATTTTTCCTGTGTTTGGTTTTTCCTGTAAAAGGAAATTGCAATGTTTAATGATACTCTGTACATCCAGGTTCCAAGTTTATAAGCATCATCATATTTTTCAAATGAGCTCCATAGCTGTGTCATTATTTCCTGTATCAGATCATCTTTATCCTCCGGGCTTTTACAAAACATATTGGCCACCTTATGAATAATGCCCATATTCTGCATTATTATCTGTATTACCTTATTTCTTTCTTTTATGTCATCCATAACCTACATTTTGATAATGAATTAACCTTTTTAATATCTATGTTTAATAAATTCTCTTGTGCCCGATTATAAAGAAACAATAATACTTTGGCAAAAAAATATTCCTTGTTTTTCTATTTACAAGCACTTTGTTATCAGAAATTTCTAATGAGCCGTTCCCTGTCTTGTTGTAATAAATTTTCATCATCTGGTATTCCATTCAGATTATTACTTTCAACAGATGTCTTTTGAATATTATTATTTTCATTAATCTTGATTATACTTCTTTACCTGATTATACGCATGAGGTCATGAAATATCACAGAAAAACAAAAAATATTTATGCTATTTATTTATGTGTAATGTAAAAGTCTTGAATACAAAACGATAATGACTTTGTCTCACATGAGTTGTGTCGTTTAATAAATTGGTCTGGAGGCAATGATAGGTAAAAAAAGAAAACTAAATGATTCAAATCAAACATATATAGCTCTTTCCAGAGACCTGACCATTTCCTTATGCTTTTTGGAATTTTCTTTCTTTAATCTTATAATATTCTGTAACTTCCAGATAAACGCTGGTAGTTCTTCAGCGTTCCTGACTATGAATTTTTCCCAATCAGGAATTCTTTCTTTAAAACTCATTAAGAACAACCGGTCTTTTTCTGTAAGATTTGAATGGATTTCATTTACCAATTGTTCTCTGGTTCGTTCAAAATCCTCATAACTGAAAGGGATATCAGCCATTCCTGAAAACTGGGTTTCAAAAGCATGTCGTTGGTCAATAAACAGCCAACTGGACACGCCGGAGAAATTTGAAACATTGAGCATTAAACAGTGACCTTTCTAATTCTTCAGGCATCCGATAGGAACTACCAAAACACCATCATTACGATGATAAGCATATTGACCTGCGGTTATTACCATTAAGAAAGAAACTTGTCCCATTTTATCTTCATCAATTTTTGCTTTTAGTGCCAATAAATTTTGAGCAGCTTCCTCAATCTGCTTATTCCCTAATTTTACTTCTATCGCTGCCCAGCGACCATCTCTTAGGCGAACAATCAAATCGGATTCTAATCCACGTTTATCGCGGTAATGAAACACATCACCATCTATCACTTGCGCATAAACACGAATATCTCTTGTGCATAAAGATTCAAACAGGAACCCAAAAGTCTTAAAGTCATTCAACAAACCATCAGGGTTTGTTCGCAATACTGCTGTAGCAATAGAAGGATCAACAAAATGTCTTTTTGATGAAGTACGAATTACCGTTTTGGAACGCATTGACGGCAACCAGGCAGGCAAATCTTCCGCCACAAAAATTCTTCGCAACGCATTTAGGTACGAACTGATTGTTTTATCTGAAATTGAAATGTCAGTTGCTTCTATATCATTTTTAATGGTCTGTATAGAGGCCAATGTAGCTACATTTCTCGCCAGAGTTCGCAACAATAACCGAACTCTTTCGGGATTTTTTTCCACACCATTTGGCTCCCTCAATCAAAACTGCCCCCGAAGATTGTAACGCTATTTGTAATTCTTGATCGCACAAGCGTAATAAATAAGACCTTTCACTCATAATCTATGTGGTACTAATTCTATGCAAATATAGAAGAAGTTCCTTACATTACAATTTCGACTTCCTGATTTGGCAGCATTTTACTTCCTGATTTGGAAAATCTCACTTGTGACTATATAGTGAGGAGGCTCTTACTTGCAAGGGCACTGGCTTTTGCGCACAGATTCTAAAGGCACAATTATCTCATTCGGTTGGTTGCAATTTCCGTCAGTTCTGTTTTTTGTGGGCCCATCGGGGCCCAATCCAACGACTCCCTGAATTATGAGAGGGGCACGTAATTTCCACTGACCTTCGTTTAAATTTAAACGAATGCCGATTGGGTTAGGGCATTTGATTTTCTTCAAAATCCGGGCAGATTACAATAAACATACATGAGTAAACAACAAGCATTTAACTCCGTATTTTGGTGGTCAATTTGAGCCGGCCAACTATGATTAATGTCACTTTAAAAGGACCCGGCAATGAAAAGAATTTTACTCGTAAAGGATATACATATAAAGTTTCTTATAGAGATAAATAAGGATGGTGGTGATTACTATTGACTTTTATTTTATTCTTAATAAACCAATAATATGTAAAATTAATTTACACTTAACTGTAAAAAATATATACTGACTTGATATATATTAAAATTCAAATAACTGTATATCACATATATATCACTATGGCATTATTTTGGCATACAAAGATATAGCAACCTTAGCAATTAAAAAATTTAAAAATGAAACAGTTTCTTATATCAATTATCAGAAATATAAAGAGGAACTCTTTAATTACTGCAATCAACCTTTGGGGATTGATATTGGGCTTTGTGTGTATTATTTTCATAGCACTCTGGACAAAAAACGAACTTAGTTATGACAGATTTCATAAAAACAGCAAGGCTATTTATCGGGTTCATAGATATTTTTATGATTCAAATGGCACCGAGAACCTTCATTTACCTTTTGTAGCGCCTGTAATAGGCCCCTTGCTAAAGAAAGAATTTCCTGAAATTCAGAATATCACAAGAGTTTATTATAAAGATATGGTTTTCTCATCAGGCGATCAAAAAATGGTTGAAAACAAAGTATGTTTAGCAGAGCCTGATGTGCTGAAAATTTTTGATTTCGAAGGATTACCTTTAGACAATAATTTACTTACTGCTCCATTCACTGTAATTATATCTGATGATGCGGCTTATAAATATTTTAAGGAGCGTGATGCCATCGGTAAAAATTTAGAATTTAAAGACGAAACGGGGAAAAAATACGCACTACAGATTACCGGGGTATTTAAAAGATGGAAGGGGAACAGTCATTTTAATCCCGATTTCTTCATTTCCTTCAGTACTTCAGAGTCATTTTTTGGCAAAGATGAATTAAATGACTGGGGCAGCAATAATTATGAAACTTTTGCCCTGATTCCAAATTTACCGCCTGACTTTGATAAAAAGCTGGATGTTTTCATTGATAAATATCTGGAAAATGGCTCAAATTGGACCAATATCAGACTCGAAAGATTAGCGGACATTCATTTCAATTGGTATGGTAGCCGTTCATACATTTATATTTTAATATCAATCGCATTGCTGATTCTGATTATAGGCAGCATTAACTATATGAATTTAAGTGCTGCAATGTATTTTAAACGACTCAAGGAAATGAAGATTAAAAAGATAATAGGAGCTTCTCAAAAAAAACTGGCTTTGCTACTTTTAGCTGAGTCGGTATTGTATTGTTTTGTTGCATTATTAATTGCTATTTACATTGCTCCGCTTGTTGCATCCTTTGTTAAGATTTCTGATACCCCTCTGGAATTTAAAATCAAAGAAAATATAGACCTAATAAGCGGGTTAGTTGTTTTATCCTTATTAACCGGAGTATTATCCGGAATCTATCCTGTGCTTATTTTATCATCATTTAAACCGGTAACAACAAACATATCAGAGATTGTTAATACCGGAAGAAGATCTTTTCGCAACGTACTGGTTGTATTTCAATTTATTGTTTCTACAGTGTTGATAATTTCATTTCTGATAGTATCCAGGCAATTGAATTACGTAAATGGCAAGGAGTTGGGTTTTAACAAAGAAAATATCATCATAATACCGGCAACTCAACAATTAATTGAAAAACTCGCTGTATTTAAACAGCAACTTTCTCAAAATCCTAATATTTTAGGCGTTACAGCATCGAAAAGGGTACCCTCTGACGGGCTCATGGATTCTAATGATGCAAATGTTATCTCAGATGGTAAAGTTTCGCCCTTGGGGTTCAGATTAGCCAATGTACGGATTGATGAACAATTTATTTCAACATATAAAATCAAACTTGTAGCAGGTAGAAATTTTTACGAAAATATTTCTTCTGACTTTGGATATATTATTAATGAAACAGCTGTAAAAAAAATTGGGTGGAAATCCCCCGGGGAAGCAATTGGCAGGATAATAGAATATGGTGGCCGGCAGGGGAATGTTATCGGTGTTGTAAAGGATTTTAATTATGAATCGTTGTATAACGCTATAAGTCCTATAATTGTGTACTATGACCCTTCTGATTTTGATCTTGTATCAATAAGGGTCACATCATCAGAAAGGAATAAATCACTTACTTTTATTGAAAATGTCTGGCAGACATTTAATCCTTCTGACTTTCCTTTTTACTTTGAATATCTGAACGATCGCTATATTAGTCGTTATAAGTCAGAAGAAAAAATGAGAACAATATTCAGTTACTTTATGATAGTTGCTATTTCTATTGCAATACTGGGGATGGTGGGGTTATCCGTATTTATGATTGAACGTCGTACCAAAGAAATCGGCATTCGGAAAATAAATGGTGCAAGTGTTTCAGAAGTGATGGCTATGCTGACTAAAGACATAGTGAAATGGGTAGCCATTGCTTTTGTGATTGCCGTACCCATTGCTTATTACGCCATGTACAATTGGCTCGAAAACTTTGCATATAAAACTGAACTCAGTTGGTGGATTTTTGCACTGGCAGGAATAATAGCGCTGGGAATTGCTCTGATTTCTGTGAGTTGGCAAAGCTGGCTGGCAGCAACAAGGAATCCTGTGGAAGCCTTACGATATGAATGAAATGGCTGCTTTTTTATACCCAGGTGCAACCTGTTAAAGTCATGACCTGGCTTGTCCGGACAGATAAACCTTGACATGTATAAACAACAAGTTTTTAAGTAGACTTTTATTAGTCAATTTTCTATTCCAAACTTCAAACCTCCCGTAACCTTAAAGGAAGAGAATTCATAAAATAAGGCCCATTTTCCTTCAAAACCCGGCTCAAACCTGGCGCAAAAAAAAGACACCCACAATTTGAGATTGTAAATGTCTGATTTACTTTGTGGGCCCAGCTGGCTCATTCCCGATAGCTATCAGGAGCTATCGGGGCGAGCCAGCGATCCCCTGATTATGAGAGGGGCTGGTAATTTCCACTGACCTTCGTTTAAATTTAAACGAAGGCCGATTGGGTTAGGGCATTTGACTACTTCAAAATCCGGTCAGATTAATCTTAACATACAAAGCAAAACAACAAATATTTAAAGCCGGTTGGGGTGGTTATTTTATTCCGGTCAACGAAGGGCAAGGTCACGGACCTTGCCATTAAATCACATTATAATGTGATTATTGCTCATTATATATCTTATTGCACTAATTTACACTTCGAAATCACATTATATTGTGAAATTAGCAATATTAGCAATATTTTTAATTATTTTTACTGAAAAATCACATTATAATGTTAGTTAATAGTCTCGGCGAAATCATTAAAGATCGAAGAAAAGAACTAGGTATAACTCAACCCCACTTGGCTGAACTAGCAAAAATCAGCACCAATACTCTATATAAACTTGAACGAGGACAGAGCAATCCATCATTGAATGTTCTCTGCAAACTGGCAGAAGTTTTAGGTTTGGAATTAAAGTTGGAGGTTAAAAAAACAACCATTCAATAAATGAGAGAAATGGAAATATATCGAAATAGAATTTTTACCGGAATTCTTACAGAAGAAAACCGTAAAAGTTATATTTACCGCTATGATGATGCTTATTTCAATGATAGTAGTAAAGTTGCTATTAGTTTAACCCTTCCTAAAACACAACAAGAATACAAAAGTGAATTTTTATTCCCTTTCTTTTTCAATATGTTAAGTGAAGGTGTAAACAAAAAATTACAAATCACTAAAATGAAAATTGATGAAGACGACAATTTTGGTTTGCTAATGGCAACTGCACAATATGACACTATAGGTGCAGTAACAATAAAACTTATTCCAAAAAAATGAATTTAGGAGAGTTGAAATATTGCCCTGGTACTTTGGCTGAAGGATTTACTACTTACAGTCCAGGGTGTTTACGGAATTTATTCGGTGGAAAAAAAGTCAGTCATTTTTTACCGTACGAACCGCCTCAACAAGACGAAGAAGTAGCTGAGCAGTTTTTAGAAAACAGAAAGCGCATATCTATCTCAGGTGTGCAGGAAAAACTTAGTTTGATACTTGATAAAAACACATTACGATTAACTAAAGAAGGCGAACAGGGGACATACATATTGAAACCCATACCAAGAGATTTAAAGAAAGTTGACCAGGTTCCAGCAAATGAAAACCTCACAATGCAGATTGCAAAGCAGGTTTATGGGATAAATACAGCGGAGAATGCAATGACTTTTTTTAGAGACGGTTCACCTGCATATATCACTAAGAGATTTGATGTGAAGGAAGAGGGAGGAAAATGGGGGAAGGAAGATTTTGCCTCTTTGGCTGGGAAAACAAAAGATAATGCTGGTGTTAATTTCAAATATGAATACAGTTATGAAGAATTAGGTCTGTTGATACAAAAGTTTGTATCTGCATGGAGAGTTGAAATCGAAAAGTACTTTTCATTAGTGGTATTCAATTTTTTATTCTCAAATGGAGATGCACATTTAAAGAATTTTTCTCTATTAGAATCTTCAAAGGGTGATTATTTATTGAGCCCTGCTTATGACTTGATAAATACAAGGCTTCATGTTGATGATATTGATTTTACGCTGGACAGGGGACTATTCGCAGATGAATTTAAAAGCGAACGACACAAAAAATTTGGACATCCAGCCAAAGCAGATTTCATTGAATTTGCTTTAAGGATAGGAATATTAGAGAGCAGAATTGAAAAAATTCTCGCTCCATTTTTAGAAAAACAATTTTTTGTTGAATCATTAATTAACCGTTCATTTTTAAGTGAGCCAAATAAGAGAGGATATTTATTGATGTACAATACAAAAAGAAATTTTCTAAAAGCATAAACAATCTGCGAATTCACTGAATATATTTAAAGTTTTGTTGATCTTTTATTTAGACGACACAGACGAAAAGCACACGCGTTAAGTTATTCAAAATTAAATAAAAATGACTATTTAAGCGAATGATTATCTGAATTGGGTAAGATTGAATCTACCAGGTGAACCTCTGATTTTTGATAAAAAGAAAAATCACCCTCATATAGCGGAAAAATCCTCCTCCAGTTTAATAACTCTTTCTATATCTCTAATAAGCTCATGGTTAGACATTTCGAACCTCTTGTTTACAAATAAAAAACACGACACACGCCGATTTTAGGATATCATCAATAGCTCTGACAATGATACATATGTAAGTTCACTTTGATCTGACAGCTGTTATATTCAGTTATTACTAAAATTTAACATGCAAGTAAGGATTTTTCAAATATGAAGTTGAAAAAAGACGACAATATGTAAAGTAATTTTACAATGAAGTGTAAAATAATATTACGTATTATAAAAGTTATAGATTTTAACAGGCTTTATAACAGACTAATATGATTATGGCATGATAATGGTATATTTTAAATCACAATAAAAGACAAATTTAAAATCATCCATGGCAGTATTTAAAGTGGAAGTGGAAGAGTAAAGGATGAAGGACTCCGGATGATTACCTGAAATATGAAAGGATAATTCAGTATTTTACAATATCTAAAAACGATTGTCAGATGATTATAAATCTAAAACTCATTTCAAGGACTCTTTTCAAAGACAAAAGCTATCCTGCACTTAATATTATTGGCCTTGCCATTGGTTTTGCCTGTGCATTTGTTGTGTATGTATGGGTAAATAACGAGTTTAGTTATGATAAACAACTGGCAAATGCAGACAGAATTTATCGACTCACTTTTGAGACTAATACCTCCGGGAACAGGCTTCATTTTGCACGTTGCTGGAAGAAATGGATTTCGCAATTGCCCGGAGCTTTTCCCCAGGTTGAGGAGCTCGTATGGTTAGAACCGTCTCTGCATACTGCTATTAAAGCTGGGGACAATAAGTTTTACTCTGATAAAGTATTTGCAACAGATTCAAATTTTTTGAAGGTATTTGGCATAAATATCCTGGCAGGTGACCCTGATAATATGCTGAAAGAACCATTATCAGCTGTAATCTCTTCCTCTATTGCCAGGAAGTGTTATAAAGGGATAAATCCTGTCGGTCAGATAATTTTTTTATCAGGCGAATATGATGAAAAAATGGTCCCATATAGTATTAAGGGAGTAATGCAGGATTTACCTGCTGAATCCCATATACATTTTGACGTACTCACCTCAGTTTCCAGGCCACTCGATATCCCGGGATGGGCTTATGTTTACCTTCTTTTAAGACCTGAGACAAAACCCAACGATATTCTCGCAGCTTTTTCTCCGATTGTCAACAGACTAAAGAAGGAGAATGAGCCTACTGATTTTACTCCCCACCTTCAAAAAATAACAGAAATCCATTTATTTTCAGATAAGGACAGGGAAGTTGAGCCTAATGGTAATATTACTAACGTTTACTTATTTATTTTTATAGCTCTGATATTGATGCTCATTTCATGGGTTAACTACTACAACCTCAATAAAGCAAGATTACTGATCCTGCAGAAACAGATAAAAATACAGCTTATACTTGGTTCAGATAAAAAGTCATTAGTATTTCAGTCATTGGCAGAATCGGGGTTGTATGTTTTATTAGCTTTTATTCTTGCAGTCACTATACTTGATTTTATCAGCAATCCTGCGATTTCATTTTTCGGACTCAGACTGATGCCAAACGGATCGGCAGATCTGGTAAGCATCTGGCCAATAATACTTGTATTACTGATAATTTCTGTCTTATCCGGAAGTCTTCCGCTGATTCAAAACATTCTCAGAAGACAAATGTCTTTGATGACCTTAAAGGAAGCACCTATGCAGATTGTGCCTAAACTCTCATCATATGGAATGCTGATGATTGTACAGTTTTGCCTGTCAATTAGTTTGATGATAACCTCAATAACTATATACCAGCAGAAAGATTTAATGATTTCTGCAAGTATGGGAAAGATGAGATCGAATATCCTGGTATTCAAAAAACAAAACTGGGAAATCCGAGGGAAATATCAGGCTATACGCGAACAGGCGCTCCGGAATCCTCTGATAAAAAGCTTTACGGCCTGCATAGAAGAACCTGCAGGAGAGACAGTCGATGTCTGGGACATTGAATCCTCGGCAATTGAAGAGAACCGAAAGGACCGACAACTTTATGTTTTATCAGTTGAAGACAATTTCCTGGATTTTTTCGGAATCCAGCTCCTGTCAGGAAGGAACTTTGTAACTTTTAATCCTGCCCGGAAAGGAGAGGATTACATTTTAAATGAAACTGCTGTAAAAAAACTTGGATGGACTCCGGAGCAAGCTATCGGAAAGCCATTCAAATTGAAATTTCCTGTACCCGGTATGTTTAATGGAGGCACTGTAGTAGGTGTGGTGTGTGACTTTAACTTCAATACTCTAAAACAGAAAATAAAACCTTACGTATTCTTTCAAAAACCTGAATTCTACCAGTGTTTTATGGTGGAAGTCAATCCTGTACAAAAGAAGGAGGCAATCAGCTATTTGAAAAGTGTATGGGAAAAAGAATTGCCGGAATATCCATTCCAGATAGAGTTCATTAATGATTTGTATAACACTGTCTATCAGAAGGAGTTTAACCAGGCAAAGCTAACAACCATTTTTTCAATACTTGCAATCGCAATTATTTGTCTGGGATTGTATTCTGTAACATCAGTGCTTACTGCCAGACGGACCAAGGAGATAGGAATACGAAAAGTGAATGGAGCCGGAATAAGGAATATTATATTCATGTTGTCTTCAGAATTCACTTTATGGTTTGCTATTTCCTTCGTTATTGCCTGCCCTGTGACCTTTTTGGTAATGAATAAATGGCTGGAAAACTTCGTATATAAGACAGAAATAAAATGGTGGTTTTATATTGTAGCAGGTTTTATGGTCCTCTTGGTAAGTTTGGTTACAGTTTGTCTTCAAAGTCTTCGTGCAGCAAGAAGAAACCCGTTGGAAGCGTTAAGATATGAGTGATTTTTGTTTTTGATATTATGACTTATCCATTCTCATTTCATTCCGGATGACATTGCGAACCTAGCAGGGCGAAGCTTAATATAGCGTAAGCCTTCGGCCTGATGCCTCTTTTATTTTTGGAAAATACCTTAATAAAAGTAAGCCTAAGGTTAGCTGCACTCTTCTTTTATTGGACATTTATAAAGTTATTTAATTATATTTTGAACTGGCTATTTATTTTAACTCCGTAATAAAACGAGCTTTTGGGGTTCGGACTTTTTTAAGGTTTACCAACCAATCGTTTTCGGTATCTCTATATCCAAGTGGAAGTAATACAACGCTTCGCAAGCCCCTCTCTTTAAGATCTAGAAGTTTATTCAAAGCTGCATTGTCAAAACCTCCGATAGGGGTTGAATCAACCTTTAATTCAGCAGCGGCCGCTATTGCTATGCCAAAACTAATATATGCCTGATGTGCTGCATGTGTAAAATTTTGTTCGGCTGAAAAAGAACTGTACCGGTTTGTTAACCTGTTTTTGTAATCGTCCATTGAATCAACAGGCACACCACGCTCTGAAACAGTTCTTGAAAAAACTTCATTAATACGCTCTTTTGTATAATTATCCCATGCTGCAAAAATTAACAAATGCGAACAGTCTGTAATTTGCGATTGATCGTTGGCAATGGGTTTAATTTTTTCTTTTAGCTCGGAACCGGTTACCACAATAATTTCAAATGGTTGTAAGCCTGATGACGAGGGCGCTAAGTGGGCTGCTTCTAATATTGCATTTACATTATCCTGAGAAACGGCCCGGCCATTCATTTTTTTAGTGGCATATCGCCACTTTAAAGCATTTAATAATTCCATATTTTTAAATTTTTAAGTGTCAAATATTTGGCTGACCACGCCCTGATAAAGTTGAGAAATTTGTGCAATTTATTTACCAATGGCTATTCATTTAGTGAAAACTTTTGTCCAGGTCTTCTCTTGATGCTTTGATAAGCCCTGCTGTCATTCCATATCCAATTTCAAATATGTTATTTTTAATACCTTCCATTATAGCATCAACAAATTCACCAGGCTCTAAATCAATTTTAAAATTACCCCTTTTAGCCCTTCCTTCGGGGTTTAATTCTGATTCAACAGCCGGAGGAACAACTTCAAAAACTTTAACTCCGGATTTTAAAAGTTGTTGTCTTATTGCCATAGAGAAAGCATGTACCCCAGCTTTGGATGCACTATATACTGGCATCCGGGCGACTGGGATAAAACCTAAACCTGATGAAACATTAATGATGGAAGCTTCTTTCTTACCGATTAAATGAGGAATAAACAGGCCTGATAAAACTATTGTGGCTTCCAGATTTATCCTGATTTCGTTTTCACCTGACAAAAATTCAGAAACCCCTTTTGTGAAATCAATATCTCTTTGCACTCCCGCATTATTAACCAAGATGTTCAATTTGTCAAAGTTAGATGTTGCCCATTCTGCAAGTGAATTTCTATCTTCTTCTATTGCAGCATCGCAAACTTTGATTTGGAATTTGGGATGTTTCTTTTTAGCTTCAAGAAGCCTATCTTCTCTTCGGCCACAAATAATGACTTCATTACCTGTTTTCAAAAAATATTCGGCAAAAGCATATCCAATACCTGTTGCCCCACCAGTGATTAATACAGTATTTCCTGAAATGTTCATTTTTGTCCTCCATTATTAATTATTTAACAAAGAGTAATATTTAAAAAAGACCTCTTATTTTTTAAGAGGATAGCCAACAGTCTGACCAAAGATCACCCTATGATCGGCATGTAAGTTTAATTTTGCTGTAAGGGCGGGTTTGTCACAATTGTGAAACCATGCAGCCATGCCTTGTGAAGCTGCAAATATATACACATTACCCGCGATTAAGCCCGTATCGACAAAGTAATATGATTTTTGAACTTCGGGATTCTGTAAGCCCGGTTCCTGATAACCGGCAGTATTGGCAAGTTTATTAATATCGGCAACAAAAATTAGGCGTACAGGGGCTTTATCGCCTAAACTTACCTGACCATGCCCAATAGCCAAGGGGCGGAGGTCTTCGGCAACAATTGGAAGCAATTTATGTTGAAATGCATCGTATAAATATGCCCCTTCCTTCATTGCCACATATACATTAATTTCCTGAGAGTTGCTGGCAGAAGCCGCGGTACGGCCGGGCAACCCGAACGGGCCTTTTTTACGGTTTACCCCACATGCAGCCCATAACAGGTTTGAAAGTACCTGCAATGATAATTTTTTATCGCTGACCTCACGGATGGTTTTCCGTTGCTCTAATGCTTTTGATAAGGATTTTCCTTTATCAAGCTTAGGTTTTAATAATACGATAGGCTTCAGGTTCTGTAATGAATCATCACCAGATTCGTTTTTTATTTTTTTATTTGCCATATACTACTCCTTTCATTTTTTAAGTATTATGAGTATTATGAGTATTGATAGCTTTTGTAATTACGGGAAGTTTACGGATAAAGAATAGCGCTCCCAGGATACAAGATATGCCACCAATTAAGATTGTATTTGGTATCCCAATAATTTTTGCAACACTACCTGCTAAAAGACTACCAAAAGGTGCTGTTCCCATAAATGCCATGGTGTAAAAACTCATTACCCGACCTCGCTGTTTATCGTCGACAATGGTTTGCAACATTGTATTGCTCGAAGCCATTTGAAGCATCATACCCAGGCCTACCATAACCAACAATACCAAAGATAATGCAAAAGAACGTGAAAAGGAAAACATAATAAGCCCGGCTCCAAAAGCAGAGGCCGCCAGAGGGATAATTTTATCAAGTCCGGAAATATTTTTTCGTGAAGCCAGATAAAGCGCCCCGGTTAAAGCACCTAAACCAGAAGCCCCCATTAAAAAGCCGAAGGTGTGCGACCCACCGTGAAGTATTTCTTTGGCAAACACAGGCATTAATACTGTATAGGGCATTTCCATTAAACTTACCAATGCAAGTAATAGAATGGTGTATTTGATAGGAATGGAGCCAAATGTATATGAAAAACCTTCTTTGAATTCTTTTATAACAGACTTTGTAATGATCTTTTTTTCGTAAGGTTTAATTTTCATAAGTAAGAGCGACCATATAACAAAAACATAACTTAACGCATTAAGCAGGAAGCAAATTCCTTCACCTGTTGTGGCGATTAGTATTCCGGCTATAGATGGGCCAAGTAACCTGGCCCCATTAACCATTGAAGAATTTAGCGCTATAGCGTTGCCTAAATCTTCTTTTTTATCAACCATTTTAATTACAAACGATTGACGAGCCGGAATATCAAAAGCATTTATGCAACCTAAAAAGCCACTTAATAGTACGATGTGCCATACTTCAATAGATTTGTTAAAGACCAACCAAGTTAAAATAATAGCTTGTGCCATTGCTAATATTTGTGTCGCAATCATTATGTGATACCTGTTCCAACGATCTGTTAGAACACCTGCAAACGGCGATAACAAAAATGTGGGAACTTGTCCCACAAACCCAACAAGTCCCAGAATAAAAACTGATTTTGTAAGATCGTAAACCAGCCAGGGCATTGCAATTCGCTGAATCCAGGTGCCTATAAGCGAAACACTTTGACCTGCAAAGAATAGGCGGTAATTTCGATATTTAAGTGAACGAAAGGTAGTTTTCAGCCTATTGGGCTTTTTAGTGTAATTCTCCATTTTTTAGTCATACAACATTTAATTTATCTTTTGGAACTTGATCCACAAAGGTTAGTTAATTTTAACATTATTTCATCGGTTATTCCTCCTCCAAAAAATCTATTCAGTTCTGCTAATTCAGTCTTGTATTTTTCTAATTAAGATACCTGTTTTTTCAATACAGTAAAGAATGGTGATGATTGTCACCGACCTTCAATATAACACCAGACCTCACCAGATTGATTCTGGTTGCTTCTGGGGTAGTTTATAGGAAGGGAAAATGGGAAGGATGGCAAAAGATGATCTGTCTCTAAAAACCTTGAAACATAATGGAATAATGAATATTCATAAAATCCATCTTCCTTTGACCACTTCAAAATCCGGTCAGATTACACTTAACATACATTTGGAAACAACGATTTAACTCTGGGCTTTGGTGGTCAGTTTATAACGACTTACTATCAGGGTCAATGACTTTTCCAATAAACAGTTAATTAGCTTATCTTGTTATGGGAAAAAACTAACCAGGAATGAAAAGCTAGATGTTGTACTTTATTGGAAATTAGTTGGTCAATAAAATAGAAATACAAATATGAATACGAATCGACGAAAATTCATTTCGACTACCGTTACAGGTAGTCTGGCTGCCGCAGCATTACCATTATCATATTGTTGGGCAGAAGCGACATCCAATGGATCCATAATAGATGTAAAATCAAGGTATGCAAAGCTTGATGAAATACTTAAAAAACCTATACTAAAAAAGGAATTGTTTACTACCCCGGTAATAATAGAAACCCTCGAATTACTACGCTTTGAAAACAGTTTTTTATGCCGGATACAATCAAAAGACGGGGCAGAGGGAATTTCGGTAGGTCACAATGAACTTTCTACTCTATTCCCAATTTTCCTTAAAAAGTTGCAACCTTATTTTATTGGTCAGGATGCACGGGAACTAGACTTAATTTTAGAAAAGATTTATATCTACGGTTTCAATTTCAGATATAATGGGATTGCACTTGGTTTACCGTTAGCAACTATAGAATTTGCCATTCTCGATATGCTTGGACATATTGCTGATAAGCCTGTGGGACAGTTAATCGGAGAAATCCATAATCCTGAAGTTGCTGTATATGTGGCTACTGAGTTTCGTGAAAAACCGTTGGAAGAACATTTTGACCTTATTAAAAAAGCCGTAGCTGAATATGATACTCATGCGCTTAAAGTTAAGGTGGGTTATCAGTACGCTGGAACAAAAGACATACATTATCCTGGAGTACCTGAAAAGACTGAAAGATTGATACCGCTCCTGCGTCAGACATATGGTGATGATATGTTTCTCTATGCTGATTCAAATGGTTATTATAATGTAAAAGAAGCAATACGAGTTGGTAAGCTTCTGGAAGAGTATAAATATAGTTATTTTGAAGAGCCTGTTATGTATGATCATTTTGAAGATATCAAGAAGGTCGCAGATGCACTTACGATACCTGTTGCAAATGGTGAACAGGATCAGAGTTTTGTCCATTTTCGATGGTCTATTGCCAACGATGGCTTTGATATTGTTCAACCTGATATTTATTATTTCGGGGGCATGATTCGTTCGATGAAAGTTGCACTCATGGCAGATGCATTCGAGAAAACTATTATTCCTCATATGTCAGGAGGGGGCCTGGGATTTCTTTATGATTACATACTTGTTTCTGCTGTTCCTAATACCGGAGCTCACCACGAATTTAAGGGACTTGATACATCAGTAATATTTGAATGCCCGACATCGCCATTGAAAGTCTTAGACGGAAAGATTAAAGTTCCCACTGGACCAGGAATGGGTGTTAACATTGACCCTGATTTTATTAAAAAACACTATGTTATGAAGATGTAATAGTAAAATCCGTCCTTCTTTGACCACTTCAAAACTCGGTCTGATAACAATTGACATCATTTATAAACAACAGATATTTTACTACGAAATTGTATGGTCAATTTGATCTGGCCAACAATGATGAAGGGGAACAATTTGTCCACAAATTCTTATTGCAGCATAATTGATTTTTACAAGTCTATTAAACAAGTCTCAGGAATTTTGACAAAAAATTTGGATATTTTTTAATGATGAACGGGACTTACCCTTTTTAAAACGCAAATAAATGTTCAACCAGTTAATCAAATATAGTTTAAGATCTTTTAAAAGACAGCGTGTATATATTATTATCAATGTACTGGGCCTCTCAATCGGGATCGCATGCAGCCTGCTTATTGCAATTTTTGTAATTAACGAGGCATGTTATGACAGATATAATACCAAGAAAGAAAGGATCTTCAGAGTGATCCTGAATGGTAAAATAGGAGGTCAGGATATTACTCAGGCTTCGACCGCAGCAGTAATAGGACCTACAATGATGCAGGAATTTCCTGAAATAGAAGATTTCCTGAGAATTAACGGGTGGGGACCTACAATTATAAATTATAACAGTCAGACTTTTATGGAGGAGCATATGGTTGAAGCCGATTCCTCTTTTTTTAATTTCTTTTCAGTTAAGGTTTTAAAAGGCGATCCCAAAAATCTTCTTAATGCGCCGCATAAAGCAGTATTATCAGAGTCAACAGCAAAGAAGATATTTGGAGATTTGAACCCGATCGATAAAACACTTAAAATCGGATCAGACTCGATCAGATTTACTATCTCGGGCATCATGGATGATATCCCTGGGAACTCACATTTTGAGATAAATATCATTACCTCAATCATGACCTATACTGAGTCATCAAGCAATCCATCGTGGTTAAGCAATCATCTCAGCACATACCTGCTCTTAAAACCAAATTCAGACTTCAAGTCACTGGAAAAGAAACTCCCGGGATTTGTATTGAAATATTTAGGATCGGCAATACAGAAATATTTAGGGATATCATTAAATGATTTTTTTGCTCAGGGAAACAAGTACAGATATTATTTACAGAATCTTACTGATATCCATCTTGATCCGTCAATTCGCCAGCAGCTTAAAGATGCAAGTGATCCCAAATACCTGACAATTTTCGGAAGCATTGCCATTCTGATAATATTTATTGCGGCTGTCAATTTCATGAATCTTTCTACTGCTCAGTCTTCAAAAAGGGCAAAGGAGGTTGGAATAAAAAAAATAGGAGGATCAACAAATGGGATGTTAGTAGCTCAGTTTCTCTTTGAGTCTTTCATACTTACATTTATCTCAATGCTTGTGGCCCTTATAATTATAAAGATTACGCTTCCATATTTTAATAACCTCTTGGGTGAAAGCCTTGCATTAGACCTTTTTACTGGCTGGTATACAATTCCTGTTCTACTTATATTTTCTGTAGTCTTCGGATTTCTTGCCGGAAGCTATCCTGCCTTCTATCTCTCGTCCTTTAATCCATATGAAGTACTGAAGGGAAGTATGAAAAACAGTATGAAAAACGGCTGGCTCAGGAGGATACTTGTTGTTTTTCAGTTCTCAGTATCGATCCTGTTGATCGTTGGTACCTTAATAATGTACCGGCAGATAAAATATATGCTTAACAAAGATACAGGCTTCAACAAGGAACAATTGCTGGTAATAAACAGAGCCAGAGCGCTTGGATCACAGGTTACCTCTTTTAAAAAGGAAGTAAGGGAGATCCCGGGTGTTATAAATATCGCAAGCTCCACAGCAGTAGCAGGCCGCAACAATAATAACATTGGTTATATGATGGAAGGTAGTAATGAGGAGACCTATCTTATTCAAACAAACTGGATTGATTATGATTTTCTGGAAGTCTATGGGATGACACTGGCGTCGGGAAGAACTTTTAATCCATTATTTAGTAAAGACAGTGAAGCATGTCTCGTCAACGAAGCAACTGTAAAGAATTTTGGAATCACTGACATTGAAAAGACAAGATTCATGCTGCCAGCTGATTCAGCCAAGATAAATTATTTTTCGGTCATCGGTGTTGTAAAGAATTTCAATTTTGAATCACTTCATACTCCGGTTGGCCCATATATCTTTCGCTATAAAACCGATGACTTTTTATGGGGATATCTGACTGTAAAGATTTCCGCAAAGGATTATGCTAAGACCATCACTGAGATCGGGAAAATCTGGAAACAGTTTACATCTGACGATCAGTTGCAGTATTACTTTGTCGATGAAGATTTTGAACAAATGTACAACCAGGAGAAACAGAATGCCCATATGGCAGTTGTCTTTTCCTTACTTGCGATATTAATAGCGGCTCTTGGCCTTTTCGGACTTACATCATTTACTGTTGAACAAAGAACCAGGGAGATAGGGCTGAGAAAGGCAATGGGCGCTTCGTTAACTGAAATTTATATTATTATCTCAAAGGAGGTCATAATTCTTGTCTCGGTTTCAGCACTTATTGCATGGCCCATTATATATTATTTTGCCGGGAAATGGCTTGAAAATTTCTATTACAGAATTAACCTTGGTATAATCAGTTTTATAGCGGGAATGACTATTGTCCTTGGTATTGCGATTCTTACAATCAGCTACCACATTCTGAGGGCAGCCAGGGTAAATCCTGCACAATCACTTAAGTATGAGTAGAAGACATAGTAATTAGTACAAATTTTGAGGAACTATATTGTATTGATGGTCTGTTTCATCTGGTAATGAGTGGTTGAGTTGATCATCTGAAGAATCTTATATTACGAAAAAGCCTGGTGCATAATAAACACCTGCAACTATTGATTGTTATGAGTGTCTGATTTTGCTTGTGGACTCAGTTGAGATCCTCGTCACATGACTTCGTTAATAGTCAGGTGAGGTTTAACGACCCCTGAATTATCCTATCGTTTGCAACAAACCTCCTGCAACCTGATACTAAGCATAAAATCCGTCCTTCTTTGACCACTTCAAAACCTGGTCAGATATCACTTAACATAAATAAATAAGCAACAAGTATTTAACTGCGGATTTTGGTGGCCAATTTATTACGGCCTACTATGATCAAGAACAATGGTTTTTCCAGGCAACTAATAATTAAACTTATAACAGAAATAATTATTGGGATAATTATCCACCAAATATATTATGGGGGATACGATAGTCTTTTTGAACATTTCATATTTTTAAAATTTTGAACCTGCAACAAATTTCATAACTTTATGGTCTTGCAGTAACTAAAACCTGTTATAATGAAACGCCGTGATTTTTTAAAGGCCACTGCAATCGTGGCTCCCGCAGCAGGACTTTTCCCTGATGATCTATCGTGGATATCAAGGGTCTCAGTTTTTGGAAAGATTGAAAAGAGGTCACTTGGTAAGACCGGAGAAATGCTTTCAGTTATCGGATTCGGCGGGATTGTAGTAATGAATGCAACTGCTGAAAATGCATCTAAGACCGTAAAAACGGCAATCGATGCAGGGGTCAGCTATTTCGATGTCGCCCCTTCCTATGGCGATGCGGAATTAAAACTTGGACCGGCCCTGGAGCCTTATAGGAAGAATGTTTTCCTGTCGTGCAAGACGGAGAGCCTTACCAGAGAGGATTCAAGGAAAGAGCTTGAACAGTCTCTTAAAAATCTGAGAACCGATCATTTTGACCTTTACCAACTGCATGCAGTCACAACGCTGGCAGATGTAAAAAAGATACTCGACCGGGGCGGAGCCATTGAAACTTTTCTTGAAGCAAGGAAAGAAGGTAAAGTCAGGTTCCTCGGCTTTTCTGCTCATTCTGCAGAAGCGGCAATGGCACTCATGCAGGGTTTTAATTTTGATACGATAATGTTCCACATAAACTTCAAAACATGGTATAAGGGAAATTACGGACCCCAGGTTCTTGCCATGGCACAGGAAAAGAAGATGGGGATAATAGCCCTCAAATCAATGGCAAACGGACCATGGCCGGAACATGCTGACCATAAAGGATATGAAAAATGCTGGTACGAACCTCTGAAAACGGAGGAGGATATAAAAATGGGACTCAGGTTCACACTTTCCCACCCGGTAACAACTCTGATACCTCCAGGGGAAGAGAAGCTCTTTATGACAGCCCTGAGGCTTGCACCAGACCTAAAGCCACTTGAAAAAAACGCGATTGAAGCCATAAAGGCAAAAGCGCAGACGGGTGAGCCTCTCTTCCGGTTTCCCTCTGCACAACAGGTATGAACCCCGATTAGCGCACCCCGCTGTTTTAAAATTTTGATTAAAGACTAATTGATAATGTAAATCTATAATACGGTTATTGCAAATTCCGTCCTTAATTGACCACTTCAAAATCAGGTCAGATTTCACATAACATACATAAATAAACAACAGGTATTTAACTCTGGATTATGATTAACTGTCTTGTTACTAATCAGAGCCTATAGTTTTGAGCGCCTAAAGTTAAAAGTAATAAGAT